>NZ_DBLZMS010000005.1:0-164786 GCF_057037865.1 Ruminococcoides sp.
AGCTCCTTCATTTGCTATTTTCTTGCCATTTATTTTATCATAAAACTGTATACTATGTCTTTGCACTGTTGTATACTATGTTACTACACTGCACACATCGGCCGCCCGCCTTGATGAAATATTTTGCTTAATCACATATGTTTTGATGTGATTATAATTGTGTATTGAACCTTGCACGCATTGCGTGCAATCGTATGCGTTGCATACGAACGGGCGAACATGGTTAGCTCCTACAAAATAGCGGTAACTTTGTGATATTTATACAGTTTATTTCTATCACAATGTTTGTGTCTTTACTTGCGGGCGTCCAATGAACGCCCCTACTGGATTGTGGGAACAATTACAATACTACGCTCGGGCATAATATGTTTTTTTGACATTACAAACTATCTGCACGAACATAAAAAGTCGGCTCGCCGTGCGGACTGTAACTTTTGCTTGACAAATCACCCGAACAAATGTACTATATTAGAAGAGCCGAGAACAACGAGGCTTGACATAAAATACGCAACTTGAAGTCATGGGAGAAAAATTATGAACAAACCGCTTGCGGACAGGATTCGTCCAAAGACAATTGATGACATTGTGGGACAAAAGCATCTTATTGCGCCCGACAGACCTTTGCGTAAAATTATTGAAAGCGGAGATATTCCGAATCTTATTTTCTACGGTCCTTCGGGGGTTGGAAAAACTACGCTTGCCACATATATTGCCAAAAAGACAAACCGTACACTCAAAAAGCTTAACGGCACAACGGCTTCAACTGCCGACATAAAGGAGATTGTTGCACAGCTTAACACTTTTTCGGGGCTTAACGGAATTCTGCTCTATCTTGACGAAATTCAGTATTTTAATAAAAAGCAACAGCAGACTTTGCTCGAATACATTGAAAACGGCAGCATCACGCTGATTGCCTCAACAACCGAAAATCCGTATTTTTATGTATATAACGCAATTCTGAGCCGTTCGACTGTTTTTGAATTTAAGCCGGTTGAGCCGGATGAGGTTGAAAAGGCGGTTTACCGTGCAAGTGATTTTCTTGCCGAGGAGAGCGGTACGGATATTGAAATGCCCGAAGAATGTGCAAAGAAAATAGCATCGGGTTGCGGAGGAGATGTTCGCAAGGCTATGAATGCCGTTGAGCTTTCCGTGATTGCAACAGATGAAATTGACGGAAAAAAGGTTGTAAGACTTGAAACCGTTGAACAGCTTGTGCAGAAAAGTGCGGTCAGATATGACCGTGAGGGCGATGAGCATTACGATATTATTTCGGCTTATCAGAAAAGTATGCGTGGAAGCGATCCCGATGCCGCACTTCACTATCTTGCAAGACTGCTTGAGGCAGGCGATCTGCCGAGTGCGTGTCGCAGACTTATGGTGTGTGCGAGCGAGGATGTGGGACTTGCGTATCCACAGCTTTTGCCGATTGTAAAGTCGTGCGTTGATATAGCACAGGCTGTCGGACTTCCCGAGGCGAGAATTCCGCTTGCCGATGCCGTGGTTATGGTGTGCAATGCCCCAAAATCCAACTCGGCATATATGGGTATAAACAGAGCTTTGGCTGACATAAGAACGGGTAACTCGGGTCCTGTACCCAGACAATTGCAGAACAAGCACTGTGACGGAGATGACAATCCAAACAAGGGACAGTTCTATCTTTATCCCCACGACTTTCCAAACCATTATGTTGAGCAACAATATCTGCCCGATGCCCTAAAGGACAAGAAGTATTACGAATACGGCAGGAATAAAAACGAGCAGGCGTTCAAAGCCTATTGGGACAAAATCAAAAAGAAGTAATCAAATGAAAATTTTTTGACATGAAACTGTAAATAAAGTCAGATGTTGCTAACCGAACATCTGACTATTTGCTTTTATTATCCTGTTTTTTTGCTAATTATTGTTTCATTGTCTATTATGCACAATTTGAATGTGAATAATTTGTGACGCAAGAAATTTTATTATTCTTTAAAGGAAAATTATTAGCGGTTCAATAATGTAGAATTAAAGAGTAATTGTGGAGTAGTGTTGAGTAGCTTCACACGTGCAACAAAAAAATAATTCTGGAGGAAATCAAAATGGTAAAAAGACAACACAAAATCATGTGCCTTGTGCTTTGCCTTATGCTGGCGGTTTCAACCGTATTCGTCGGTGTAGTCAGTGCTTCTGCTGCAACAGGCGATACTGTTTACGTTAAGGTAAACAACGGCTGGTCAAATGTTAACTGCTATATGTGGACTGACGGCCTCGGCAACAACGCATCTTGGCCGGGCAAGGCAATGACAAAGGTTGAAGACGGCGTATATTCCTACACTCTTGACAAGGATTATACAAAGGTAATCTTCAACGACGGCTCAAATCAGACAAAAGACCTTACATACCCGGGTCACGGCAAAATCTATGACCTTTCAAAGGGTACATGGTCGGATTATGCAGGTGCTCCTTCACAGGGTCCAACTGTTCAGACACCTACAAGCGCAACAACAGCAACAACTGCTACAACAGCAACAACTCCCAGCGGTGAAGGCACAACTGTTTACCTCAACAACGAGGCAGGTTGGGCAACACCGGTAGTTTATATGTGGAACGGCAGTACTGACAGCAACGGCTCATGGCCGGGCGTAAAGATGACAAGCATCGGCGGCAACATCTATCAGTACACCGCATCAAAGTCATATGCAAAATGCATCTTCAGCAACAGCGGTCAGTCACAGACATCAGACCTTACTGCAAAGGACGGCTATATATACAACAACAAGACTAATCAATGGTCTGTTTACGATACAAGCCCTCTCCAGGTTAAGGAATTCACTGCTGATCCTGCATCAAACATCTACACAGGTACAGATGTACAGCTTTCTGCAACTGCTGCCAATAAGAGCGGCGCAGCAGTAAGCTACAAGTTCTCTGTTACTAACGCACAGGGCGGAACATCAACACTTTCCGACTTCTCTTCTGCTAAGTCAGTAACATGGACTCCTACAGTTGCAGGTGAATACACAATTACATTTGACTTTAAGGACACAGACGGCAACACAAACAACCGTACAATGACTCTTGAAGTTAAGGACGACTCAGCACTTGTTAAGCCAATCATCAAGAGCGTTACTCCTGCAAACCTTAACCTTATCAAGGTTAACTCAACTGCTACTGTAACAGTTAAGGCAGGCGGCGGTAAGACAGGTACTAACCTTCTTTTCTACAAGTATGTTGTAACTGATCCTAACGGTGCTCAGAACACACCTTACTACACACTCAACAACATTTACACATTCGTTCCTAAAATGAAGGGTGAATACAAGGTTAATGTTTATGTACAGAGTTCTGACAACAGCACAATAAACAAGACTTATGCTTACACAGCTGCAGACGATGTTACTGAGCCTACAACAGTTGTTGTTCCTACAACTGCTCCTCAGCCAACAACAGTTCAGCCTACAACTGCTAAGCCTACAACTCCACAGCCCACAACTGTTAAACCTACAACTCCTCAGCCAACAACAGTTCAGCCTACAACAGCTCCCGAAAGACTCCGTGGCGATGTTGACGGTGACGGAGATGTAACTGTTGTGGACACAACATATCTTCAGAAGTCAATTGTAGGACTTCCGGATGTTCCGGCTCTCGAAACACTTGACCTCAAAATTTGCGACCTTGACGGTGACGGTGCAATCAGTGTTAAGGATGCAACAATCATTCAGAAAATCGTTGTAAACCTTGAATAATCCAAACATTAAGTAAAAGAAAGATTGGAGATATACCTATGACAAGAATAAAGAAGCTGTGCGCACTTGTTCTTGCTGTGATGATGGTTGTAACCGCAGGAGTAATTTCTGTAAATGCAGCTCAGAGTTCCGACTCTGACGCTGTATCTGCGGATACAACAGAAACAGGCATCACAATTCATGTAAGAATGAGTGACGGTACACAGCCATATGTATATTTGTGGAACTCGCTCCCCACAAACAGCGCCATGTCAAAGTCTTACCCCGGTGAGAAAATGACAAAGGGTGACAAGTGGTATAACTACCATGTAGCAGATGTTACAAAGGTAAATGCCATTGTTACAGACGCTGACGGCAAGCAGTATTCTTCGGAGAAAAAACTTGAATCTGCTGCAAGCGCAGACTGGTACTGTGAAAACGGTAAATGGTCAAAATACAACCCTGACGAGCCGGATCCGGTTGGCAGCGTTGATATGCGTGAAGAAACAATTTACTTCGTTATGACAACACGTTTCTATGACGGCGATACAGGCAACGATGTTCACTGCTGGGATGACGGCACAGCCGGCAACGGTGATGACGACCCTGCATGGCGTGGTGACTTCAAGGGTCTTGGCGAAAAGCTCGACTACATCAAGGCTCTCGGCTTCAGCGCAATCTGGGTAACACCTGTTGTTACAAACGGATCAGGCTATGACTACCACGGCTATCATGCTATGGATTTGTCAACAGTTGATGCTCGTTATGAAAGCTCAGACTACACATACGAAGATCTTATTCATGATGCTCACCAGAAGGGCATGAAGATTATTCAGGACGTAGTTCTTCAGCACACAGGTAACTTTGGTGAAGCACACTTCTGTGATCTTTTCACAAAGGATACAACTAAAGACCTTGGCAACCTTCAGGAGTCATTGATTCCTACACAGTATCTTCTTGATACATACGGCCTTAAGTCACCTGAGGAATACTGGGCTCAGAAGCCGGGTGTTCAGTATCAGCAGAGACTTAATCTTATGAAGAATGTTACTTACTCAGGCGACAACGGTAACTCAACCGGTCCTCAGCCTGCAGCTCAGGACTTCTCTATGAATAAGATTTCACAGAGTGATACTTACAACCCGAACAACTACTATCATACAGGCTATTTCCAGAGTCCTAACTATGATGACTGGACAACAAAGTTCAGCCAGATTGCAGGCGACTGCGTTGACCTTAACACAGAGAACCCTGCAGTTGCGGAATATGTTGTAGATTCATATTCAAAGTATATGGATATGGGCGTTGACGGCTTCCGTGTTGATACTGTTCGTCACATTCCGAGAGTATCTCTCAACATTATGTTCAATGATCAGCTTATGGACGCTGCTAAGGCAGCAGGCAAGCCTAACTTCTATATGTTCGGCGAAATCTGCACAAGATACACATCAGTTTGGTATCGTGGCCATGCCGAGGAGTCAACTCCTTACTACACATGGAAAGAGTCTAACTCTAAGTGGGCAGACAGCTGGAACTGGGGCACATCAGCTTCAGAAATCAACGACAACATGAACCTCGTTCTTCAGCATTATCTTGAAGAAGATAATTACAACGGTGATATGGATTCTACACAGCCAAAGAGCGACAACGCTTTCCTTGACGGTATTACATATCACGGTTCCGACCGTTCTATGGCATCAGGCATGGATGCAATTGACTTCCAGATGCACAGAATGTTCGGTAGCGCTAAGAACGCTTATAACTTCGCTGTTAACAACGACCAGTATTACAATGATGCAACATACAGCGTAATGTATGTTGATTCACACGACTATGCTCCTGAACAGCCGGATGAAACAACTCGTTTCACAGGCGGTACACAGACATGGGCAGAGAATATGGATCTTATGTTCACATTCCGTGGTATTCCTTGCGTATACTATGGTTCGGAAGTTGAGTTCAAGAAGGGTGAGCTTATTGATAAGGGTACACTTATTTCTCTTGAAAACTCAGGTCGTGCATACTTCGGTGATTATCTTGAGGGTACTGTAAAAGCTACTGACTTCAGTGAGTACACAGCATCAGGCACTGTTGCTGACACTCTTGCAAGCCCGCTCAGTAAGCACCTTTCAAAGGTTAATGCTATTCGTCGTGCTATCCCCGCTCTCCAGAAGGGACAGTACACAGCATCAAGCACATATGTAACAGGTGGCGATATGTCTTATGTTCGCCGTTATACTGACGACAACACAGACAGCCTTGCACTCGTTTCAATTTCTTCAGGTGCAACATTCAAGAACATTCCTAACGGCAAGTATGTTGACGCTGTTACAGGTGATGTTAAGTATGTTACTGACGGTACACTTACAGTTCCGGAACTTGCTAAGGCTAACATGAGAGTTTATGTATGCTGCGCAAGCGGATTTACAGGTATCGACGGTCAGATCGGCGGAGATTCTGCTTACGCTAAATAATGCGGAATATTCCACACTCAACACGATTCTGATTCTGTAATCAAAATTAATTACGGCACTCCGAGTAAAATCGGGGTGCCGTTTTTTTGTTATTTTATTTGTTCGTAATATTTTAAAAAAATATGCTTATAATAAAAGTGTATCCGAAGTGTTATGTCAGCATAAAAATGCTTGACAAAAAACTATATTTCGGATAAAATAATAATAGAAAAACCGATATGGCTTTTCGTTTGATGACGAGTGACGGTTCTGACTCGTGACTAAATAAAAATGACCGATTGACGATGATGTGTGACGGTTCTGACACATCGGTAAAATAAAAATTGACCGAGCGATGATTTGGAGCAGACATCTTGCGGTGTCTGCTCTTTTTTCAATAGTGGGTTAGCCCTTTAGCGTTTAGTGGAAATTTATAACTTCAACTGAGATTCTAAAATATTTTTGACATCTTAGATGTGGTCAGGTATAGGGGAATTTTAAAGTGATATTCAGCGTTATTTATCTGTCAAAACAATTTATAGCAGACTATCCTCAGTCGCATTACAGAGAATTGATGTTAAAAGACAAGCGCCCATATGGATGTTTGTTAATTGAAACTCATAATGATTATTATATTTGTGTTCCGTTTAGGTCGCATATTCATCATAAAAATGCGTTCCTGTTTAAAAATACAGAAAGGTCAAAAGCCGATTCATCGGGGCTTGATTATTCAAAAACGGTTCTTATCAGACCTGAGGATTATGATAAATATTTAATTGAAAATGCAGTCGTTGATACAGATGAATATAAGGCTGTCAGAATGAATATTTATAAAATTGAAAAACAGATTTCAAAATACATAGAGGGCTATGTCAAATCGGTTTCAGATTTTGAAAACGCTGACAAAAAATCTTTTGAACGAAAATACAAATATTCCACGCTTAAATATTTCCATGATGTTCTTGGTATAGAATAACAATCGGGTAGCAGAAGTTTACATTCAGTAAATCTGTTACCCGATTGTTCTCTTATATTTTTATTGTTATAATCTGCACTCAAAAATTTCGTTGGTGTCGGAAAACCCATGAGATTTATACCATTCTGTCGAATTTTCGCTTGGCCATGCAAAGACAAGTTCGCAGTTGATTGACGAAAGATAGTTCTTTACATAATCGAGCAGTCGAGTGCCGATGCCCTTGCCACGATATTCTTCAAGCGTGAACACCTTTGTGAGATACGCAATAAATTCACGCTTTGCATTCGGGGTGGGAATTGTCGGAATAAGATATACAAACATTGCGGAAAGAATTTTCGCATTCTCATCTTCCGCAACGAAGATTTTATATTCCTTGTTTGTGTATAAAAAGGCAATGAACTCCTCGATAAATACCGATTTTGTTACACCGTCGGTGTTGTGTTCACCGTAAGTTTCGTCGTCCTCAACAGCATGTGTCCATCTCATTTCCGCAAGCTGAACGAAATCTCTGTCCTGAACCTCTCTTATTACCATGCTATCACCTCATCAAATTATTTTCAACTTAAGTATAACACAGATTTCTGCAATTACAAGGATGCAATTCGTCAGTATTCGCTCTCAATTCCACTCATCGCAGTTATTAATTTGGTATTGTTCCTTGGGTATTTTTCTCTTAGTCTTTTTCTATGGGTATTATTAGGCTTCAAATTCTGAAGGGGACGGGTTCAAATTCTGAAGGGGGGAGGTGTAAATTCTGAACCCCATGGGTGTAATATTTGAAGCAGGGGGGTGCAGTATTTTGCATGGGGTATGAGGTGATATTCGCAGAGTGTGTTGTTGCAGATTATGAGGTGGCAGAGTTTTCGTTTTTGTAATATTCGACAAGGTTGTTCCTGCCGAAACCTTCGTCATAAAAATTCGGGTTGAGCGAGAACAGATAGGACGATGACTGAATCTTGCCGTATTTGCCGACCGTGAAACCGCCCGATTTGGTAATGATTTTTCTTTTGCAAAGGAATTTTATGCTTTCCCTAACGGTGTTGTCGGAGATTGCACAGGCCTCTGCAATGGTGTGTATGGACGGATAACAGGTGTTCGATTCGTCACAGCATTTGAGTATGTAGCATAAAACAGCGAACTGTTGCGGTTTTAGATTGAGGTCAAACACCTCGTTTGGTACCATAAAAAAGTTAGTCATAAAATCGCCTCCGCTTATAAGCACAAAAGGCGAAAAAATGTATATTTTAATGCATTTTTTGAAAAATTTAACAGAGTTTTTTTATACGGCAAATAATAAAGATAATTTTAGTTACTGTTTTCACAATTCAGTAGGTGCTCCGATGAACACTTGCAAGTAACGGTACAAATTTTATGGTAAATTAAATTATATAAATGTCGGAAATTTACCGTTATACCGTAGTGGCGAACATCGTTCGCCAATCAATTCGTGTGCAAGCACGAATTGAATAAAAGCTAATTTCAATTTGACATTATAATTTTTTGAAAAAAATAGATTGTGTGTTTGTTCGTTTTGGTTTTGTAACCAAAACGATTGGCGAACACTGTTCGCCGCTACATTGAATGGTGCAGAAGGTGGCAATGTTACGCTCGGGCATAATATGTTTTGCATTACAGAAACTATCTTCACGAACAGAGAGCGATTAGCACAAAGCAAATCTCGGGACTTATAGTTTTTACTATATCAGACTGTCTACACGAACAGGGTGCGAGGCACTCGTATGCATAGGGTAATATTAGCACAAAGCAAATCTCGGGAGTAGCAGTATTGACTGTTTCAAACTATCTACACGAATTGAGAGCGAGGCACTCGCATGCTTGACAATTTTAAGGTTGCGATATATAGTATAGTCAAGGGAAGAGATTAACGGCAAACACCGTAAAAATTGTGGGGTGAGCAGATGAAAATAACACTTAATCCCGACAAAGAAACAGTAAAGACAGTTAAAGAGGGCTTGAAGAGGACAGGCGGTTACTGCCCGTGCAGAATTCAGCGTACAGAGGAATACAAGTGTATGTGCAAGGAATTCAAAGAGCAGATTGCCGATCCTGATTTTGAGGGCTTTTGTCATTGTATGCTTTACTACAAATCTAAAGATTAAAATAACCGAACAGGAGGATTGTTATGGAAATAGAGCTTTACAAAGAAACTTTTGAGCAGGAGGTTTTGCAGTCGGATATCCCTGTGCTTGTAGACTTTTGGGCAACATGGTGCGGTCCGTGCAAGATGATTGCCCCGATTGTGAAAGAAATCGCTGACGAATATGACGGCAAAATTCTTGTCGGCAAGGTTAATGTTGATGAAGAACCCGACCTTACAATGCAGTACAATGTGTCGAGTATCCCGACTCTTATGGTGTTCAAAAACGGTCAGCTTGTCAACAAGGCAGTAGGCTATCGCGAAAAGGACGAAATCCTTAAAATGCTCAAGTAAATATACCGACTATAACACAAAACCGTGTGTACAGAAAAAGTACACACGGTTTTTTTATTATCTGATTTGGAAAAGCCGGTTTTTTTGAGGGGGGGCAGGCGGATATCTTTGACTATTGATTTTTGGTTGTGAATAATTATTTTTAAAAATATTTTTGAAAAATGCATTAAAGTATGCAATTTTTTTGAATTTTGCAGGTATAAGTGAGGGGCGTTGATAAAGCCTCTCGAAAAACGGAGGTGACGAGATATCAGAAAATTAACAGGTAGGGAAAAGAAGTTTTGCAGTTTATTTCTCGGTTCGGGAAATTCCGAGCTTGCCGCAGAAAAGGCAGGCTACACGGGGGATTGTGAGCAGAAGGGGGAAGAGCTTATCTGCCGTCCCGAAATTTCAGCCGAGCTTGAACGGCTGTCACGGTTAAGAGAAAAATCCCTTGCCAACATGGCGGCGGCAGGGTATCAGCGGTTGGCTTTCGGGAGCATTTGCGATGCAATTTCTTTGCTTTACAAAAGTGATCCGAGCAAGGAGGATCTTGAAGGCATGGATTTGTTCCTTGTGTCGGAGATTAAAAGACCAAAGGACGGTTCAATGGAAATCAAGTTTTTTGACAGGCTAAAGGCACTTGAAAAACTCGGTGCAGGCGGTGAGCATGAAACAGGCGCCAAACAACTTTTTGACGCCATTTCAAACAGCGCAAGGGCGGTGAATGACAAGGAAAATGGAAATTAAAGCTTTTTCTAAAAAACAGCTTACCGTGCTTTCGTGGTGGAACAGGGAGTCGGCTTTTCGTGACAGGGACGCAATCATCTGTGACGGTGCTGTGCGCAGCGGTAAGACATTTTGCATGTCGCTGTCTTTTATTCTGTGGAGCTTTTACGATTTTGCAAATTCGGACTTTGCACTTTGCGGAAAGACAATCCGTTCTTTAAGGCGAAATATGATTACGCCCGTGATTCCGATTTTGAAATCACTCGGTTTTAAGTGTGAAGAAAAGCTGTCGCAGAATATTTTGACCGTGAGCGTTAACGGAGTGATGAACAGGTTTTATCTTTTCGGAGGCAAGGACGAGTCATCCGCATCGCTCATTCAGGGCATGACGCTTTCGGGTGTGCTTTTTGACGAGGTTGCGTTGATGCCGAGGTCGTTCGTTGAACAGGCATTGGCGAGATGTTCCGTGTCGGGTTCAAGATTTTGGTTTAACTGCAATCCCGAATTTCCTGAGCATTGGTTCTACCGTGAGTGGATTAAAAAGTGCGGTGACAAAAATGCGTTGTATCTGCACTTTACAATGCAGGACAATCCGTCTTTGAAGCCCGAGGTTATCAAGAGGTATGAAAGTCTGTATTCGGGTGTGTTTTACGAGAGGTTCGTAAAAGGCAGATGGGTAGCCGTTTTCGGTGCGGTTTATCCGTTTATGGACAATGAAAGGATGTACTGCGATATTCCGTCAGACATTGAAAGCTGGGCGGTATCGTGCGATTACGGTACTGTAAATCCCGCATCATTCGGTTTGTGGGGCAGAAAAAACGGTGTGTGGTACAGGGTTGACGAATACTACTTCAACTCACGCACTCAGGGCTTTCAAAAGACCGATGAGGAGCATTATGACGGACTTGAAAAGCTGATTGACGGGCGGAAAATCGAATGTGTGATTGTCGATCCGTCTGCCGCAAGCTTTATTGAGGTTATAAGACGGCACGGAAAATACACGGTTGTGTCGGCTGAAAACAATGTTATCAACGGCATAAGACAGACTTCGCAGGCTTTGAAGGACAGAAAAATCAGAATCTGCAAAAATTGCAGAGCCGCAAGAAGAGAATTTTCGCTTTACCGTTGGGACGGTTCGGGGCGCAGTGACGCACCTGTTAAGGAAAACGATCATGCAATGGACGACATAAGATATTTTGTCGCTACGAAAATTTACGGTTGTGACGGATTCTTTGCCGTTGCAACCAAAAGACAGGAGGAAACAGCTTGAGGCTTGGCAGAAAAAATAAAAAGACCGAGAGCATAAAGACGGTGCAGACCGTTTTGAGAGAAACGAGAAATAATTCGCCGATTTTCTCACGATTTGCCGTTCAGACAAGAACGGAAAGGCAGTTGTACACAACTTTGCGTGAGTCTGTGCCGATTATTGATGCGGCACTCTGCAAAATTATCAGACTTATCGGCGGGTTCAAAATTGTGACTTCATCGGCTGAAAGTCAGAAGATTGCCGACAGCTTTGTTAAAAATGTCCGCACAAACGGTGAAATGATGGGGCTTGAAAGTTTTGTGCTTTGCTATCTTGATTCGCTTCTCACCTACGGACAGGCGGTTGGTGAGATTGTTCCCGATAGTGACGGTGAAGGAATTTGCGCATTGTACAATGCAAGCCTTGACGATGTTGAAATCAGAGCGGATTCTTCTCCGCTGAAGCTTGCGGTTTACACACTCGGCAACGGTACAGCCGAAGAACCTAAGCATCCGGAAAGGATTTTTGCAACCCTGCTTAATCCCAAGCCGGGTACGGTGTGCGGTACTTCCATACTCAGCGGTCTGCCGTTTGTCAGCTCAATACTTTTGAGGATTTTTGAGTCGGTAAAAACAAACTGGGAGAGGGTTGGCGATATCCGTTTTGCGGTTACTCTCAATCCCGATTCAAACGGTTCGGCTGTGAGCAGAGAAAATGCACAGGCGGTTGCCGATGAGTGGAAAAAGGCGATGAGAAGCGACAGCGTGTGTGATTTTGTGTCGGTCGGCGATGTCAGCATTAAGGTTATCGGTGCTGAAAGCGATATGCCCGACTGCGACATTCCCGTAAGGCATATTCTTGAACAGATTATCGCAAAGCTTGGTATTCCGCCGTTTTTGCTCGGTATTTCGTGGTCGAGTACGGAGAGAATGAGCGAACAGCAGGCGGATATTCTCACAAGCGAGCTTGCCTACTACCGCACAGTGCTTGAACCCGTGATTACAAAAATTGTGTCGGCTCATCTTAAAATGTGCGGTTATAACGACAGCTTTAAGATTGAGTGGGACAAGATTAATCTTCAGGATGCGGTTGAGCTTTCTCAGGCAAGACTTAACAATGCAAATGCGATGAACATTGAAAGACAGATTGGAGCGGAGGTGCAGAATGAAGGATAACAAACTTATTAAAAGCGGTGTTTCGGGCGTTGTTGACGGTGAAAATCAGACTGTCGGTGATGATGAACTCGAACTGATTAACCGTTTTACAAGGCGAAATCTTGCAAAAAATGAGGTGTATGCGTTTTCGGTTGTGTTGTGTGACAACGATGTTGACCGTGACGGCGAACGCTTTACAACAGATTCGCTTTATGAGCTTGAAAAGCTTTTTGTCGGCAAGACAGGAATTATTGACCACAATCCGAGTGCCAAAAATCAGACGGCAAGAATTTTCAGCTGTAAGGTTGAGAAAATTGACGGTCAGAAAACGGCTTTGGGTGACGATTACTACAGGCTCAAGGCAAGGGCGTATCTTCCCGTTTGTGAGAGCAACAGGGATATTATCCTTGCGATTGACAGCGGAATTATCAAGGAAGTAAGCGTTGGCTGTGCCGTTGGCAGGGTTGTGTGCAATGTGTGCGGTGAGGATATCTCAATGTGTACTCACAAAAAGGGCGAGGTTTACGGCTCAAAGCTTTGTTGCGGTGAACTTGTGAACCCGTATGACGCATACGAATGGAGCTTTGTTGCCGTGCCGTCACAAAAGAGGGCAGGCATTACGAAAGGTCACAAAATTTTTGGAAAGGAAAATGATATGGAGAAAATTCTTAAAGCCATTGAAAACAAAAAGGCTTTTGCACTTGATGAGAGCGACAGCAGAAAGCTGTGCGAATATATTGACGGGCTTAAAAAGTCGGCTAAGGACGGTGTGTTGTACCGTGAAAGCCTTACCCGTGATGTTGTGGGACTTGCCGCTTTTGTTCAGCCTGACATTTCGGGTGAAACAATGGAGAGCGTTGCAAAGAGCATGACAATTGAACAGCTCAGAGAATTTAAGTCAGCATTTGAAAAGAAAAAGAAAGCAGCTTTTGAGCCTGTTCCGCAGCTTTACTGCAAGCAGGACAAGAGAAATAACACCGTGGAAAACGGTCAGTTCAGTATTTAACGGAGGTATTATTATGAATGTAAATTTTAACGGATTCGGCGAAAATGCCGCAACATTTATTGCAGACAAAACAATTACGGAGGCAGGCGTGCCTGTTAAGATGAAGGACAACGGCACTGTTGCAAAATGTGACGCAAGCGAGAACTTTTGCGGTGTGTGCGTAAGCGTGAGAGGCGGTTATGCGGTTGTTCAGCTTTCGGGCTATGTAAAGGTTAAGAGCGACAAGAAAATCGCCGTCGGCTACAAAAAGCTTTCTGCAACGGCAGTCGGCGGCGTGTCGGTTACAACAACCGGCAGAGAGTACCTTGTGCTTGACTCAACAGACACATCAGTCGGATTTATTCTTTGATAAGGGGAGGAAGATATTATGGCAAATTTTGAAAATATTACAATTGAAAAGGGTATGTATCAGACAAAGGGCGGAATTTCGGGCGCACTTGAAAAGCTTGATCCGTCAGAAAATTACAGAGGTACTGCACTTGAGGGACTTGACGCATTTTCCCGTCAGCTCAAACGCTTTGACATTAAGGTTAAGGGCAGAAACAGCGACTGTGTTGAAAAGTTTTTTCAGAGTTCAAACTCTGCGGCACTTTTCCCCGAATATGTGAGCAGAGCCGTTATGCAGGGCATGGAGAGAGCGGATATTCTCCCAAATCTTGTGGCAACCGTGACAGATATTGAGGGTATGGATTACCGCAGTATTGCATCTGTTCCGAGTGAGGATGACAAGAGTCTTAAACTCGTCGGCGAGGGTGCAAAGATTCCGCAGACTGAGGTTAAGACAAGAGAAAACCTTGTTAAGCTTCACAAGCGCGGCAGAATGCTTGTTGCATCATATGAGGCACTTCGCTTCCAGCGTCTTGACCTCTTTACCGTAACACTCAATCAGATTGGCGCATATATTGCAAGAGCACAGCTTAAAGATGCGATTGATGTGCTTGTGAACGGTGACGGCAATGAAAATCCCGCCGGCACACTTAATGTTGCAACAGGCGGCAAGGTTACATATGAGGACCTTTTAAAGCTCTGGACGGAGCTTGCCCCGTATGAACTCAACACAATTCTTGCGTCAACTCCCGAAATGCAGAAGATTCTTTCGCTTTCTCAGCTTCAGGATTCAAACGCAGGTCTTGATTTTCAGGCTACGGGCAGAATGATTACACCTCTCGGTGCAAGCCTTCTTCACACTCCCGAGCTTGAGGGCGGTAAGATTATCGGTCTTGACAAAAACTGTGCGCTTGAAATGGTTCAGGCAGGCGGTGTTGTTACAGATTACGACAAGCTTATTGACCGTCAGCTTGAAAGAGCCGCAGTTACCTGTACCGCCGGTTTTTCAAAAATCTTTACAGAGGCGTCAAAGGTGATGAGCTGTTAAGGAGGGATTGCCTTGAACATTGCAAACATTACAAAGCGTTTTGCATTATACAGCGGTATTGACGGTGCTGAAGCATACAAATGGAAAAGCATTATTGACGATGCCGTGGTGTATGTTAATTCGATTGTTACGAAGGAAAATCTTTCGGAAGATGACGAATTAAGACTTGAAAACCTGTGTGCCGTTTACGCTTTTAGGTTGTATTCCCTTTGCAATGATGACAGCATTTCTTCTTTTTCCGCAGGTGATTTGAAAATTTCATCATCTGCGGACGGCGAAAGCCGTGCCGAAAAGCTGTGGAGGGAATATGCCGACAAGTCGCAGGATCTTATCGGCAGAGAAAAATTTTTGCTTGGGGTGATATGATGAATATTTCACCGTCTATCGGGAAAATATTAAACAGATACGGCTGTGATGTTACCGTTAAAAACGGCGGTAAATCGGTTAGGACAAAGGCCTTTATTTCACCTTTGAGATATAACTATAATCAAAACTCCGACAATGTACGGCATAAACTGGGTATGAGAAAAACGAAGCTGTTTTTATTTATTGCACCGCCCGATGTTCTGCTTGATTCGGAAAAAAGCGTAATAGAAAGTGAAAACGGTAAATATACTGTTAAAAGGTGCGAAAAATATTATGTGAAGGACAATCCGATTTATGTAAGGGCTGTTCTGTGTGCATACAGAGAAGAAACGAGGGATGATTTTGAATCGAATTGAGAAACAGGTTGACCGTATTATTGCAGGATTAAAGTTAAATGAGGCTTTGAAAAATGTCAGATTTATAAGAGAATACGGCTCTGATGAAGCACCGTCACCCGTGAACGGAATGATTGCCGTTGTGTCGGTGAGAGATATGTCAACGGAGAAAAGTTATATCGGCGGATACCTTTCGCCGTCTATCAAGGGTGAAAGCTACAATGCAGGAGTTGAAATCAGGGTGTATGCTCCTGCAACCGAGAACGGAAGCGGTCTTTCGGAAGTGGTAAGTGAAATTCTTCTCGGACTTAAAACTGCCGATGCGGAAAAGACGATTACCCACAGCGAGGCGGCGTCAATTGAATTTGATCCCGATATGAACGCAATTTACAGAACGGTGAGTTTTAATATGGAATTCTGTCTTTGCGAGGAGGTTTAAATGGACGGCTTTGAATTTGAAAATTGCGGAAATGCCGTGTTGAAATGTGAGGGGAAAATTCTCGGCGGCGTTGAAAAGGCAACCTGTACAAGAAAGAACTCCTTCACGGAAATCAAGGAATTTTTCAATGACAAGCCCGTTGAAAGGATTGTTTCAAATGAATGGGAACTTACCTTTGTGATGAAGATTACGGATAAAACTCCGTTTTTGGAGCGTGACAGCTTTAAGAGTCTTGAACTTGACCTTGCAAAGAAGAAAATCATTTACACGGATTGCAAAGTGCTTGAATTTTCAAGCGTTACTCAGGGCAGCGGAAGTATTCTTGCAACCGTGAAAATCAGTGCCGACGAGAGGAAAATTATATGAATGATAAAAATTCAGACGAACTTTACAGGCTTGCGGAGTCTGAGAACGGCGGTAAAGATACCGAAATGTTCGGTGAATTCCTTGAAAGGGAAAGCCGTCGTTACAGTCGCAGACTTGACGAAGAAGAGGAGGCGAAAAGCCTATGAAACCGGTGCCGATGAAATTCGGTGAATATGTGTGGCATCACAATCCGCAGAATATCAGCTTTGAATGTGACAGGAGCGTTGCAGAAATGAAAAGTCCGTTCGGCGAATCTTCCGTTCAGGATATGGGGCGGAAGAATATGAAAATCAGCGGTTCGGGACAGCTGTACGGCGAGGATTGTGCAGAACAGTTTGAAAGGCTGTTTGAGGTGTTCAGAAACAGCGGAAAAGAAGTGCTCTCCGTGCCAAACCTGCCGAGCATTTATGCTGTGTTTGAAAAGCTTGAAATAAAGGGCGAGCCAAAGCCGAATGTGCTTGAATACAGCTTTGTGTTCCGTGAGGTTATGGAGAAAAAGCAGAAAACGGTAATTACATATTTTGACTGTGAAAACGGACAAACCCTGTGGGACATTGCATACAAAACAGGGGTAAAAATTGACGAGCTTGTGCGACTGAATCCCGATGTTAAGTTCCCCGATGAAAACCTCGGAACAAGGAGGGTTAAGCTGTGCTGACTTACTTTTTTACTGATAAAAACGGCAAAAGGTGTGAAATTAAAAATGTTCTCACGGCAGAAATTTCGGCAGATGTCGATGTGCCTGCCGATGAGCTTGTGATGACTGTGCCGTATGACGAGAAGTTCGGAAATGCCGATATGCTTGAGGCTTATGACGGCAAGTCGCTTGTGTTTGTGGGACAGGCTGACGAGATTGTCAGCATTGTGAGAACCGACGGTGCGATTGTAAGGCTGAGTGCAAGAAGTCTTGCCGGAAGGCTTCTCGATAATGAGGCAGAGCCTGTTACATATGTGAACCCGGCGGCAAAGTTCATTTTTGAAAGGCATTTAAAGCCGTTCGGAATTGTCGGATATGACGGTGACGAACATCCGTTTATGGGCACAATCAAAATTGAAAAGGGCATGACCGAGTGGCAGGTGCTTGAAAAATTCTGCAACGGCAGATACGGGAAAAGTCCGAGAATTACGGGTGCGGGATTTGCTTTGATGTGCGGAACTTACGGCGGTGCAAAGCCGATTGTGTTCGGCAGAAACGGAGTAGGTTATACATCTCTCCGTGAGTACATAAAGCCGTGCAAGGTGATTTCGCAGGTGAAACTACGCACCGAGGAATACGGCGGTTACAAGAGCGTTATAAGCAACAAATGCGTTGCCGACAGGATTAAAAGGGTGAGATATGTAAACGCTTTTCTCGACAACAATGCGGTAAAAACAGCCGACAGAATGATTGAAAACGGCAACAGGCAGAGCTTTGAAATAATGCTTGAATGTGCAGAATGTCTGTGCGGAGTTGTCGGCAGAAGGGCTGTGATTGACGACTCTCTCATCGGAAAAAGAGAGGGCTTGATTGTGAAAAGCATTAAATATTTACTTGGGAAAAACGGTGAAAGCACAACGGTTGTGCTTGGAAAGGAGAACGGCGATGTGGCTGATGAATTACATAACTAAAAATTCGATTACCGCCCCGAAAGCCGAAAAGGGCGGTGTGAAAAGTTCGGGAAACACGGTTTCGGTGGATTCCTCGGAAGAACACAGGGGGATAAAATGTTGCGTGCCGTATGGCTTTGCAAGCGTTGTTCCCGTGGGAGAGTCGGCGGTTGTCTTGCCGCTTGCTAACGGTGAAGTGAGCCTTGGCGTGCTTGCAAAAAATGTTGAACTTGATGAGGGCGAGGTTATGCTCTCGTCAAAGGGCGGAGCGAGTATTGTGTTGAAAAATGACGGCAGGGTTCTTATCAACGGCAAGGCGGTGTAGTATGAGGGATACGATGATTAAAAACGGTGATATCGTTATCGGCTCTTCGGGCAATACGGTATTGCTTGAGGGGAGTGACGCAAAATTCCAACAGGCTGTGCTTTGCATTTCGGCAAAACTCGGCGGATTTGTCTATGACAGAAATTTAGGTTCAAAGGTGCTTTTGCAGGACAAAACACTCTCGGCAAAGCAGACTGAACTGCTTGCCAATGAATCGCTTGCAAAAATGAAAAATACCTATGCAAGCGTTAAGTCGGTTGGCAGACAGATTACGATTGACCTTACGGTTGACGATATTACAAGGAAGGTGCAGATAAATGGAAACCTATGATGAAATTTACGGCAGAATGAAGAATGCCTATGAGCATGAAACGGGTGACAGCTTTAACGAGGTGAGCGACATTGCAATCAGGCTCAAGGTGCTTGCCGGCGAGATTTTTAAGCTGCAGACGAATCTTGAGTGGTGGAAAAGACAGATGTTTGCAGTGAGCGCAAGCGGTGAATGCCTTGACAAACTCGCATCGCAGAGAGGTATTGAACGCAAAAAGGCGATGAAGTCAACGGGCGAAATTACCTTCAATATTTCTCAGCCGTGTAGTCACGATATTGTAATTCCAAAGGGGTGCGTTGTGGCTACTGCCGACCTTGTGCCGATACGATTTGTTACGACCGAGGATGAAGAAATCAGTGCCGGAAACACGCTTGTGAGTGTTTATGCCGAGGCTGAACAGGCGGGGAGTAACGGTAATATCGGGCTTAGCTGTGCGGTTGTTCCCGTGAGTGTGCCTACAGAGATTGAAACGGTTACAAACCGTGAGAAATTTACGGGCGGTTGCGATGCCGAAACGGACGATGAACTTCGCAAACGTATAAGAGATACATATATAAACACCTCCAACGGCACGAATGCGGCATATTACGAACAGCTTGCACTCACGGTTGACGGTGTTGCAAAGGCGAGTGCCGTCGGCAAAGTGAGGGGCGTAGGTACGGTTAATGTCTATGTTACGGGTGCGGATGCATCATTGGGTACGAATGTTGTTGCAAAGGTTCAGTCGCTTTTGGAAAAGCAGAGAGAGCTTAATGTTGATGTTATTGTGGCGAATGCCCAGCGTACCGCTTGCAATATGAGTGTTGTTGCCTATGCGGAGGACGGATATTCTTCAGGTGAAGTCAAGGAGTTGCTCAAAAATGCCTTTGCGGAATATGTGAATTCAATCCCTATCGGCGGAACTTTCAGATTGTCGGAACTCGGCGCAAAACTGATTGACACGGGTTGTATAACCAACTACAACTGGAACACGGATATGCAGGATGTGACGGTGGCAAAGTCGCAATGTTTTACTGTCGGTACAGTTACGATTGGGGTGAAGTGATGAACAGCTTTGATTCGATGAAAACCAAATTAGAAAGTACGGGGCTTTACAAAGTTACGGCAAAATCAAATATCAGAGCGGAACTTTTGGCATATGCAGAGGGTTTGAACACGGAATTTGATATGCTTGAAACTATGGAACGGGAGTTGTTTATTGACACAGCGGAAAACTGCGGAATTACCGAAAGGGAAAGATTTGTCGGTAAAATCAATGCCGATTATCCGCTTGAAAAACGAAGGGAAATGCTTAAAATATCTGAGCAGAAGGTTGGCGGAAAATGCACTCCCGACGATTTCAAAAGAATTGTCAGAGGTTACGGTGTGGAAAATTTTACAATTGCTGAAGCTCCCACAAGAAACCGTGTGGACATTAAAATTTCGGATACAAAAACAGACGCAGAGAAGAAGCTCATAGAAAAGCGTGTGAAAGCAGATTTTCCGTTACATCTTAATGTGATAATTTCTTATGTAAATGCATAAAATCCTGATTAAAATTTTAATCAAGCTATGTTAATAAATTTTGCAGCTTTGCAAAACCATTCAAATAATTAAATAACCATGACCAAAAATAAAAATGACAAGTTGAAAAATCTCAGCTTGTCATTTTTCTGTGTGAATATAAATCCTTATAAAAAGCACTCTGCAAACGCTTAGGCTTAATTATATTTTTTGCTATTATTATACCTCATATTCGAGAGCGGTTTTTAGGTTAATTCAAAATATATGTCAACTGTAATTGACAATTTGTTCAATGGAAAAGAGAAGTGTGCCACTTGATTTTGTATCGGCTTTTATCTTTTCATCAAAACCGTTTTCAGAGAACAGTGCATAATAAAACTGTGTCTTTTCCTTCAATGGTGTTAATTTTGCAAGTGTGTTCAGATATTCTGCATAGGTAAATGCTTCTTTTTTGAATTTGCATTCCCCAACTAAATAATTTTCTGCTTTTTGGTCGATACATAAAATATCTATTTCTGTTTCTCCGATTCTAAGTCCGTTTGCTGTGTTTTTATCCCTTATTGTTGTCTTTCCTGTCCACCGTCCCATTTTGGAATATCGGAACGGCAGTTCGTTATTTTTCTGCATTTTCCGAACAAACTCACGGCATACATCTTCAAATGCGACTGATGCAAATTTATGGAGTTCGGGCTTTACAATATATTCGTAAACGCCGTCAACATCGCCGTCCTCAAGCTGTGAAAAATTTGCAAAACCGAATGCATACCAGAATCGGAAGAAGTTATCTGTTAATTTATATGTTCCTCTGTTACCGTTTGCCTGTTCTTTTATCTTTGCATCAACAGAAAATTCTCGTTCCACAATGCCTAGTTCAATCAGATTTTTTAAATAAACGCTTGTTTTGGAAGTATCCTCAATGAGTGACTTTTGACTGATATTGTTTAAAGTTGTATTTCCAAGTGCTACCGCTTCAATGATAGAGTTATATACAGGCGTTTCCCGAAGTTCCTGATGAAGAAGAAAATCAACCTCGCTGTATAGAACACAACCTTTGGTCAAAATGTTTTGTTTAATATTTTCTTCAATAGTTAGTTTCGGATTCCATTGCCTTAAATAGTGGGGAATACCGCCAAGAACAGAATAAGCAATAACTTTGTCCCGTTCGGAATATGCGGTAAAGAATTTAGCTGCATCGTAAAATCCCATTTCTTTCATTTTGAAAATTCCGGTAGCACGACCGTAGAGCGGATTTTTTTCGGCAAGAATTTCCTTTTCAATAAAACTCATTGCACTGCCGCACAAAACAATCATAACATTTGAATCCCGAAGTTGTGTATCCCACAAATTTTGCAGAATAGAAGGAATGCTCTTGTTCCCTTTGCACATATACGGGAATTCATCTATGATAAAGAGTTTCTTTTTATCCCCATACGGCAAATCGAGAACAGCGCCGAAAGCTTTTTCCCAATCGGCAAATTCGGTAATGTAATTTTTTGCGGGAATGTTTTCTTTTAATATTTGTTTTGAAAATTTTTGAAGTTGCACCCTGTCGGTTGTCTGAGTACAGGAAAAGAATACATGTGGTTTTTCTTTGCAAAATTCTCTTAAGGTTTCCGTTTTGCCGACACGCCGTCTGCCATACAAAACTACAAGCTGTCCGCCATCTGAATTGTATTTATCGTTCAGAAATTTTAGCTCGGTTTCTCTGCCTATAAACATAAAAACACCTCTTATGCTATCTAATCTTGATTTACTAAATCGTGATTTGGTATTATTATACCCAAGAACAAATGTAAAATCAATAGATTTTGCAAAAACAATAAAAATTTTCAAAATACGCCGTTATATAAATTGTGGGAAACCTTTAAAGATTTTTATAAGACATAAAAAGACCTTGCAGAGTAAAATCTGCAAGGTCAATTTTATATCAGAAATAAACTTGTATTAAGTTACCTGTCAATACATCCTGTGTGGATTACTTGTTTGCGATAGCAGCCTGAGCAGCAGCAAGACGAGCAATCGGAACACGGAACGGTGAACATGATACATAGTCAAGACCGATCTTGTGGCAGAACTCAACAGAAGAAGGATCGCCGCCGTGCTCACCGCAGATACCAACATGGAGCTTGTTGTTTACAGGCTTACCGAGTTTGATAGCTGTTTCCATGAGCTTGCCAACGCCTGTCTGGTCAAGCTTAGCGAACGGATCGTTCTCGAAGATCTTAGCATCATAGTAAGCGTTGAGGAACTTACCTGCGTCATCTCTTGAGAAGCCGTATGTCATCTGTGTAAGGTCGTTAGTACCGAAGCAGAAGAAGTCAGCTTCCTTAGCAATCTCATCAGCTGTAAGAGCAGCTCTTGGGATTTCGATCATTGTACCAACTTCGTACTTGAGGTCGATGCCTGCAGCAGCGATTTCAGCGTCAGCTGTTTCAACAACAACCTTCTTAACGAACTTGAGTTCCTTAACATCGCATACGAGCGGAATCATGATTTCAGGCTCAACTGTCCAGTCTGCGTGTGCCTTCTGAACATTGATAGCAGCACGGATAACTGCCTTTGTCTGCATCTTTGCAATTTCAGGATATGTTACTGCAAGACGGCAACCACGGTGACCCATCATTGGGTTGAACTCGTGGAGTGAAGCGATGATTGTCTTAATGTCTTCAACGCTCTTACCCTGAGCAGCTGCGAGCTTCTCAATGTCAGCTTCCTCTGTAGGAACGAACTCGTGAAGCGGCGGATCAAGGAATCTGATTGTTACAGGATTGCCTTCGAGTGCCTCATAAAGAGCCTCAAAGTCGCCCTGCTGATAAGGAAGAATCTTGTTAAGAGCAGCTTCTCTTTCTTCAACTGTATCTGAGCAGATCATCTCTCTGAATGCAGCGATTCTGTCCTCTTCAAAGAACATATGCTCTGTACGGCAAAGACCGATACCTTCAGCACCGAGCTCACGAGCCTTCTTAGCGTCAGCAGGTGTATCAGCGTTTGTTCTAACCTTAAGAGTTCTGTACTTGTCAGCCCAAGCCATGATTCTGCCGAACTCACCTGCGATTGTAGCGTCAACTGTTGGGATAACGCCGTCGTAGATGTTACCTGTAGAACCGTCGATTGAAATGTAGTCACCCTCGTGGAATTCCTTGCCAGCGAGTGTGAACTTCTTGTTAGCTTCGTCCATTGCGATGTCGCCGCAACCAGATACGCAGCATGTACCCATACCACGAGCAACAACGGCAGCGTGTGATGTCATACCGCCACGAACTGTGAGGATACCCTGTGAAGCCTTCATACCTGTGATGTCCTCAGGTGAAGTTTCAAGACGAACGAGAACAACCTTTTCGCCCTTAGCGTTCCAGTTTTCAGCATCTTCGGCTGTGAATACGATCTTACCGCAAGCAGCACCAGGAGAAGCGCCGAGGCCCTTACCGATTGGTGTAGCAGCCTTAAGAGCAGCAGCATCGAACTGTGGGTGAAGAAGTGTGTCAAGGTTACGAGGATCAATCATTGCAACAGCTTCTTCTTCTGTTCTCATGCCCTCGTCAACGAGGTCACAAGCAATTTTAAGAGCAGCCTGAGCTGTTCTCTTACCGTTTCTTGTCTGGAGCATATAGAGCTTCTTGTTTTCAACAGTGAACTCCATGTCCTGCATATCTCTGTAGTGGTTTTCGAGTGTCTGACAAACATTCTGGAACTGCTCGAAAGCTTCCGGGAACTCTTCAGCCATCTTAGCGATTGGCATAGGAGTACGAACACCTGCAACTACGTCTTCGCCCTGTGCGTTGATGAGGAACTCACCCATGAGCTTCTTCTCACCTGTAGCAGGATCTCTTGTAAATGCAACACCTGTACCGCAATCGTCGCCCATGTTACCGAATGCCATTGACTGTACGTTAACGGCAGTACCCCATGAATAAGGGATATCGTTGTCACGACGGTAAACGTTTGCACGAGGGTTGTCCCATGAACGGAATACAGCCTTAACTGCGCCCATGAGCTGTTCCTTAGGATCGTCAGGGAAGTCCTGACCGATTTTTTCTTTGTATTCAGTCTTAAACTGGCCTGCAAGCTCCTTAAGATCGTCAGCTGTAAGCTCTACATCATAAGTAACGCCTCTCTCAGCCTTCATCTTGTCGATGAGCTCTTCAAAATATTTCTTACCTACTTCCATAACTACATCGGAATACATCTGAATGAATCTTCTGTAGCAGTCCCAAGCCCAACGAGGGTTGTTTGACTTCTTAGCGATAACTTCAACAACATCTTCGTTAAGACCGAGGTTAAGGATTGTATCCATCATACCCGGCATTGAAGCACGAGCACCTGAACGAACTGAAACGAGGAGGGGGTTCTCCTTGTCGCCGAACTTCTTGCCTGTGATCTCTTCCATCTTCTCGATGTACTCGTTGATCTGAGCCTGAATTTCAGCGTTGATTTCTCTGCCGTCCTCATAATACTGAGTACAAGCTTCTGTTGTAATTGTGAAGCCCTGTGGTACAGGAAGTCCAAGACCTGTCATTTCTGCAAGGTTGGCACCCTTACCGCCGAGGAGCTCACGCATGTTAGCATTACCTTCTGTAAAAAGGTAAACCCATTTGTTTGCCATAACTGGTAATCCTCCTAAAAATAAATTAAGATATACGGCTGTGGCAGACTTACCCCTTGGTAAAACCTGCCTGCTTGTATAAGCCTATCGAATATTATAACAAACTTTGGTCAAAATAGCTATATTTTTTCAAACTTTTTTCTTATAAAAAACGAGTTTTATTTTCGACAATATTGTATAAATCGTTTAAAATGCCTTTTTTTGCCCGATTTTTGTAATTTTCTCTTGAAATTTGTGATTTTTGTGAGATAATATTATGGTATGAACGAGTGCCTTGTGACAGGACTGTCTGCATCTTTGTTGTTTTGTCACAGATAAAAGGAGAAAAAATGAAGAATTGTGCCGTTATCCTCGCAGGCGGCGAGGGCAAAAGAATGAAATCCGACAAACCGAAAACATTGTCGGAGGTGCTCGGCAGACCGATGCTCTGCTGGGTTATGTCGGCTTTAAGGAAAGCCGGTATTGACGACATCTGTGTTGTCAAGGGCTTTAAAAAAGAGTGTGTCGAAGAGTATCTTTCAACCCTCGATTTTTCCGTTGAAAGCGTGTTTCAGGCTGAAAGACTCGGAACAGGTCACGCTGTGATGATGGCAAAGGATTTCCTTAAAAAGCACAGCGGCAATGTTGTTATTCTCAACGGTGACGCTCCGTTTATGGACAGCAAGACTATTGAGGATTCCCTGAAGGCTCATATTGAGAACGATTGTGCTGCAACGGTTATTTCCGCAAAGGTTGACGATCCGACAGGTTACGGCAGAATTGTCCGTGACGAAAACGGAAATCTGCGTGCAATTGTTGAGCAGAAAGACGCCGATGAGGAAACTCTCAAAATAAATGAAGTAAACTCGGGCGGATTCTGGTTTGACTGTCAGCTTCTTCTTTCGGTTCTCGACAGAATCAAGTCGGATAACAGTGCAAAGGAATATTATCTTCCCGACGCAATCAAGCTTTTGCTTGAGGACGGAAGAAAGGTCGGAGCATTCACGGCTCAGTGCAGTGATACGGTTCTGGGTGCAAATGATCCGGCTCAGCTTGAACAGCTTAACGAAATTGCAAGGGCAAAGGGTTACAGCTGTTAATTGCTCGGTTAATCATTGGTAAACATATACTACACACATTAAAATTCAAAGGAGTTATTGCAATGAATTTTCACGGTAAGGACATTAAAATTTTCACCGGCAGTTCAAATGTTGATGTAGCTCAGGGAATTGCAGGCTGTCTCGGTCTGCCGCTTGGTAAGAGTGACTGTACACAGTTCTCAGACGGCGAAATCTCTGTTTCTCTTCACGAATCTGTTCGTGGCAGCGACTGCTTTATTGTTCAGTCAACCTGTGCTCCCGTCAACGACAATCTTATGGAAATGCTCATAATGATTGATGCCATGAAGCGTGCATCTGCTGCAAGAATCACAGTTGTTATGCCATACTTCGGCTATGCAAGACAGGACAGAAAAGCTAAGGCAAGAGATCCGATCTCGGCTAAGCTTTGTGCAGACATCATCACCTGTGCAGGTGCTGACCGTGTGCTTACAATGGATCTTCACGCAAATCAGATTCAGGGCTTCTTCAACATTCCTGTTGACCACCTTCAGGGCGCATCACTTCTCGCAAACCATATGAGAGAGAAAATCGGCGGCAACAATGATGATTATATCGTTGTTTCTCCCGACCTCGGTTCTGTAACCCGTTCAAGAAACTTCGCTTCAAAAATCGGCACAGGTCTTGCTATTATCGACAAGAGAAGACCAAAGGCTAATGTTTGTGAAGTTATGAACATCATCGGTGACGCTAGGGGTAAGAAAGTTATCCTCGTTGACGATATGATCGACACAGCAGGTACTCTCTGCAATGCCGCTAACGCTATTGTTGAAAAGGGCGGTGCAACAGAAGTTTACGCTTGCGCTACTCACGCAGTTCTTTCAGGTCCTGCAATCGAGAGAATTCAGAACAGTGCCATCAAGGAAGTTGTTCTTCTTGACACAATTCCTGTTCCGAAGGAAAAGATGATTGACAAGTTCACAATTCTTCCTGTTGCTCCTACATTTGCAGAGGCTATCGCTAGAATCTACAACGACAAGCCGTTCACAGCCGCTTTCGGTTGATAAGCGAACAATTTAATTATGTAATTAAACAGGCGGGTTTTAACTAACCCGCCATTTCGCTGTTTTACTGCAAATTTTTCAGGAATAAAACGGTACAATATGTGAGGGTGATTTAATTTTGTTTGGTATAGTTTACGGCTCCGATTCAGATAACAAAATAATGAACCGCTTTGTCGATGAGTACGAATTGTGGTGCAATGAGGGCAAAAATCCGGATATTGCGTCAATCGACCTTGACTTTGCGCTTGACCTACAGAAGAAAAGACTTGACGAAAAGGGTGTAAAGATTCAGACCGCTTTTACCGATAAGGAAACGGTGAAGAATGAAGTCCCCATAAATGCTTGTACTGCCTACGATATGGGCGAATGTAAGAGTAACATTGCGTCAAAGACATATGAGGTTACGGAGAAATACTTTAAAGACGGAAAGAAAAAGAAAAAAATCAAGGACAGATTTTTCTTTTACACAATGATTACAAGGCTTGAAAACCAAAATTCCGAGGTTGCGTGTTCGTGTCCAAACTGCGGTGCGGTAAGCAGTGTAAGAGAGCTTCTCAACGGTTGTAAAAACTGCAAAACTCGCTTTATTATGGACGATTTGTTCCCGAAGGTTACAAACTTCTACTTTGTAAAAACCTATTCGCTTGCGAACAAGTCAACGAAAAAAGTGCTTGCTCCGTACCTTCTCGGCGGAATTGTCGCCGTTGCGGCATTTACGGTATGGGTGGTTGTAAAGGACGGAACTTTTGATCCCGCAACCGCAAATATGGTCTATGAAATCGGCGTAAGAGCAATCCCCGTACTGCTCGGCGGACTTTTGGCGGGGTACCTTGCATGGGCATTAAAAACGCTTTTCGGACTTTTTGTCGGTGCGGCAAAGAGCATTCCGATGATAGGTCCGCACTTCAATTGCCAGAAAAGACTTCCGTGGCTTATGAAAGAGGTTAATCCCAACTTCTCATATGAATACTTTATCGGCAAGGTGCTTGCTTTGCTCAAGATTATGATTTTCAGCGATGATTACACAAACCTCGCAGTCTATGAGGGCAATCCGATGAAAAATCCTTTCGGAGATATTGTTGACATCAAGTACAGAGGAGTGTCAAAGCTTAATTCATTCAATGTCACAAACGGCTGTTGCTATGTTGATATGACCGTTTATGCAACGACCGTGAAAAACAAAAATTCTTCATTTAGGGTTAAAAACGAAAAGTTCAGACTTACCGTTTGCAGAAGTGTGAACGCCATGGATGACGGAGTTTTCACAATGAAAAAAGTAACCTGTAAAAGCTGCGGCGCAAGCTTTGATGCAACAAGAGAACGTAACTGCCCGTATTGCGGAAATCCTTATCATCTCGGCAACGATGACTGGGTTGTTGTAAGCTTCGGAAAAGGTTAATTTAAATTTCAGAATACATATAATATAAATAAGAGGAAAACGGATATGTTCGGAAAAAACAAATCAACGGGTTCAATCGAGTACATTGTAGTGGGACTCGGCAACCCCGACAGAAAATACGAAAACACTCGTCACAACGCAGGCTGGCTTGCAATTGACCGCATTGCCGACAAGCTCGGTTGTGATGTGAACAAAATAAAATACAAAAGCTTTATCGGCACTTGCACTGTAAACGGCGCAAAAGTTATGCTGATGAAACCCACAACATATATGAACAACAGCGGTCAGGCAGTTGTTGAGGCGATGAACTTCTACAAAATCCCACCCGAAAATGTCATTGTAATTTTTGATGACATTTCGCTTGATGTCGGAAAAATGCGTATCCGTTCAAAGGGCAGTGACGGCGGTCAAAGGGGAATGCGCAGTATCATCTATCTCAGCGGAAGCGATAAATTCCCTCGCATCAAGGTTGGCATAGGCGCAAAGCCAAATCCCGACTGGGACCTTGCCGACTGGGTGCTTTCAAAGTTCACTCCCGATGAAATGAAAAAGCTTGATGAAATTTTTGACAATGCCGAAAAAGCAATCGAGCTGATTATTGACGGCAAAACCGACCGTGCTATGAATTTGTTCAACTGAAAAGGGACAAAGAAATGAATAATCTCAACTTTCTTGTTGATGTCCTCAAAGAGTCACCCGTTTTCAAAACACTTGAAAAGAATGTCAAGCCGGGCAGAACGGTCTGTGCTTCGGGACTTTCAACAATTAACAAATCAAATATCATCTATGCGCTGTGCCGCCTCAAGGGCGTCACGGCATTTTGTCTTGCCTCCGATGAAAAAGAGGCGCAAACTTTGTGCAACGACCTTTCGTGCATGGGACTTCGTGCCTATGTTTATCCAGTGCGTGACTTCAACTTTCTTGACTTTCAGAGCCGTTCGCACGAGTACGAGCACGCAAGACTTAAAGTCTTGCTCAAACTTCTCAACCACGAATGTGATGTTGCAATTGCGTGTGTTGATGCGGCGGCACAGCTCACCGTTCCGAGAAATGTGCTTGAACAGTCGGTTATTGAATTTGAAGAGGGCAGGGAGCTCTCGCTTGAAAAGGCGACAAAGGCACTTACTCTGCTCGGCTACGAACGCTTTGATGCGGTAGAGGGCAGCGGTCAGTTTTCGCTGAGAGGCGGTATTCTCGACTTCTTTATGCCCGACAGCGACTATCCCGTGAGATGTGAATTTTGGGGCGATGAAATTACCGACCTCAGCTATTTTGACATTGAAACACAGAGAAGATTTAAAAAGGCTGACAAAATTACGCTTTCGCCCTCAACCGAAATCGTAATTGAGGACAGAGCCGCTCTTGCAGATAAAATTGAACACAAGGCAAAGCTCCTCCGTTCCAAGAACAGCGCCAAAGCCAAGGAAAAACTTTTTTCAGAGGCAGAGCTTATCCGCAGCGGTGCAATGATTGCCAATGCGGACAAATTTATCAATCAGATCTACGATAAACCCGAGTCGCTTTTTGATTATCTTGACAGAAACACCCTCGTTTTTGCGTCCGAATTTACTGCAATTCAGGAACGGGGAAAGTCAATGGACTTTATCAGCAATGAAACCCTTATGCAGGGCTTTGAGGACGGAACTCTTTGCAGAGGTTTTGACCGCTTTGCGCTCACATTCAACGAATGTACCGAGTTTTTGCAAAGTCACGGAACAATCGTGCTTGAAAACTTTGTTCACGGGAGTATGCCTATCAAGCTGTCGGAAATCATCAGCTTTTCAACAAAACAGCTCTCGGCGTGGGGCGGTTCGTATAAACAGCTAAAAGAAGATGTTGACGGACTTTTTACCCCCGAAAGCAAGGGCGTTATATTTGCAGGAACAGAAAGAGCCGCCAAAAATCTTTGTGACACCTTTAACGCAGACGGCATAAACGCTGTTTACAGCGAGGGTGCGGATAAGATTTCAAAGGGCGAACTGCTTGTTATGCAGGGTGCATTGAGTGCGGGCTTTGAGTATCCGTCACAAAAGTTTTTTGCAATAACCTACAGTCAGGTTTCGTACCGTCCCGAAAAGTCAAAAAAGAAGAAGAAAAAGACGGGACAGGAAATTTACAGCCTTTCAGAGCTTGCCCCAGGTGATTATGTTGTACACAATGTTCACGGTATCGGTGTGTTCGGCGGTATAAGAAAAATTGATACTCACGGAGTTATAAAGGACTATATCAAGATTGACTACGCAAAGGGCGATGTGCTTTATGTGCCTGTCACACAGCTTGATATGGTTGCAAAATATATAGGTCCGAAAGAGGATTCAAGGGTTAAGCTTAGCCGACTCGGTTCGGGTGACTGGCAAAAGGCAAAGGCAAGGGTTAAAACCTCTGTCAAGGACATTGCCAAGGAGCTTATTGAGCTTTACTCACAGCGTATGAAAGCCAAGGGCTATGCCTTTTCGGCTGATAACGAGTGGCAGAGAGATTTTGAACTCAGCTTTGAATATGACGAAACTCCCGACCAGTTGCGTTGTTGTGAGGAAATCAAGCATGATATGATGCGTTCGTCGCCGATGGACAGACTTCTCTGCGGTGATGTCGGATTCGGCAAAACAGAGGTTGCACTCCGTGCCGCTTTTAAGTGTATTGCAGATTCAAAGCAATGCGCATTGCTCTGCCCCACAACAATCCTCGCATGGCAGCATTATCAGACGGTAATCAAGCGTTTTGAGGGCTATCCCGTTCGTGTGGAACTGCTTTCAAGATTCCGTACCGCAAAACAGCAGAAAGAAATTCTCCAAAAGCTAAAGCGAGGAGAAATTGATATGATTGTCGGAACTCACAGACTTGTGCAGAAGGATGTTGAATTTCGTGACCTCGGACTTGCAATCATAGATGAGGAACAGCGTTTCGGTGTTGCTCAAAAGGAGAGGTTCAAGGAACTGTGCAAAAATGTCGATGTGCTTACGCTCTCGGCTACTCCTATTCCGAGAACCCTCAATATGGCGATGAGTGGTCTGCGTGATATGAGCGTTATCGAAGAAGCTCCGACAAACCGTCAGCCTGTTCAGACCTATGTGCTTGAACACGATGATGCGGTTATCAACGAGGCAATCCGCCGTGAGCTCCGTCGTGGCGGTCAGGTGTTCTATCTTCACAACAATGTTGAAACAATTTCTTCATGTGCCGCAAAAATTCAGGAGGCTGTTCCCGAGGCAAAAATCGCAATCGGTCACGGCAAAATGAAAGAGGGCGAACTCAGCGAAGTTTGGCGACAGATGCTTGAACAAGAGATTGATGTGCTTGTCTGCACGACAATTATCGAAACGGGTGTCGATTTGCCGAATGCCAACACCCTTATTATAGAAAATGCCGACTGTATGGGACTTTCGCAGTTGCATCAGCTCAGAGGCCGTGTGGGCAGAAGTTCACGAAGGGCATATGCCTACTTTACCTTCAGACGGAACAAGGTTCTCACGGAGATTCAGCAGAAAAGGCTTGCCGCAATCAGGGAATTTACAGAATTCGGCAGCGGTTTCCGCATTGCAATGCGTGACCTTGAACTGCGAGGTGCGGGCAATATTATGGGCGCACAGCAGCACGGGCATATGGAATCGGTCGGTTACGATATGTACCTCAAGCTTCTTGATGAGGCAGTAAGCGAGGAAAAGGGCGAGCAGAATGTCACAAAAGACCTCGACTGTCTTATTGATATTTCGGTTGACGCTCATATCCCCGAAAGCTATGTTGAAAGTCTTACACTTCGTCTTGATGTTTACCGCAGAATTGCCGATATCCGCAGTAACGAGGACGCAGACGATGTTATTGACGAGCTGCAGGACAGATTCGGCAAGATTCCGAACTCGGTTCTCGGACTTATCGACATTGCCCTTGTGCGTAACAAGGCTTACTCAATGGGTATTTACGAAATCAGACAGAACGGCACAACGCTCATGCTCTTTGTAAACGAACTCAAATCCCCTCAGGTTGCCGACTTGCTCATTGCTTTGGGCGGAAAGGCAAAGCTTGTTGCCGGAGCAAAACCGTGCGTTGCGGTTGAGTGCAAAAACAGTTCCGCTCCGCTTGAAATCCTCACCAAAATTTTCGGTGTGCAGTAATTTTACGGCATGAAACCGTAATTTGTTAAGAAAAAACCTCCCGAAACTACAAAAATGCTGTTTTTCGGTGGAAATTCTCAACAAAATTTTATAAAAATGTAGACAATGACGATTTTTTTGTGTATAATCGTAAGGTACATTATCCTGTGAAAGTGTGTTTGCAGGACACTTTGCATTTAATTTTTCAGAAGGACGGTAAAAAACTATGAAGCCTAATATCAAGGTTGGTTCATTTTTACTTGCAATTGTTATGATGTTCTCAGTTTTTGCAATTGCAGGTTGTACACCCACAACTCTTAACAAAGAATGGTCGTATAAGACAAGCGACAACGAGCTTGCCATCGGCGTTTATATCTACTCACTCAATGCAGCTTACAGTCAGGCTGAGTCATTTGCTAAAAAGCTTGACGATTATGATTCGACATCTGACAAGTGGCTTGATGAAAAAATCAAGGACGATGACGGCAACGAGCAGGTTGCAAGAGAGTGGATTAAAGATCAGGCTAAGAAAATGTGCCTCAGCTACCTCGTAGTTGACGAACAGCTTAAAAAGGAAAATGTAAACATCGGTCAGGCAACTCTTGACTCCGCAACAAGTCAGGCTGAAACATACTGGAATGTCGGCCCGTATGCGTCACAGGGTTATGTAATGCCGATGAAGAAGCAGTATGAAAAGTACGGCGTTTCACTCGACAGCTTTGCATACTGCACAACTCTCTACAACACAAAGTATGAGGCTCTCTTCAAAGCAGTTTACGGCAAGGGCGGTTCAAAGGAAGTTTCCGACACCGACCTTACAAAGTATTTCAAGGAAAACTATACGGACTACTCATATCTTCCCGTGAACCTTTATACATCAACAAAAGATGAGGCAGGTTCATCAAAGAATGTTGCAATGAGCGACAAGGAAATCAAGAAGGTTGAGGATCAGCTTAACGGTTACAAGAATGACCTTAACAAGGGCGGTTCTTTTGATGATGTTATTGCATCATACAAGAAGTCAAGCGGTTCGGGAACAGATTCTTCTGTTTCAAAGGTAGAAGTTCTCGACAAGAGCTCAATCGGTGACGAGCTTAAAAAGGCTATCGGCAAGCTTGAAACAGGCAAGGCTGAAACTCTCAAGGTTGGCAGCGGCGACAGCGCAATCTACTATCTCGTTTATAAGAAAGACGTCAACAAGGATGTTGACAGTTATATCGGCAACGAATCAAACAGAGCCGGTGTACTTGCGTCAATGAAGTCAGACGAATTTTCAAAGTACATTGACAGTCTTGCAGAGAAACTCAAGTATGAAGAAAACACTTCGGTTATTGACAAGTATAAGCCCGAACTCTTCTTCGTTGCGGTTGAGCCTACAACATCGGCGTCAACAACATCGGCATCCGATAAAAGCTCAAAATAATTGATATCGGACATACAACAGACGCATTTTCAGATTATTCTGAAGAAAGGGGCTTTTATGAAAAAACATTCAAAGCTTTGCGCAATTTTTCTGACGGCACTTTTGAGCATTTCTGCTGTGAGCTTTTCCGTATCGGCAGTCGGTGAGGAGGTTGATCCCGGCGGAGATTCAAGCGTTATTGTTGATCCCGTAGAGCCGGAGCCCGAGCCCGAGCCCGAACCGGAACCATCACCGGAACCATCACCGGAGCCTGAGCCACAGCCGCAGCCCGATCCTGTGTATCCGGATTCTTCGGACAGTTCATCATCATATGTAGATCCCGGCTATTCGTCAAGTGATTCGTCATATGACAACAACTATAACTATGACAGTAGCTATGACTACAACAATAACAGTTATGACAATAATTACAGCAGCAGTCAGACTTACTACTACTCTGAGCCGTCATATGTAGGCGGCGGTCAGTCCTATGTTGCTCCGTCAAATACTGCTCCGTCAGCGTCGCTCATCAAGTCTGACGATAACATTGACGAAAAAACTCTTTCAAGCAACGACTGGTCGGATATCGCAAAAAATCTTAAAAATACCGACACATCGAGTTCTGACGGTGATGACTTTAACTTCATCAAGAACAATAACAGCAAGGGTGACAACGGTCATTGGATGTTCTATGTTTCACTCGTTTTACTCTCACTCGGTGTTGCAGGCATTGTGTACTTTGTAATTTCAACTGTTCTCAACAGAAAGAAGAGAGTCACGGTTGGCGGCAGAAGTAACGCTCCAAAGAGCAAATCTGCACAGCCACAGCGTTACAGCAGTAACGATGATTATGCCGATGATTACTCATCTTCAGGCAGAAAGTCCGAAAGACGCAGTAAGTACGATACTGCCGAAATTCAGCTTCCAAAGAACAACCAAAAGGGCGGAAGAAGATACAAGTAATTAGATAACTTTATAAAACAAAAGCAGTTCCAAAATCGGAACTGCTTTTTTGTTTGACTGTGTAATTAAATTTTCGCATGACTTCTGTTTGAATGACAAAATCAGTTTTTGTCATAGGGCTTTTTGTATGCCTCTTTGAACGGTTTTACAGTGCCGTCCTTTTCTTCAACGCTTACATTGTCAAGTGTTGCGTTGAACTGTGTGCGGATTTCACCGAGATAAATTTTGTACAGCTCTTTCTGCTCTTTTTGCTCAGCCTCGGTAAGTCCCTGTTCCTTTTTCTTTTTTGCAAGCTCGTTAATTCTGTCAAGCATCTTTTTATCCATAAGTCAATCCTCCCGACCGTTATTTTGGTTTTGAGAGCAATCTGCTCCAAAGCTATGATATCACACAATCAGCCAAAGTGCAAATTTTCGATTTCTCGGTTGAAAACAAAAATTTTTTGTGCTATCATGCAATTAAAGCCGTTATACGGCAAATTTTTTCGGCGGTGAATTATGGAAAATTTCAGTTTATTACACCCGACAAATTCAAATGCATCCTACAGAACTCTCAACAAAGAGGCGCTGAATGATTTGTCGGTTGATTATATATGTGACGCTCTCACAAAAGAGCAGTATGAACGCAACAGCATAAAGCAGCTGCTGATAAATATTACGGATGACGAGGAAGTTATAAAATATCGTTGCGATGTTTTTGAGGATTTTCTTCGTTTTCCGAAACTTCGTGATGATCTATCCGCACTTCTTGTAAAGCTGAACGATTTGCGTGAAATTGAGCGCTTTCAAAAGGATACCGAGGCATCTTCCTTGTGGCAGCTTGTAAACCGACTTCGTGAAATGGACGGCTATGTCGATTGCATTACAAGAATAAAAAACACGCTTGAAACAATTGAAGTAAAGTCGCAGGGTCTGCTTGAGCTCAAGAAAAATGTTCAGTCAATTTACAATGACAGCGGTTTTCCCGAACTAAAAAAGGATATAATAGATACGCTTGCAAAGGCTCAAAAGCTCAAGAGCATTACCCTCGGTGTGAATCTTGACGATTTGCTCCGCCCAAAGAGTGTGGGTGTAATCTCACTCAATGACAAAGAATTTACCGACAGCGGTATTCTCAAAAGATTTATGAAGTTTACAAACCGTGACAGCGAACTGCATCACGGCAACGATGTTTCGGGATTTTTAAGCTTTCATCCGGCCAATCCGTCAACCTCTCAGTTCGGGCTGGGACAGTTTGTTGTGGGCGCTCAGCAGGATGTAAACCACACTATGAACAGCTCGCTGACCGGCGCAGATCCTATGTCTGACGCACTCAAAAATGTTGTGACCGATATCCTCCGCAGAACCGTAAATGACATAAAATCAATGCTCAACAGATATGTCAATGTCAACGGCTACTCGTTCGTTTCGCTTATGCCCGAAATCATTTTCTATATTCGTTTTGCAGAGCTTTGTGATAAGATGAAAAAGAAAAATCTTCCGCTGTGCAAGGCAGAAGTTTTGCCAAAAGAGGACAGAAACTGCTGCCTTAGAGATGTTTACAACCTCAAACTCGGCATAAAATCGGCAAACGGTGAGAATTTGGATATTGTCACAAACGATATTGATTTTAACGATGACAGGCGAATTTACATTCTGACAGGTCCGAATCGTGGCGGTAAAACCACGATTACTCAGGCGGTCGGACTTGCGTTTCTGCTTGCTCAGAACGGGATATATGTTCCCGCAACGCAGATGAAATTCAGCCCATGCGACAGCATTTTTACGCATTTTCCTGCCGATGAAAACGATACCGTTGACCTCGGCAGACTCGGTGAAGAAAGCAAAAGACTTGCCGAAATTTTCTCCGCGGCAAGCCGTTACAGCCTGCTTTTGCTCAACGAAAGCCTTGCAACAACCAATGTTGCCGAGGGCTTGTACATTGCCCGTGATGTTGTCAAATCAATGCGATATCTCGGCACAAGGGCGATTTTTAATACCCATATGCACGATTTGGCTCGCAATCTTGACGAGGTGAACACAACCGTAAAGGGCGACAGCAAGATTGAAAGTCTGGTAACAGGTGTCGAAAACGGACAGCGTTCGTTCAAGGTTTTCATCGCTCCGCCTCAAGGTGTAAGCTATGCCAAAGACATTGCCGAAAAATACGGTGTAACCTTTGACAAAATCAAAAAACAGATTGATCGGCAGCGTGTCGCTGCACCCGGTTCGGGAAGATAGTATGTAATATTAAAAGCATATTATGCCCGAGCGGAAGTTTTAATTAAATGTAAAATTGAAAATTGAAAATGGAAAATTGCGGTCGGGCAGACAGTTTGCAAAATGCAAATCATTGTCGCCCGACTGTTTTTGTATATATGAAAGTTGTTAATATACTGTAGCGGCGGTCAGTGACCGCCATTTGTTTTGGTTGTGAAACCAAAACAATCGGTAGGGGCGTTCATTGGACGCTCGCACGGCGAGCCGCCGTTCCCAATTCGTGAAGATAGTTTGTAAATGTCAAAAAGCATATTATGTCCGAGCGGAAGTTTTAATTAAATGTAAAATTGAAAATTACGGTCGGGCTGACAGTTTGCAAAATGCAAATCATTGTCGCCCGACTGTTTTTTGTATATATAGAAGTTGCGTTTAAATGTATGGGCGGATGCTACGGTGTTGCAATTATTTTGTTGTATTCAGAAAATTCGTATAAAAGAAAACGGAGTGCATTACGCACTCCGTTTTCTTACGCCCACAAAATAATAAAAAAAGAAGGAAATAGCTGTTTAATAAAGTAACAGTTTAACCTTGCAGGATTTCAAGTCATTTCCTGTAAACCGTTATCCTATGCGAGTATTCTAACACTAACAGTAATAAAAGTCAAGACTGTTATGATATTTTTTGTTATTGATAGTAATAATATCGTTTAACTTTACACATTGAATAAATCATGTGTCTGAAATTCGTGCAGATTATCAAAAGAAACCTGCCTGTCTGAAGAAGAAAATCCACAAAAACATCGTGAAACACGCTAAAACCGAAGTGAACACAACCGCCGCACCTGCAAGTTTGAAGTCGCTGTCCATTTGCTGAGCCATTGTGAATGATGAAACCGCACACGGCGATGCAAAAAGTCCGATAAGCGACACAAAGTCAACTCCTCTGATTCCTATAAGCGCCGCCGTACCCAGACAAAGTGCCGGCACAACAACAAGTCTTGCGATTATGCAGATTATGAGGTTGCGTGAACAGCCTTTTATGCTGTCAAATGTGACAGACGCACCGAGTACAATCAGCGCAAGCGGAGTTGCAACCGCCGCAATATCCGAAACCGTTTTGTCAATTGTTTCCGGAAGGCTTATATTGAACGCAACAGACAAAAGTCCGAGTGCAGAGCCGATAATCAGCGGATTTTTGGCAATGCCTTTTAAAATTTTCAGCACATTTATCTTTTGCCCTCTGAAAATTTCAAGCGTGATGACGGCAAGCATATTGTAAAGCGGAACAACAACAGCAACAAGCACGGCTGTCGTGCCAAGCTTATCCTTGCCGAAAATATTCGCCGCAATCGGAAGTCCCATAAGTACAAAATTACTGCGGTAAATCGCCTGAATCATCGCACCACGGCTGTAATTTGACTTTTCAACAAGTAGTGTAAACCCGATTGACAAAAAGTAAATCGTGAACACGCCAATAACCGCAAAGGCAAGCAGCTTCGGGCTGAAAACGCTTGAAAAATCTGAGCCGTAGATGTTATTGAACATCAGAAACGGAAAAAATACATTGAAAACAATTTTGTTAAGTTGAGGCAGAAAGCTGTCCTGCAAAATTTTTAATTTTCTCACAAGAAAACCGATGAAAAGCATTATGAACATCGGCAGAACCGCATTAAGCGCAACGAAAAAGCTCTCCATAAAATCACCTCTTTTCAGCATACCACATTGCAAAAATTTTTTCAACAAAGCATATACCCGAAAATGTACATTTATTCAAGTTGAAATATGTCGATTTGTGTGTTAAAATATTCCGTGAACGATTTAAAATGAAACAACGAGGTGTGCCCATGAAAAAATGTGAATTCTGCGGAAAACAGATATCGTATTTTGACCAGTATTGTGATGATGAGTGCCATATTAAAGCAAATAAATTTTACGAAAAGGGCGAGCGTTTCGGCAAGCTGTTTGCGGTAATCAATATGATTTGTGTGTTCGGAATTCCAATCGGACTTTTTATGCTCTCATTTGCAAGAGAGGTCGGTCTTACCGTCGCACTTGCAAGCTGTGTAATTCTCGGAATTATGCTCATTATTCTTCCGTTTCCTACGGAAAATATGATTTCAAAATTCAAAATTCAGAAAGCCGTAAAAATCACAAGAATAATCGGCGGTGCGGTAATTTTCCTCGGAGTGCTGATTTTGCTCCTTGCATTGTTGATTAAATTCTGATTTAAATTGAATAAAACGAAAAATTGCGTCAATACTATTTTCAGCAAATACAAAGGAGGACTTTGAATGCTCGATAAAATAGCATTGACGCTTCTTATTATCGGCGGACTCAACTGGGGAAGTGTCGGCATTTTTCAGTTTGATCTTGTTGCGTGGATTTGCGGCGGACAGACAGGAATCATAAGCCGTATTGTTTATATCCTTGTCGGACTTTCCGCAATCTGGTGCATTACACTTTTATTCAGGGACACAAGCGACACCGTGACGGACGGAACAGTTGCGGATTCGTAGATTTTATGAATTATTGTAATGTAGGGGCGAACCGTGTTCGCCGGCCGTGTGTGTTGCACACGGTTGAACGCAATGCGTTCAAATTTAAAAATACGGATAAGAAATAACCATAAACAAAAAACAGGCTGTCAATTGACAACCTGTTTTGTTATGTAATATTTACTGCGTGGCAGATTTATTTCAATTAAAGTGCCTCAACAATGGCTCTTGTATCTCTTGCAATAACCATTTCTTCGTCGGTTGCAATGAGTTCAACTCTGATTGCAGAATCAGGAGTTGAGAGTGTGCCTGTAACACCGCATGTGGCCTGCTTGTTGAATTCCTTATCCAACTTAACGCCAAGGCATTCAAGATAGTCGCAAACCTTTTCACGGAGCATAGGCTGGTTTTCACCGATACCTGCTGTAAATACGATGCCGTCACAACCGCCGAGCGCTACATAATAACTGCCGATGTACTTTGCAATCTGGTAGTAAAGCATTTCGTGGGCAAGGTGAGCTCTCATATTGCCGTCTGCCTCGGCTGCACAAACATCACGGTCGTCAGACGAAACGCCTGAAATGCCCAAAAGACCCGATTCCTTGTTGAGAATCTTTGACATTTCCTCGGGGGTGAGATGCTCTTTTTCAGCGATAAATGTGATGACAGACGGATCAAGTGAACCTGAACGGGTACCCATCATAAAACCACCGAGAGGAGTAAGTCCCATTGTAGTGTCGATAACCTTACCGCCCTTTACGGCTGTGATTGAAGAACCGTTGCCGATGTGACAGGTAATAAGCTTGAGCTCTTCCTTTTTTCTGCCCATAAGGTCAGCCATTTTTTCGGAAACATAACGGTGAGATGTGCCGTGAAAGCCGTACTTTCTTACACCGAACTTTTCATAATATTTGTAAGGCACTGCATACATAAATGCTTTTTCGGGCATTGTCTGGTGAAAAGCAGTATCAAAAACCGCAACCTGCGGAACTTTCGGACCGAAAACTCTTGTGCAGGCCTCAATGCCCTGAAGGTGTGCAAGGTTGTGAAGAGGTGCAAGAGGAGCAAGCTCTCTGATTTTGTTAATTACCGAGTTATCTACAAGCACCGACTTGTCAAAGTACGCACCGCCCTGCACAACTCTGTGACCTACGGCGGAAACCTCGGACAAATCGCTGATTGCACCGTATTCGGGATCTAAGAGTGCATTTTTAACAGCCTCAAAAGCCTGAGTGTGATTAAGCATCTGTGTTTTGCGGTTGATTTTTTTGCCGTCGGGTGTTTTAAAACCAATGAAAGCACCGTTCTGACCGATTCTTTCACAGTTACCCTTTGCGAGAACTGCCTCGTTGTCAGTATCAATAAGCTGGTACTTGAGCGAGGAACTGCCTGCGTTGATTACGAGAATTTTCATTACAATCGTCCCCTTTGGTAGTTGTTTTCAGTTTAAAATATAAGAAATATATTTGCCTGTCGTCATATTTTATACTATAATGTAAATCAGAAAAAGACTTTTCAAAATTGACAGGTCACACATACATATGATACTCCAAATTATGTATGTTTTCAAGTGTTTTTTACAATATGTATGCGAAATAAAGGCTTCGGAGGAATAGTTATGGCAACAGCTGTCATCTGCGAATTCAATCCGTTTCACAACGGTCATAAATATTTGCTCGAAAGTGCAAAAAATGTGCTTAAAGAGCCGGTCATAGCAATTATGAGCGGCAGCTTTACCCAGCGTGGTGAGGTTGCCGTGTGCGACAAATTTGTCCGTGCAAAATCTGCCCTTGAAAACGGTGCGGATTTGGTGCTTGAACTGCCCGTTGTGTTCTCACTTTCGGGGGCTGAGGGCTTTGCAAAGGCAGGTGTTGCGATTGCGTCGGCTTTTGACTGCACAAATCATCTTGCCTTCGGCAGTGAAAGCGGTGATTGCGAACTGCTCAAAAAATCCGCAAACGCTGTTTGTGATGAAAGGGTACAGGCTCTTGTGCGTGACGGAATGAAAAACGGCGGATACTACCCTCGTGAACTTGAAAACGCCGTCAAAACGGTTTTCGGTGATGAGATTTCGTCCGTACTCTGCGAACCGAACAATATTCTTGGCGTTGAGTATATAAAGGCATTGAACGGTACGGGTGTTGAGCCGTTCTCGGTTGCAAGAACAGGTGTTGCACACGACAGCCGAATTGCGGGCGAGGGCTTTGCGTCTGCGTCACACATAAGAGAAATGTTGCGTAACGGTGAAAATGCGAAGAAGTACGCTCCGCACATTCCCGATGAAATCACATTTTCCGAAAATCTTGACAGACCGTTACTGTACCGCCTGCGTACTATGACAAGAGAGGACATTGCAAAACTGCCCAATGTGGGTGAGGGGCTTGAAAACAGAATTGCCGATGCGGCAGTGCGTTGCAGTACCTCATCAGAAATTGCCGACCTTGTAAAGACAAAGCGCTACACTCATGCACGCATACGGAGAATACTCGCCTGTGCATTGCTCGGAATTGAAAAAGCTCATACGCAAATCCCGATTGAGTATGTCCGTGTTTTAGGCTTTACAAACGAGGGTGCGGAATTGCTCAAAGACTGCCGACTGAATATTGTCACTTCTGCAAGCAACGGTATCAGAACAGGCGGCAACACAAAGGCATTGCTTGAAAAGGACATTTTAGCCTACGATATTTCGGCACTTGCGTATGAAATTCCAAAAAGGAGCGGTCTTGATTTTACAACGCCTATTGTGAAAATATGACATTGGTCGATTGATTCGTCAATGATATGCCGAAAACGGCAGTTTCTGAGGATTTTTCTTACATTTTTTACCGCAAAAAACAGCGGATTTTACGGGATTTTTATCTTTTTTGTGAGAAGTGCAACAATAAGTGTGTAATCTTTTTGTAATTATTATTGAACCCGATAAAAGTAGAAAAATGGTCAAAAAAACATTGACAAATATTTAACAAAGATGATAAAATAGAATCAATCGAGAATTAGCTAAATTCTTAAACAACGATTGAAAGGATCCAGAAAAATGAAAAGAATTCTTTGCTTTCTGATGGCGTGCACAATGTGCGCATCAGCAGCGGTCGGACTCTCGGGATGCGGTTGTGACGACAACACATCATCAAACAGCAGTAAGCCCGGCTACAAGGTTGAGCCGACAGAGCCTGACCTTACAAACGGAGATTTCGGATTTTTCATTATCAATCAGGAAGAACTTATGATTACAAAGTACACAGGTTCTGACACGGTTATTGAAATTCCCGAAAGCTACAAGAACTACAAAGTTACCGTAATCGGTGCAAGCGTGTTCAATAACTCTAAAATTACGGAAGTAACAATTCCGTCAAGTATCAAGCAGATTGAAGATTATGCCTTTTCAAGCTGTCACAGCCTCACAAAGGTAAATCTTTCCGAAGGTCTTGAAATCCTTAACAACAGTGTGTTCTTTAACTGCTCTGAGTTAAGAGAAATCAAGCTTCCGAGTACACTCAAAGAAATCGGACCGAGAGCTTTTTCGGGTGCGGCACTTAACAATGTTGTTCTTCCCGACAGCGGTAAACTTACAAAGATTGATGAATATGCTTTTTATCAGTCGCGTGAGCTTACAGACATTACAATTCCGGCTTGTATTACAAGTATTCCCGACAATGTATTCGCAGAATGCAGTAAGGAAGTTACAATCCACGGAGCAAGCGGTTCATATGCCCAGAGCTATGCTAAGAAAAACAACCTTAAATTCAAGGCTGACTTAGGCAGTTCTTCAAAAAAGGCAACAAAGGCAACAAAGGCAAGCGGTAAGGCTGCCGAGAAAGCCGAGTAATTGAGGCAAATTAATTTGATATCATTTTCAGCTTTGCTGAATCTAATATAATTATGCAAGATAAGAGGTAGATTAAATGAGTACAAAAGAGTATCCTATCGTAGATAACGCAGAAAGCTTTGAAGCTGCCCTTGCAAGAGTAAGAGAAGCTCAGAAAATTTTTGCTACCTACACACAGGAGCAGGTTGACAAGATTTTTCTTGCTGCCGCTACTGCTGCTAACCAGATGAGAATTCCGCTCGCTAAGATGGCTGTTGAAGAAACAGGCATGGGCGTTGCAGAAGATAAGGTTATCAAGAACCACTTCGCATCTGAGTATATTTACAATGCTTACAGAAATGTTAAGACTTGCGGCGTTCTTGAGGAAGACAAGGCTTACGGCATTAAGAAGATTGCTGAGCCAATCGGTGTAATCGCTGCCGTTATTCCTACAACAAACCCAACTTCAACCGCTATCTTCAAGACACTCGTTTGTCTTAAGACAAGAAACGGTATCATCATCAGCCCGCATCCCCGTGCTAAGAAGAGCACAATTGAGGCTGCCAAGGTTGTTCTTGAAGCTGCTGTTAAGGCAGGCGCTCCGGAGGGTATCATCAGCTGGATTGATATTCCTTCACTCGAACTCACAAACACACTTATGCAGGAAGCTGACTGCATCCTCGCAACAGGCGGCCCCGGCATGGTTAAGGCTGCTTATTCATCAGGTAAGCCTGCACTCGGTGTTGGCGCCGGTAACACACCTGCTATCATTGATGAAACAGCTGACATTTTACTCGCAGTTAACTCAATTATCCACTCAAAGACATTTGATAACGGTATGATCTGTGCTTCAGAGCAGTCTGTTATCGTTGAAAAGAAGATTTACAGTAAAGTTAAGAAGGAATTCAAGGCTCGTGGCTGCTACTTCCTTAACGAGGAAGAGACAGAGAAGGTTAGAAAGACTATCATCATCAACGGCGCTCTTAACGCTAAGATTGTTGGTCAGAAGCCTGTTACAATCGCAGCTCTTGCAGGTGTAACAATTCCTGAGGAAACAAAGGTTCTTATCGGTGAGGTAGAATCAGTTGACATCAGCGAAGAGTTTGCTCACGAGAAGCTTTCTCCTGTACTCGCTATGTACAAGGCTGAAGATTTTGAAGATGCTATTGCAAAGGCTGAGCATCTTATTGCTGACGGCGGTTACGGTCACACATCTTCACTTTATGTTGACGCTGTAAACGAAAGAGCAAAGATTGACGAGTTCGCATCAAGAATGAAAACTTGCCGTATCCTTGTTAACACACCTTCTTCACAGGGTGGTATCGGTGACCTTTACAACTTCAAGCTTACTCCTTCACTCACACTCGGCTGTGGTTCATGGGGCGGCAACTCTGTTTCTGAGAATGTTGGTTGCAAGCACCTTATCAATATTAAGACAGTTGCCGAGAGGAGAGAAAATATGCTTTGGTTCAGAGCACCTGAAAAGGTTTATATCAAGAGGGGCTGTATGCCTGTAGCTCTTCAGGAACTCAAGGATGTAATGGGTAAGAAGAGAGCATTCATCGTTACTGACTCATTCCTTTATAAGAATGGCTACACAAAGCCAATCACAGACAAGCTCGATGAAATGGGCATCACATATACAACATTCGCAGATGTTGAGCCTGACCCATCACTTATTTCAGCTCAGAAGGGTGCAGAGGCTATGCGTAAGTTTGAGCCTGACTGCATTATCGCACTTGGCGGCGGTTCAGCAATGGATGCCGGCAAGATTATGTGGGTTCTCTATGAGCATCCGGAAGTTGACTTCCAGGATATGGCTATGCGTTTCTGCGATATCCGTAAGAGAGTTTACACATTCCCGAAGATGGGTGAGAAGGCATACTTCATTGCTATTCCAACATCATCAGGTACAGGTTCTGAGGTTACTCCTTTCGCAGTTATCACAGACCAGAATACAGGCGTTAAGTATCCGCTTGCTGACTATCAGCTTATGCCTAAAATGGCAATCGTTGATGCTAACAACATGATGAGCGGTCCTAAGGGACTTACAGCTGCATCAGGTATCGACGCTGTTTCTCACGCACTTGAGGCTTACGCTTCAATGATGGCTACAGATTTCACAGACGGTCTTGCACTCCGTTCACTCAAGCTTATCTTTGAGTATCTCCCTGCTTGCTATGACAACGGTATGAACGAGCCTGTTGCTCGTGAGAAGGTTGCTCACGCTGCTACAATGGCAGGTATGGCATTCGCTAACGCATTCCTCGGTGTTTGTCACTCAATGGCTCATAAGCTCGGTGCTTTCCATCATGTACCGCACGGTATTGCTAACGCACTTATGCTTGAGCAGGTAATCAGATTCAACTCAGCAGAAGTTCCTGCTAAGATGGGTACATTCCCACAGTATGATCACCCGCACACACTCGCTCGTTATGCTGAAGTAGCTCGTTACCTCGGCCTCGGCGGCAAGAACGATACAGAGAGCGTTGAAAACCTTATCAAGGCTGTTAACGACCTCAAGGCAAGAGTTGGCATCAAGAACTCTATCAAGGATTATGTTCCGGACGAAGAGGACTTCCTCAACCGTCTTGACGCTATGACAGAGCAGGCATTTGATGACCAGTGCACAGGTGCAAACCCAAGATATCCGCTCTTCAAGGAAATCAAGCAGATGTACCTCAATGCTTACTATGGCAACAACAGCGAGACTGTTTAATCTATCTCGTAATGCATAATTATAAAACACCCTGCCCCCGTGACAGGGTGTTTTGTTGTATATGGATAATACCGCAATTTTCCATTTTCAACTTTCAATTTAAATAAACTTCCTCTTGGGCGTAATATGCTTTTAATATTACATGATGTTATGCACAATGCACAAAAGAATGTTAAAAATTTCACAAATATTTAGTTAAAAGTTTAACGAGTTTTTATGCACTTCGCATAAAATATCTTGTTCTTTTTGTTTGAAAGGTAAAAAATATTTTATTTGTATTTGCTAAATGCACAAAGAAAATTAAAATTATTTTGTTATTTTTACACTGTACTAACCCCTGAAATTGTTGTATAATATAACCGAAGCAATGAAAGATTGCTTGATGAATTTTTAATATTTTAAAGCGAAAGGGGCTTTATTATGAAATTAGATACAGTTCTTGCAAAAAGAGAGAACAAGGTAGTTTATAAAGACGGTGCGCTTGCAGCCAAAGTTTTTGACGAGTGTTATCCGAAATCAGATATTCTTAACGAGGCTCTTAATCAGGCGAGAGTTGAGGAAACAGGACTCAATATTCCGAAAATTGAAGAGGTTACAAAGATTGACGGAAAATGGGCAATCATATCCACCTTCATCGAGGGCAAAACTCTTGCGGAGCTTATGGCAGAGCATCCCGAAAAAGAGGACGAATACCTCAATCTCTTTGTTGACATTCAGGTTAAAATTCTCAGCCAAAAAGCGCCGTTGCTTAACAAACTCAAGGATAAGATGAAACGCAAAATCAGCGAAACCGACCTTGACGCAACAACAAGATATGAGCTTGAAACCCGTCTTAACGGTATGCCGAACCACACAAAGGTTTGTCACGGCGATTTCAACCCGAGTAATGTTATCATTGACGAGTCGGGTACACCGTATGTTATTGACTGGTCACACGCAACACAGGGTAACGGTTCAGCCGATGCCGCAAGAACTTACCTCTTGTTCCGTTTGAATCATCAGGAAGAGCTTGCAGAAAAGTATATGAAGCTTTACTGTACAAAGACCGACACAGCTCGTCAATATGTTGACCGCTGGCTTCCGATTGTAGCCGCATCACAGTCTGTTAAGGGTAAACCCGAAGAGAGAGAGTTCCTTCTCAAATGGGCAAGTGTTTGCGAATACCAGTAATGTCGTATAAATGTATTTTTAATTCATATTTTACTCAGCAAAATTTCATTTTGAAATTTTCTCTCCTCTGTTTTTTTCATAATTGTATTACGGAAACCGAATAAAAGCAGCTCCCGCTCCAATGCTTGGTGCGGGAGTTGCTTTTTTAATGCGAAATTTATGTTGACGGTACGCTGTAAATATTACAAAAGGTTACAAATTTTGTAATAATTCGCTTTAATTTGGTGCTTGAAATGAAGATTTTGTGAGTGAAACTGCATCAAATTTTCTGAATTAGCAAAAAATACGGGCTTTGGGGTTGATTTTTTAAAAGAGTGATGTTATAATGGTTACAATGTTGTTATCAAGGTGTAACCTGATTTGTAATTTACTGTCAGATTTGGTAACAATTTTTCGGTCAAATCTTTCGTACAGATTAAAACGGACTGTACTTTGAGTCGGTCGTTATTTTTCTGTAAGAGCTTTGACTCTCTGATAAAAATGGAGGTAATTAACGATGCAGAGAATAAAAAAGATTACTGCAATCATTCTGAGTGTTCTCACACTTTCAAGTGTATGCGTATTCGGTTCTTCATTTTCTGCCGGTGCAAAAGGCACGGGTGCAGGTCTTGCAGAATGGGCACTCAATGCCTATAACAGCGGATGGTCATATGTTTACGGCGGTTCAACCCCCGGAGCGGTTGACTGTTCAGGTCTTATCTATTCATATGCCGGCGGCGAAAGATGCGGTAATCCACAGCTTGAAACGGCTACCGAAACAGGTTCGGTAAGCGCAGGCATTCCTAATGTTCACGGTCTTGGACTTTGGCGTCCCGGTCATGTTGGTGTCTATGTCGGCAACGGTATGGAGGTTGACGCAAGAGGTGATGAATACGGTGTTTGCTATGAGGCAATCGGCGGTTATAACAATTGGACATACTGGTTCAAGCTTGCCGCAGTTTCATATGTAACAAACGGTTGGGAAAGCTTTAACGGCAACTACTACTACTACGAAAACGGCGAGTACATTGTAAATACTTCAAGAACAATTGACGGTACTACATATTACTTTGACTCACAGGGCAGATCGAGCAAGACTCCTTCAAACACTTCTTCAAGCAGTTCATCGGGTTCAAGCTCGTCAGGCTCATCAGGTTCTTCAAGTTCATCAGGCAGCTCATCATCTTCAAGCAACACACCGAGTGTTTACAAGAACGGTTCATCGGGTGCTGAGGTAAAGAAGATTCAGCAAAGACTTGCTGACCTCGGCTATTATGACGGTGCAGTTGACGGTTACTTCGGCGATGCAACAGAAGAGGCTTATAAGGCATTCCAGAAAGCCGCAGGTCTTACAGTTGACGGTATTGCAGGCGATTCGAGAAATACACTTTATTCGGAGAATGCTCCCGAAGCTCCAAAAGCCGATACAACAACAAAGACTGAGGACAAGCCCGAAGAAGAAACAACTGCTCCCACAGAGGCAACAACAGAGCCTGTAACAGAGGCAGTTCAGTATCAGAACGGTGATGAAAACGATGAAGTAACTGCAATTCAGCAGCAGCTTATAAAGCTCGGCTACTTTGCAATGGATGCAACAGGCTACTACGGTGAATATACAGCGCAGGCCGTTGCAAATTTCCAGAATCAGAATTCACTCGATTCAACAGGTATTGTTGATGAGAAAACATACAACGCATTGTTCAGCGACAACGCAGTTGCAAACCCCAAAACAGAGGTTGTAAGCGGTGAGGTTTCTCCGGCGGTTTCAGCCGCTCCGATTGAGATGCCTTCTTCAACAGGTGCGTCGCAGTTCATTCTTTCAAATGAAAAGAATCAGAACTACTCGGACACAGCGTCAAGCGTTGCTGTTCAGTCCGTAAAGTCTGCCGACAAGGCTCTTGCAAAGTCAAATGCCGCAAGCACACCGACTCTTGTTGCCGCAGTTCAGAGATCCGCAAATGTAGGTCTTTGGTTTGTGCTTGTTGCAGTTATCCTCGGCGCAATTGCTTTTGTATTCTTCCTTCGTGACAGAAAGCTTTCAAGATATTCAAGATATGTCGCAAGAAAGAAAAAAAAAGCCACCAAAGCCGAACTTGACGCAAGATGGTAATTGATATATAATCCGATTATTAAACAGTCGATTGCAAAGCAGTCGGCTGTTTTTGCTTAATTAAAAATGGAAAATTGAAAATGGAAAATTTAAAATGGAAAATTTAAAATGGAAAATTGTGGTCGGGCAGACAGTTTGCAAAATGAAAAGCATTGTTTCCCGACTGTTTTTTTGTTAGATGAAAGTTACCTTTTAATTGTAGGGGTAGCCTTGCGACTATATTTCAGACGGGAGGATATTATCCGCCACTACGACAGGAACTGTGAACGGTGACATACCGTACGAATAAAAATGTGGACATTTATTGCACATTCGTGTTAAAATACAAGATGAAAAAGTGTGTGGAAAGAAAGCGGTGACTGTTAATGAAAAAATCCGAAAAACCAATCGGCAAAATAAAAGTCAAAAAGTCGATTTTCAAAAGGCTTTTCTTTCACATACTTGTGCTGTTTATTTTGGCGGTGATTGTTTCGGGTACGCTCAATTGCATTGAAAACATTCAGCGCACAAGGCGGTTTACACGACAGCTGACCGAAAGTGCGTCAAAGGTTGCAACAGAAACTTTTGAACGCTGCGATATAAACGCATTGCTTGATAATCCCGATTCCGAAGAATATCGGAAAGCCGTTAAGACCTTGAGGTGGATTTGTCAGACGAATCACCTTGAATATATGTACATTTACATTCCGAATTTTGACGAAAACAAGGTTACATATGTTATGACTGTTGCCAATGATGACAGCGAAAACGAGAATGCTTTAAATGTGAGAAGTGCAGGTGCAGAGGTTGACCACAGCTTGTGGGACGCTGAAAAAGAGGCGTGGGAAAATCCTAACCTTGTCACGGCTTACGAATATCAGAACGACAGCTTCGGCAGTTTTTACACGGCATTTTCAGCGATTCAAGGCAAGGACGGCAAGCCTGTTGCATTAATCGGTGCGGACTATTCGCTGACGCAGATTTATACGGAAATCATTTTTTATACTGCAATGCGAGTTCTTGCGTTGTTTGTTGTGCTGGCAATTGTATTCTTGCTTGTAATGCGGTTTGTCAGAAAAAAGATGTATAATCCGATACATTTGATTTTTGAAAAAATTCGAGGATACTTTTCCGACAAGGCTGACGGCACAAATACAAAGAAAGCGTTTGTGCCGATAAAACTCGGCTCTGACGATGAAATTCAGCTTTTGGCTGATTATTTCAACGATATGGCCCACGATGTAGAAACTTATGTTGAAAAAAATTCCGCCCTTGCGAGTGAAAAGGCTAAAAATGAAACCGAGCTTGAGGTTGCAAGGCGGATTCAGTACGGAATAATTGCGAGAGAAAAGAATGTTGTCTTTGCCGATTGTTTTGATGTTTCGGCAAGAATGGAGTCTGCAAGACAGGTAGGCGGCGATTTTTACGATTGCTTTGCATTGCCTGACGGCAGAATATGTGCCGTAGTCGGTGATGTGTCGGGCAAGGGTGTTGCGGCGGCAATGTTTATGGCTTTTGCAAAAACTCTTATCCACGAAAAAATGACCGAAAATGCAGAACCCGACAGGGCATTTGAAGAAATCAACAGGGAACTCTGTTCGTCAAATCCCGAGGGAATGTTTGTAACTGCATTCGCCGTGATTTTTGACAAAAACAGCGACAGCTTTTTGTACATAAATGCAGGTCATAACAAGCCTGTTACGGTGAGCAACGGCAAGGCTGAATTTTTAGAATGTAAGCCGTGTATAATGCTCGGTGTGTTTGATGATGCAAGATATGTTGTGAACAGCGCTGAATTTGGGAACGGCGATATAATTTGCCTTTACACCGACGGTGTGAATGAGGCAACAAATGCGGATAATGAATTTTTCGGCAACGATAGACTTGTGTCTGCCTGTCAAAATGCCGAACAGACTGCAAAAGGTGTGTGTGACGGAGTTTATGACGCTTTGACGGACTTTACCGAAAATGCGGAGCAATTTGACGATATAACAATTGTTGCAATAAAAAACAGCAAAAACAGAGATTGAAGGGTTATGAATGTTTAAATCGGAAAACAATCAGATTACAATAGACCAGGTGAGAAAGCTTGACGAGGAATATACTCTTGTCGATATCAGAGATGAAATTTCGTTTGAATACGGTCACATTGACGGTGCAAAGAATATTCCGCTTGCAAAAATCAAAGAGGATAATTCACTTTTGCCAAAAGACAAGCTTGTTGTCCTCTGTTGCAAAAGCGGTCAGATAAGTGACGAGCTTGCAGAAAATCTGCGTGATGACGGATTCAATGCCGTGAATCTTGAGGGCGGTTATTACAGTTGGTTGAGAAGTCAATTCGAGAATGAGGACTATGCAACCGATGTTGAAAAGAGCATCCGCAAAAAGTTCAGCAAGACGATTTGGAGCAGATTTACTGCGGCGATCATTGAATACAAGCTTGTTGAGCCGAACGATAAAATTGCCGTCTGCATTTCGGGCGGTAAGGATTCAATGCTTATGGCAAAGCTTTTTCAGGAGTTGAAAAGACACAATAAATTTCCGTTTGAGCTTGTTTTTCTTGTAATGGACCCGGGCTACAGCGTTGAAAATCGTGATGTAATTGAGAGCAATGCCCGTAGGCTGAACATTCCGATAACTGTTTTTGAAACAGATATTTTTAATTCTGTTTACAATGTTGACAAATATCCCTGCTACCTTTGCGCAAGAATGAGGAGAGGTTATCTCTACAAAAAGGCAAAGCAGCTCGGCTGTAACAAAATCGCACTCGGTCATCACTATGACGATGTTATAGAAACTATTCTTATGGGTATGCTCTACGGCGGTCAGGTTCAGACGATGATGCCGAAGCTCCACAGCACAAATTATGAGGGAATGGAACTTATCCGCCCTCTCTACCTCGTTCGTGAGGCTGAAATCAAGCATTGGCGAGATTACAACAAGCTGAATTTCATTCAATGTGCGTGCCGTTTTACGGATACCTGCACAACCTGTTCCCCAAACAGCAACACAGGCTCAAAACGACAGGAAATCAAACAGCTTATCGCAAATCTGAAGAAAATCAATCCCCAGATTGAAAGCAACATTTTCCACAGCGTTGAAAATGTCAACCTCGATACGATTATTTCATATAAACAAGGCGATAATAAAGTTTCGTTTCTGGACAGATATGATGATATGGGGAAGGATAACTAATTGAAAATTAAAAATTGAAAATTGAAAATGAATGTCGGGAAGACAGTTTGCAAAATGCAAAGCAATGTCTTCCCGACTGTTTTTGTTTGTGTAAAAGCTGTTGTTTAAATGTAGGGGAGAACCGTGTTCTCCCGTTAGTAACGGTAGAAATTATATTTAAAAACAAACTTTATAAATTCGACAAAGCAATTGTTATACTGTAGCGGCGAACAGTGTTCGCCAATCGAAACGATTGTAAAATCGGTTCGACTTAATACAAATCGTTTGTTATATGAAATTTATATTTGCTATTTACCAAAAAAATTGGTTTTGCTTGATTTGTGTTTGCACACAAATCAATTGGCGAACCGTGTTCGCCGCTACAGTTGAACAATGACTTTGCGACATCTATACACTTTGTATTTATCATAATGTATGTTCTGTTACTTGCGGGCGTCCGATGAACGCCCCTACTTGTAAAATCATACACCGTGTCGGGTGTTGCATTGGGATGTAAAAAATAGCCCGAAAAGAAAAATAATTCTTTTCGGGAAATAAAACCTGTAAAAATATAAAAAAGTCAGTAAAATCCGAAAAAAATCCGAAAATTCTCTTGACTTATTGATTATTTCAATATAGAATAATAAAATGTACCATAATGGGGATATGTACCGAAGAGGTCGGGAAAATCCGCAAAAAACTTTATCCGACAAGGGGATATTATCACAAAAATCCTTTTGTGTCAAGAGCTTTTTATGAGCAGATTTTCAGTACCGCTTGCCCCGTTTCATAGATTTTTTAAGGAGTGATACGCCTATGGTTAATGTCAAACCCGTAAAGCTTGGCAACACCGAAAGAATGAGTTTTGGTAAAATCGATGAAGTAATTGATATGCCTAATCTTATCGACATTCAGAAAGCGTCATACAAATGGTTGCTTGACGAAGGTCTTAAAGAAGTATTTAAAGATGTTTCGGGCATTACCGATTATCAGGACAACCTTGTTCTCGATTTTATCGACTACACACTTGATGTTGATCACCCGAACTACAGCGTAATTGAGTGTAAGGTTCGTGATGCAACATATTCAGCTGCTCTCAGAGTAACCGCAAGACTTTTGAACAAGTCAACGGGTGAAATCAAAGAGAGCAATGTATTTATGGGCGATTTCCCGCTGATGACCGCAAGCGGCACATTCGTTATCAACGGTGCTGAGCGTGTTATCGTTTCACAGCTTGTAAGAAGCCCGGGCGTTTACTATAAAATGGATCACGATAAAACCGGTAAGGAACTGTATTCAACAACAGTTATCCCGAATCGTGGTGCATGGCTTGAGTATGAAACCGATGTAAACGATGTTTTTTATGTTCGTATTGATAAGAACCGTAAGCTTCCCGTTACATCATTTATCAGAGCACTCGGTCTTGGCACGGATGCCGAAATTCTCGACTATTTTGGTGACGACGAAAGAATGAGAGCTACTATCGAAAAGGATGCCGCTTCAAATGTTGAAGAAGGTCTTATCGAGGTTTACAAAAAGCTCCGTCCGTCTGAGCCTCCGACAGTTGACAGTGCGCAGACACACATAAACAACCTGTTCTTTGACCCCGGTCGTTATGATATGTCAAGAGTAGGCAGATATAAATACAACAAAAAGCTCGGTATTGCAAACCGTCTTGAAGGTCAGGTTCTTGCAGAGCCGATTGCCAACCCACGCACAGGCGAGGTTATGGCTCTTCGTGATGAAAAAATCACAAAGGAAAAGGCTTTTGAAATCGAAAACGCAGGTGTTAAGATTGCCTATGTAAAGGCTGCCGATGAAACAATCGTTAAGGTTATTTCAAACGGTATGGTTGACATCGCTTGCTATGTTGATTTTGACGCAGAAGCAGAGTGTGATATCAAGGAAAATGTTCGTTTTGATGTTCTTTGCGAAATTCTTGATTCCTGCGAGAATGAGGATGACCTCAAGGAAATGCTCAGAAGCCGTGCAGATGAGCTTGTTCCTAACCACATTACGGTTGACGATATCTTTGCAACAATCAACTACCTCAACTGTGTTGCTCACGGTGTCGGTAATACAGATGATATCGACCACCTCGGCAACAGAAGAATCCGCTGCGTAGGCGAACTTCTTCAGAACCAGTTCAGAATCGGTTTCTCCCGTCTTGAAAGAGTAGTAAGAGAAAGAATGACAACCCAGTCACAGGATATGGAGTCGCTTTCGCCTAACTCACTCATCAATATCCGTCCCGTAACAGCGGCAATTAAAGAATTCTTCGGTTCTTCACCGCTTTCACAGTTCATGGATCAGGGTAACCCACTTGCAGAGCTTACCCACAAGCGTCGTCTTTCAGCCCTCGGTCCGGGCGGTCTTTCAAGAGATCGTGCAGGATTTGAGGTTCGTGACGTACACTACACACACTATGGCCGAATGTGTCCTATCGAAACTCCTGAAGGCCCTAACATCGGTCTTATCTCATATCTTGCTTCATTTGCCCGTATCAACAAGTACGGCTTTATCGAAGCTCCTTATCGTAAAATTGACAAGGAAACAGGCGTTGTAACCGACGAGGTTGTTTATATGACAGCCGATGTTGAGGATAACTACGCTGTTGCACAGGCTAACGAACCGCTTGATGAAAACGGCAGATTTGTTCATTCAAGAGTTGTAGGTCGTTACCGTGACGAGTTCGTAGAGTATTCTCCCGAAAGATTCGACTTCATGGATGTATCTCCTAAGATGGTTGTATCTGTTGCTACGGCTATGATTCCGTTCCTTGAAAACGATGACGCAAACCGTGCTCTCATGGGTGCGAACATGCAGCGTCAGGCAGTTCCGCTTCTCCGCAGTGAAGCTCCTATCGTTGGTACAGGTATGGAGTACAAGGCAGGTACAGACTCAGGCGTTTGTATCCTCGCTGAGGAAGACGGTATCGTTATGAGCGTTGACGCCCGTAACATTCGTGTACAGTATGACTCGGGCAGAGTTCAGGACTTTGAGGTTATCAAGTTCCTCCGCTCTAACCAGGGTACATGTATCAACCAGCGTCCTATCGTGTCAAGAGGACAGAGAGTTAAGAAGGGCGAAGTTCTCGCAGACGGTCCCGCTACCGAAAACGGTGAAGTTGCTCTCGGTAAGAACGCTCTCATCGGCTTTATGACATGGGAAGGTTACAACTACGAGGATGCTGTTCTTATCAACGAAAAAATCGTTCGTGATGATGTTTATACATCAATTCACATTGAAGAATATGACACAGAGGCAAGAGATACAAAGCTCGGACCCGAAGAGATTACAAGAGATATCCCGAATGTAGGTGAAGATGTTCTCAAGTATCTTGACGAGGACGGTATCATTCAGATCGGTTCTGAGGTTAAAGCAGGCGATATCCTTGTCGGTAAAGTAACTCCAAAGGGTGAAACAGAGCTTACAGCCGAGGAAAGACTCCTTCGTGCAATCTTCGGTGAAAAGGCAAGAGAAGTCAGAGATACATCTCTCCGTGTGCCTCACGGTGAATGCGGTACTGTTGTTGATGTTAAGGTGTTTACCCGTGCAGACAGCAGAAACGAACTCCAGCCCGGTGTAAACAAGGTTGTAAGAGTTTACCTTGCACTCAAGAGAAAAATCAGCGTAGGCGATAAGATGGCAGGTCGTCACGGTAACAAGGGTGTTGTTTCAAGAATTCTCCCAATGGAAGATATGCCGTTCCTTCCTGACGGTACTCCGCTTGACATCGTACTTAACCCGTTGGGCGTACCTTCTCGTATGAACATCGGTCAGGTTCTTGAGGTTCACCTCGGTTATGCCGCAAAGGCGCTTGGCTGGAAGATTATGACTCCTGTATTTGACGGTGCTCATGAGCAGGACATTTTCCAGTGTCTTAAAGACGCAGGTTACAGCGAGGACGGTAAGACATGGCTTGTTGACGGCCGTACAGGCGAGCGTTTCGATAACCCTGTAACAGTAGGTTATATGTACTACCTCAAGCTCCATCACCTCGTTGATGAAAAAATCCACGCAAGAAGCACAGGTCCTTACTCTCTCGTTACACAGCAGCCACTCGGCGGTAAAGCCCAGTTCGGCGGTCAGCGTTTCGGTGAGATGGAAGTTTGGGCACTTGAGGCTTACGGCGCTGCTTATACACTTCAGGAAATTCTTACAGTTAAGTCGGACGATGTTGTCGGCCGTGTTAAGACCTACGAGGCTATCGTTAAAGGTCAGAATATTCCTGCTCCGGGTATTCCTGAGTCATTCAGAGTTCTTATTAAGGAACTCCAGTCACTTTCACTTGATGTTCGTGTTCTTAACTCTGACGGTGAAGAAATTGACATTAAGCAGAAGTTTGATGAGGACGAGGATATTGTTGATGCAACAAATCCGGAATTTGAAGAAGACCATGTAATGACATCAATGGACGGCTACACTCTTGACGAGGGCGGCGAAGAAGGCAATATGTTTGACGATTCACTTGCCGATGTTGAAGAGGACAGCTATACATCGGATGATTTCAGCGATGACTTTGGCAGTGACGATATGTAAGGAGGAAATGCAATGATAGATAATAATGTTTTTGACTCAATTAAAATCGGACTTGCTTCTCCTGAGCAGATGAGAGAATGGTCTTACGGCGAAGTTAAAAAGCCCGAGACAATTAACTATCGTACTCTCAAGCCTGAAAGAGACGGCTTGTTCTGCGAACGCATTTTCGGACCGACAAAGGACTGGGAATGTCACTGCGGTAAATACAAGAGAATCCGTTTTAAGGGTAAAATCTGTGACCGTTGCGGCGTTGAAGTAACCCGTTCAAAGGTCAGAAGGGAGCGTATGGGACACATTGAGCTTGCCGCTCCCGTGTCGCACATTTGGTATTTCAAGGGAATTCCTTCAAGAATTGCCCTTATGCTTGATATTTCTCCCAAGCTTTTGGAGAATGTACTCTATTTCTCACAGTACATCGTAACAGATCCCGGCGACTGCCGTGACCTTGCAAAGTATCAGTGCCTTACCGAGGGTGAGTACAATGATATGCGTGAGAAGTATGAAAACGACTTTGAAGCAGGTATGGGTGCCGAGGCAATCAAAAAGCTCCTTGCCGAGATTGACCTTGATGCTCTTTCCGCTTCACTTAAAGAAGAACTCGAAACTGCATCGGGTCAGAAGAGAGTCAGACTCCTTAAAAGACTTGATGTTGTTGAAAGCTTCAGAATGTCGGGCAACCGTCCCGAGTGGATGATTCTCGATGTTGTTCCGGTAATTCCGCCGGATATCCGTCCTATGGTTCAGCTTGACGGCGGTCGTTTTGCAACAAGTGACCTTAACGACCTCTATCGCCGAGTTATCAACCGTAACAACAGACTTAAAAAGCTCCTTGAGCTTAACGCACCTGAAATCATCATCCGCAACGAGAAGAGAATGCTTCAGGAATCCGTTGACGCACTCATCGACAACGGCAGACGAGGCAGACCGGTTACAGGACCTAACAACCGTGCCCTCAAGTCACTTTCGGATATGCTTAAAGGTAAGCAGGGCCGTTTCCGTCAGAACCTTCTCGGTAAGCGTGTTGACTACTCAGGCCGTTCGGTTATCGTTGTAGGACCTGAACTCAAAATGTATCAGTGCGGTCTTCCTAAGGAAATGGCACTTGAACTCTTCAAGCCGTTCGTTATGAAACGCCTTGTTGAAACTAAAGCAGAGCAGAATATCAAATCAGCAAGAAAAGCTGTTGAGCGTGCAAAGGACAATGTTTGGGACGCACTTGAAGTTGTAATCAAGGGACACCCCGTTCTCCTCAACCGTGCTCCAACACTTCACCGTCTTGGTATTCAGGCATTTGAGCCTGTTCTTGTTGAAGGTCGTGCTCTTAAACTTCATCCGCTCGCTTGTACAGCATACAACGCTGACTTTGACGGCGACCAGATGGCTGTCCATGTACCTCTTTCGGCAGAGGCACAGGCAGAAGCAAGATTCCTTATGCTCGCAGCAGGCAACCTTCTCAAGCCTTCTGACGGTCAGCCTGTTACAGTTCCTACACAGGATATGATCCTCGGTTCTTACTACCTTACACTTGATAAGGACGGTGAGAGAGGCGAAGGAAAGGTATTCCGTGATGTTGATGAGGTTATGATGGCTTATCAGACAGGCGTCATCGAGCTTCACTCAAAAATCAAGGTTCGCCGTGAGCTTGAAATTGACGGAAAAATCGAATCCGGTATTGTAGACACAACAATCGGTAAGATTATCTTTAACAATCCTATTCCTCAGGATCTCGGCTTTATCGACAGAAGTATCCCCGAAAACAGATTCAAGTTTGAGGTTGACTTCCTCGTTGGTAAATCGGGTCTTAAGAAGATTATTGATAAATGTATCAAAATTCACGGTCCGGTAAGAACAAGCGTTGTTCTTGACCACATTAAGGCACAGGGCTATAAGTATTCTACAAAGGGTGCTATTACCGTTGCCGTTTGTGACGCAGTTATTCCTCCTCAGAAGAAGGCGATTATTGCCGAGGCAGAGAAGGAAGTTGATGTTATTCGTGATGAGTTTATGATGGGTCTTCGTTCAAACGAGGAGCGTTACGAAGAAGTTCTTCGTATCTGGGAAAAGGCTACTAACGATGTAACCGACGCCCTCCAGAAAAACCTTGACCGCTACAACCCAATCTTCATGATGGCTGACTCAGGTGCCCGTGGTAGTATGAGCCAGATCAGACAGCTTGCAGGTATGCGTGGTCTTATCGCCAATACATCAGGTAAAACAATCGAAATTCCTATCAGAGCTAACTACCGTGAAGGCCTTAACATCTTGGAGTACTTTATTTCATCTCGTGGTGCTCGTAAAGGTCTTGCCGATACAGCTCTTCGTACAGCCGACTCAGGTTACCTTACCCGCCGTCTTGTTGATGTATCACAGGAAGTTATTATCCGTGAAGAGGACTGCGGTACTACAGAAGGTCTTGAAATCTTTGACATCAAAGCAGGCGAATCAAATGTTATCGAAGGACTCCACGAGCGTCTTATCGGAAGATATCTCCTTGATGACTTCTGCGATTCTAACGGTAATGTTCTTGTTTCAAAGGATGTTATGATGGGCGACAAAGAGGCTGACATTATCGTTAATTCGGGTGTTGACCACATCAAGATTCGTTCGGTACTTGAATGTCGTGCAAAACACGGCGCTTGCCGTAAGTGCTACGGTTCTAACCTTGCCAACCGTCAGCCTGTTACTGTCGGTGAGGCTGTCGGTATTATTGCCGCTCAGTCAATCGGTGAGCCGGGTACACAGCTTACAATGAGAACATTCCATACCGGCGGTGTTGCATCTGCCGAAGATATCACACAGGGTCTTCCGAGAGTTGAAGAGCTTTTCGAGGCTCGTAAACCAAAGAGCCTTGCAATCATCAGTGAAATCGACGGTGATGTTCGTTTTGAAGAAATCAAAAACGCAAAGCACGCTGTTATCTTTAACAAGGAAACAGGCGAAGAAAGAGCTTACCTCATTCCTTTCGGTTTCCGTGTAAAGGTATTTGACGGCGACCACATCAAAAAGGGTGACAAGATTACCGACGGTGCTGTTAATCCGCACGATATACTCGATATTCTCGGACCCGAGGCAGTCATGAACTACCTTATTTCGGAAGTACAGAGTACCTACCGTTTACAGGGTGTTGAAATCAACGATAAGCACATTGAGGTTATCGTTCGTCAGATGATGCGTAAGGTTAAGGTTGAGGACGCAGGCGACACAGGCTTTATGTCAGGTCAGACCTACGACAAGAACGAAGTTCTTTACGAGAATGAGCAGATTAAAAAGCGTATTGCCAACGGCGAAGAAGGTCTTCGTGAGGCAACATTCACTCAGCTCCTCCTCGGTATCACAAAGGCCGCTCTTGCAACAGACAGCTTCCTTTCAGCCGCATCATTCCAGGAAACAACAAGAGTTCTTACAGATGCCGCTATCAAGGGTAAGGTTGATCCGCTCGTCGGTCTTAAAGAGAATGTTATCCTCGGTAAGATTATCCCTGCAGGTACAGGTATGCAGAGATATGCAGATGTTCAGCTTGAGAGTAATTCTGAGGCAGAAATCGTTGAGAATGACGATACAGACGATGTTATCGTTGCTCTTGAAGACGATGAAATTATGGACTTCTGATTTAACTGAAAACATATAATGTATAAAAAAACCACGGTATGTGCCAAATGGTACATACCGTGTATTTTTTCGTTTGCAAACTGTCTGCCCGACCGCAATTTTCAATTTTCCATTTTCAACTTTCAATTTTAAAAAACTTTCGCTCTGGCATAATATGTTTTTACATTACAAACTGTCTTCACGAACAGGGAATGGCGACTCGCCGTATCACAAATAAAAAAGTCGGGAAACAGAAATTTTGCATTGAAAATCTGCTGCCCGACTTTAATTTTTAATTTGTAACTATTTTCTGCCGAGAATGTAATCTGTGGAAACTTTGTACAAATCAGCCAGTTTAATTAAATGCTCAACAGGAATTGACTGAAATCCTCTTTCGTAGCGTGAATAGACCGTCTGCTGAATTCCTAAATATTCGGCAACTTCACTTTGTTTCATATCATGATCTTCTCGCAAATCACGCAGTCTTTTAAAATACATATTATCACCTTGTATAGTATCTATCGGTACTATTGACTTTATCATAAATGGGTGATACAATGATTTTATAGTACTTAAAAGTACTAAAGCATTTAACTTAAAAGCACGCCGCAGTTTCAAGTGAGAAAAACTGCGGCGTGCTTGAATTTTAGGTTATAAAATTCTCAACATAATTTAATTCACGAAAATATCTTTTCTTCTGTCAAAATAAACCTTGTTGACAATTGCCATAACAATCGGTATAACGCACTGACCGACTGTTGACGCATCGAATGCCATGTAATCTGTTGTGCATGAAATTAAAATGGCATAAATAATCGCAATGGCAATATTAAGACCGTAAAGTGCAACAATCATTTTCGGACCGTTCTTTTTCAATCCTGAAAGCTGAAAACGGGTTACGATCATAAAAACGGCAAGTACAAGAAGCAATATGCCATACACGATGTCAACCGCTTTTACACCCGGATAAAGTGAATATACGGTAAGCGGATCAATTTGCTCGGTTTCGTAAATACTGCCTGTCATGTATAAAACAGCATAGCATACATTAAAGAACGCACCTGCAAAAAGTGCAAAGTAAATCAGAAATTTGTACCAACCCATCTGATGTCCGTTGAATTTATCGGGATACTGTGGATACTGCTGATATGGTTGATTGTACATCGGTTGCCGATACTGATTCGGTTGCTGATATTGGTTGTAATTTGGCTGTTGATATTGCTGATTAGGCTGCTGATAATTAGCCTGCTGATTGTTAAAATCAGGCTGAGTGTTTTGCTGTTGATTGTTTATGAGCGGTGTACCGCATGACTGACAGAATTTTGTGCCGTCAGGACATTGATTTCCGCAATTCGGACAAAACATAGAATCCCTCTCTCAAGTAAAATCAGAGATTAAATCTCCGAAAAAATTTTATCATAAATAATTACAATAATCAACAAAATTCTCAAAATGTACATTAAATAACCCTCCGAAATCATCGGAAAGGTAAATCTTTTATGATTTTATCTGTTTAAGCCCGATTTTCTTTTGTCAAGATAATCCTGAAGAATTATTGTGGCGGCAACCTCGTCAACGACATTTTTACGCTTTTTTCCTCTTGTATTTGTGGTGTTGAGAAAATTGTGAGCCGTAATTGTTGTTCCACGCTCATCCTGCATAACGCATTCAATGCCTGTTTCATTGCTCAGATTTTCGGCAAACGCTCTGGCATTCTGTGCGCTTTCGCCCTCACTGCCGTCCATATTTTTCGGAAGTCCCACAACAATAAGCTCGGCTTTTGTTTCTTTGGCTGTATTTGACACCTTTTCAAGCAACTGTTTCGGTGACTTTTCAAAAATAACCGTATATGGCGACGCTAAAAACTCGGTTTTGTCGCATACGGCAATGCCTGTGCGTGCTTTTCCGAGGTCAACTGACATTATAATCATTTTGTTTGTCCTTTCACTTTGGTTTACTCCATTATAATGCAAAATGAGAATTTTAACAACGGCTTTTTTTAATGTTGAACAATCTTTTGCGTAATTACTTTATTAAGTTTTTTCAAAGCTTTGTTTCTACAAAAGAATATAAAAATTCTCATTCACAAAAAGACAAAACTGTTACCCATAATATCCTATAATAAAAATACAAAAAGAAGTAAATCATTAAAGGGATGTTGATTTTTATGGAAGCAAAAACTACTTTGGCTCACAGACAGGACGCTGTTCAGGGCGATTTTATGCGGAAAATGCTCACAAACGCAGGTTGTCTGCTCTGCGGAATTTTGGTGTCACGGGGAGCGGTTCTCGGAAGCCTTGCACCGTTCGGGGCGTCATTTGCGGCGGCAGTTCCGAGAAAGTATCTTTTGTCATCACTCTTAGGCACGGCATTCGGCTACGTCCTGCTCAAACCCTCGGACAGCTTTCGTTACCTTGCCGTTGTGGCGGCAATAGGCGGTCTGCGGTGGCTGCTCGGTGATCTTGACAAGGTTACAAAAAGCAAGGTTTTTGCTCCGCTTGTGGCATTTGTTCCGATTTTTGCAACGGGTATTTCGTTGCTTTTTGTAAGCACAAGCACGCTGACAACCTTTGCCGATTGCGTGACCGAGGCGGTAATTGCAGGTGCGGTGGCATATTTTATCAGCACGGCACTGCACCTTGCAGGCGACAACAGAAGTTTTGAAGTTTTTTCGCAACAGGAAACCGCAAGCGTGGTTATGTCGGGGTGTATCCTGATTCTGGCTTTCGGCAGTATTGCGTGGCAGAATATCTCGCTCGGCAGAATTATTGCAATGCTCGTCATTTTGCTCTGTTCACGCTACGGTTCGGTTACGGGCGGTGCAATCAGCGGAATTTCAACAGGGGCGATTTTCAGCATTGCGTCAAGAGAGAACGGCTACATCTGCGGAGGTTTTGCATTCGGAGGACTTATGGCGGGGCTTTTTTCACAGCTCGGAAAATTGGGTTGTGCGATTGCCTTTGTAATCTCAAACGGTGTGATGTGCCTTGCGTTCGGTTCGCAGTTTGGAACACCGTCGGGTGTGCTTGTTGAAAGCCTTGCCGCAAGTGCGGTGTTTATGGTTCTTCCGAAAGAGGTCGGCAATGTGATTTCGCCCGTGTTTTCAAGCGACAAAAATACATCGCTCGGAGAGGCTCTGCGAAAAAATATTGTTATGCGACTCGACTTTGCCTCAAAGGCAGTCGGCAATGTGAAAAACGATGTTTCAAAAGTTTCCGAAAAGATGAAAAAGCTCTATTCGCCCTCATTTGACGCTGTTTGTGAGGGTACAAGAAATGAAGTCTGCGAAACCTGCGGACTGAAAATGTACTGCTATGAACACAAGGGCGGTGTCACCCGTGACGATTTTGCAAGGCTTGAAGAGTATCTTGAATCGAACGGCACAATAGGCGAAAGAGATGTTGAAAAATCTTTCGTAAAAAACTGCTGTAAAAAAGGCGAAATTGCCCGTTCAATGAACGCAAACTACCGTGAATATCAGTCGGCGCTTGAGGCACAACAAAGGATTACCGATGTGCGGAGCGTTGTTGCAGGGCAGTTTTCCGGAATCGGCGATATTCTCCACGATTTGGCTGATGAATTTCGCAACACAATGCGGTGCGATAACGAATCTGCACAACGGATAATCAGCGCCCTCACAAGCCTCGGTGCAATTGTTGAGGAGTGCATCTGCCTTGTGTCAAACGGCGGAAGAATGAGCGTGGAACTTACGCTCTCGAATAAGTCCGAAAAGCTTTCTAAGGGCGAGGTTATGCGTGAGATTTCACGCTGTTGCGGAAGAAGATTTGACCTTCCGACAATCAGCCGTGAGGGCAACAGAATCCGTATTGCAATGTGCGAAATGCCCGTGTTTGATGTTGAAATCGGAAGCGACCAGCACACCGCCGACAACGGTAAGCTCTGCGGTGACTGCATAAATTATTTCAATGACGGTTTCGGCAAAACATATGCGCTCGTGTGTGACGGTATGGGTACGGGCGGCAGAGCCGCCGTTGACGGCAATATGGCGGCGTCTGTTATGACAAGATTGCTAAGGGCGGGACTTTCAGCCGACAGCTGTTTGCAGATTGTGAACTCCGCCCTCATGGTGAAAAGTGAGGACGAATCGCTTTCAACGGTTGATGTCACAAGTGTTGACCTCTACACAGGCAAAACCACCTTCAAAAAAGCAGGCGCACCCGTAACATTTGTAAAGAAAAACGGCAGGGTAACGGTTCGTGAAATGCCGTCGCTCCCTGCAGGAATTCTAAACGGTATAAAATTTTCAACTGACACGGTAAATCTGACAACGGGGGATATGATTGTTATGGTATCAGACGGTGTAATTACGGGCGATGACAAATGGCTCGAAAAGCTTATTCGCACATGGAATGAGGGCAGTACCCAGGATCTTGCAAAGGCTGTTGTTGACGAGGCGGTAAAGCACCGTAAGGCCGACCGTGAGGACGATGTCACCGCCGTTGCAATCAGAATTACGGAGAACGGACATTGATTCAAATTAAGTTAAAAATTGAAAAACGGAAAATATAGCGGAGTTAATCGGACACACGCAAGTAAAGGCACAGAATTTATGTAAAATAAAAAGAAAGTACCCGTTTGAGTACTTTCTTTTTTGGTGCGCCAACAGGTGTTTTATCTATCTAAGTTATTCTACCTCGCTTGTTGCGGCTTGTTCAAAGCTAAAAATTCATCAACGCTCTCGCTAAAAACAGTCCGCCGGACTGTTTTCTTAACGCTCGCCTTCGAGTCCCTGTTCACGCATAACGGTAAAATAAAAAGAAAGTACCCATTTGAGTACTTTCTTTTTTGGTGCGCCAACAGGGACTCGAACCCCGGACCGACCGGTTATGAGCCGGTAGCTCTAACCAACTGAGCTATTGGCGCGTATTCTGTTTTCATTTGACAAATAGTTTATGCAATGTCAAATATCGTAATCAGCTTACGCAAAAAATATTATATCAAACTTTCCTTTGATTGTCAATGATTTTTATGCCGTAATATCCATTGTGGTTTTGCACAGTAAATTTAAATAAACTTACTTTTCACTTGTTCAAATCAACTGCTTGTGTTATAATTGCCTTATACGGACGGTGAAGATACACTTGACCGAAAAATAATTTGGAGGTTTTTAATATGGCAGAAATAAAAGCGTTCAGAGGAATGCGTTACAACACGGAAAAAGCAGGCGAAATTTCTCAGCTTTGCTGTCCGCCTTATGACATCATAAGCGAGGAACAAAGACTCGGTTATATCAGTGAAAACGAGTATAATATCATTCGGCTTGAGCTTCCGAAAGAGGGCGAAAACCCGTATCAGACAGCAAGAGAAATCCTTGATATGTGGCGGAACAGGGGTGTTCTTGTGAGCGAGGACAAGCCTGCAATCTATGTTTATGAGGAAGAATTCACGGCTTACGGCGAACGCAAGAGCATCAAGGGTATCATCGTCCGTGTTCATCTTGAAGAGTTTGAAAAAGGAATCATTCTTCCGCACGAGTTCACTCTTTCAAAGGCTAAAGAGGACAGACTTAATCTTATGAAGGCAACAAACTGCAATTTCAGTCAAATTTATGCCCTTTATATGGACAGCGAGCATACAACTCTTGCAACAATTGATAATGAATCTAAGAACGCACCAAAGCTTGAATTTACCGACGGCGAGGGTGTTACTCACAGACTTTGGATTGTTACGGATGAAAATGTAATCGCAAAGCTTTGTGCAGATTTTGCCGACAGAAAGCTCTATATTGCAGACGGTCACCATCGCTATGAAACCGCTCTAAACTATCGAAACTACTGCCGTGAAAACGGTCTTTCAAAGGTTGGCGATCCTTGTGATTATCAGATGATTTACCTTGTTGACATGGAGCATCCGGGACTTGTTGTATTCCCGACACACCGCCTTGTGCGTGATTTGCCGGACTTTAATGTTGAAAAAGTTCTTGACGGTTGCAGGGAATATTTTGATGTTACCGAAATGAACGGTACGGACAATATGGAAAGCGAGCTTGCAAAGCTCTATGACGAGGGCAAAAAGGCATTCGGATTCTATGTCGGAAACGGAAAATGGTACAGGCTTGTGCTGAAAAGTCTTGACATTATGGACAAGCTTCTTCCCGAATTGAGCGAACCGTCAAGACAGCTTGATGTTACCGTTCTCCATTCACTTGTGCTTGAAAGAATTTTCGGCATTGATAAGGAAAATATGGCAAATCAGATTAACCTTACATACACCAAATTTTTCTCAGAGGCTGTTGAGGGCGTTGACAACGGCAAGTTCCAATGCTCGTTTGTGCTTAATCCGACAAGAGTAACCGAAATCCGTGATGTTGCCGCCGCCGGCGAAAAGATGCCGCAGAAGTCAACATATTTCTATCCGAAGATGATTACGGGCATGGTTATGAACGATATCGGAGTTGAATAATGAACGAAAAGATGCGTAGAAAAGACAGGAAAACCACCGAAGAAAGAGCCTATGAAATCCTTAAAAACGGTGAATACGGCATTTTGTCAACAATCGGGGAGGACGGTTATCCCTACGGTGTGCCTGTAAATTTTGCCGTTGAGGGCAACAAAATTTATTTCCATTGCGCTCCAAATTCGGGTTTGAAACTGAAAAATGTTGAATACAGCAACAAGGTTTCGTTTTGCACGATTCAAAACAACAGAATTGACGGTGCAAAACTGACTTCAAAATACGAAAGTGCGGTTGTGTTCGGTACGATTGCAAAATCGGTTAAAAACAAGAACAGAGGTCTTGAACTGATTGTTGAAAAATATGCTCCCGAATTTATCGAAAGCGGAAAAAGGTGCATAGACAAATCGGGCAGTATGACAGGCGTTTATGAAATCACAATCGAAAAAATCACGGGCAAGGAAAATAAATAGTTTATTTATAATTGTTTAAGGGCAGAATATGAAAGAGGTGAGTATATGAAAATTCTTGTTGTCTTTACGGGCGGTACAATCGGCTGTGTGCGTAAGGGCGAGGTGCTTTCGCCCGACAATGAGCAGAAATATATGCTCACGCAGATGTATCTTGACAGGTACGGCGATGTTGATTTTGACACGGCTGAGCCTTATACCGTCCTCAGCGAAAATCTTGAGGGCTGTCACATGAACAGGCTTGCCGACTGTCTGCAAAGCTATGATTTGAACAGCTATGACGGTATTGTTGTAACTCACGGAACGGACACTTTGCAATACACCTCTGCATTTCTTGCTTATATTTTTGACGGCTTAAATGTGCCGATTGTGCTTGTTTCGGCAAATTATCCGCTTGATGACAGCCGTTCAAACGGCTTTGAAAATTTTGTCGGTGCGATTGACTTTATAAAAGCTGGCAGCGGAAACGGTGTTTTTGTTTCGTACAAGAATGCCGATTTGCCCGTGACAATTCACAGAGCGTCAAGACTGCTTGCACATTCGGCATACAGCGACGAACTGCACAGCATTTTTGACGAAAGCTACGGTAAAATTCAGAACGGACTTTTTGTGAAGAATACCCGTTATAAGGCATTAAAAAGCGAGTTTGCTTTTGATGAAAGCGTCCGACTTTCGGATAACAGCAATGTGCTGAAAATTTCCGCAACGGTTGGTATGCAGTATCCTGAAATTACGGAAAATGTAAAAGCCGTTTTACTTGAGGGATTCCATTCGGGTACGCTGAATACTGACGGTAAGGCTTTGAACGACTTTTGTCAAAAAGCAAAAGCAATGAATATTCCCGTATTTTTGACGGGTGCGTGCAAGGGCTTTTATTACGAAAGCAAGCTGAAATTTGACAGGCTTAATATAAAAGTTCTGCCTCCTGCATCACCGATTGCAATGTACATCAAGCTGTGGCTTTTGCCGAAAAGTGAATTTGACAAGGCTTTTTTGCCCTGTGCAGAAGATTTTTACGATAACGATTGACAATTTACAGATATAAAAATAAGGACAAATGACTTGATGGTCATTTGTCCTTTTAGGTTATTGTATTAAATTATTCGTCTTTGCTTTTATCTTTGAAATTATCTTCTGTGATGTTGTAGGTTGCACCTACAACTTCCTGAGTAAGATACTTTTCGTTTTCGGCAAGCTTTTCCGAACGGTTGTCTGCCTCCTCATTTTCTTTACCCGGCCATTTCTTGTAAACTACCTTGAGAAGAATAGGTGTTGCAAGCGATGAAACGATGATGAGAATAATAATAGGAGCAAAAAACTGCGGTGCCATAAGACCTGTGTCAAGTCCCTTTTTGGCAACAATAAGACCGACCTCACCACGGTTCATCATACCTACGCCGATTTTGAGCGAGTCGGGCATATTGAATTTGCAAAGCTTTGCCGTACCGCCGCAGCCGATAACCTTTGTCAAAAGTGCAACTGCAACGAGTGCAATTGAGAACCAGAGCATTGAAAGGTTGAAATCGTTAAAGCTTGTCTGAAGTCCGATACTTGCAAAGAATACAGGTCCGAAAATCATGTACGAGCTGACATCCATCTTTCTTTCGATGTACTGTGAATCCTTGATGTTACAGAGGATAATACCTGCAACATATGCACCTGTGATGTCTGCAATTCCGAAAAATTCTTCCGCACAATATGCACACGCAAAGCAGAGAACAAGGCCGAAAATCGGAATTCTTCTTGAGTGCGGCCAGAGCTTGTCGAGCCACTTGAAGAGAAAATAAAGTGCAAAGCCGAGTATAAATGCAAGAACAAAGAAAAGTACAATGTTGATGCAAACGGACGCAGGCTGAACATCGGGGCTTTTGAAACCGATTACAATGGTGAGAAGTACGATGCCGATAACATCGTCTATAATTGCGGCTGAAAGAATTGTTGTTGCAACCCTTCCTTTCAGGTGTCCCATTTCTTTAAGAGCCTGAACAGTAATACTAACCGAGGTTGCCGCAAGGATTGTTCCCATAAATACAGCCTCAAGCATCGCAAGGTCGCCGTCACCAAAGCCGAATACAAGGTAAACAGCCGCACCGCCTGCAACCGAAACGATTACACCGGCAAACGCAACAAGCAAGGCAACAGGTCCTGTTTTGATAAGCTCTTTAAGATCTGTTCCCAGACCTGCCGAGAACATCAGCAATATAACGCCGATTTCAGCCATACCTGAGATGAACCCGTCATACGAAACAAAATTAAGCATACAAGGTCCTACGATAAGACCTGCAATAATCTCACCCACAACCTGCGGTGCGCCGAGCTTTCTGGCAACAATACCGAGAAGCTTTGCCGCAACAAGGATTATGGCAAGATTCTTCAGAATATCAAGTGTGTTAATTTCCATAACTTCTTTTTCGGACAGACTTCAAACGCCTCCTAAACGGCAGTCTGACCGACTCTCCTTTCTCTCTTATAAAACCGAATATATTCTATCACAATCGACAGCGATTTTAAATAAATATTTTGAAGTTCGACAAAAATCGCACTTTGCACAAATTAATAAATAATACAGCTTGAAAAATATGCAAAAAGTATTTTTATGTATTATTGCTTTTAAGGGTTGGAATGCTTGCTTTTATGAGTTTTGTCATATGCTCGGAAATCACTGAAATCGATTCAATAAGTTCATCCGAATAATCGTTCGTGTTCTCCTGATTTTCAACAAAGGCATAGTATCCGCCGTAGATTGCGTAGTCAAGAAGTGTGCAGAATTTTTTATCATTTATGTACTCGGGATGATTTTCAAAGGTCATTTTCTTTAATGACTTTGAAATCTTCACAATAAGATTAGGATGCTGTGAACCCGAAAATACCGTGTCAATCAATTTCTTGTTTTCAGACACTGCGCCCAAAAGATTGCGATAAAATTTTACGGGCTCGTCAATCATCATCTGCGGATTGCTTATGGTACTTACAATGCCGTCAACTACCTCGCTCTCAATTTTGTCCGAAAGGTCGAACATATCCTCATAATATGTGTAGAAGGTCGATTTATTGATGAGCGCTTTTTCACAAAGCTCCTTAACGGTAATTTTGCGCAGTTCTTTTTTTGAACGCAGATTTACAAATGCGTCAAAAATACTTTTCTTGCTTTTCATAACTCTTATGTCCAAAGATAATCACCTGATTTTAAAATTAGTCGGTTTTCCAACGAAAGTAGCGTAATTGTCGCTTGTTTATGCTTTCGTTATTGTATATTATAACAGTATGGGATAAGTGTGTCAAAAATAAAAATTACGGATGAAACACGCATTCCATGACTATTTTTTGGAACGATTTTCACAGCAACTGACAATATTTCAGGCGAATCGACAAAATTATTTACATAAAAATCGTTTTTACCACTTGTATATTTGGTGAAAATATATTATACTATACTTGTATTATTGAAGAACTGCCTACAATCGCAGAAAAGAGGGTTACTATGGCTTTTAAAATCAATGACGAAAGAGCGCCGCTTGATCAGTTTTTACAGGGCGAATCTGTTCGTGCTTATGAATTTTTAGGCTCACACTTTGTGAACTGGGACGGCCGTCAGGGCGTTGTGTTCAGAGTTTGGGCGCCGAACGCATTGTCCGTTTCGGTGGTCGGTGATTTTAACGACTGGAACAATGACGCAAACTTTATGTATAAAATCTCGGACGGCGGCGTCTGGGAGTTGTTTATTGAGGGAATTCCTGAGTTTGCCTGCTATAAATATTGTGTCGAAACTCCGTGGCATGAGAGAAGGCTCAAAACCGATCCTTATGCTTTTCATTGCCAGACTCGTCCCGACAACGCATCCCGTGTTTACGAGATTGACGGCTACGAGTGGCATGATGAAAAGTGGTATGATTACAAAAAAGAGCATCCGCACAAGAGTATGCCTGTCAATGTTTACGAGGTAAACGCAGGTTCTTGGCGTAAGTATGAGGACGGCAATGTTTTCAGCTATCGCAAGCTTGCTGATGAGCTTATTCCTTATGTTAAAAATATGGGCTACACTCACATCGAGTTTATGCCTCTTACAGAATATCCGTTTGACGGCAGCTGGGGATATCAGGTTACAGGCTACTTTGCCGCAACATCCCGTTACGGTGAGCCGAAAGACCTTATGTATTTTGTGGACAGATGTCATGAAGAGGGCATCGGCGTTATCCTTGACTGGGTTCCTGCCCACTTTCCAAAGGACGCACACGGTCTTGGCAGATTTGACGGTACAGGCTGTTATGAATATGAAGATCCCCGTATCGGTGAACACAAGGAATGGGGTACATATATCTTCAATTACGGCAGATATGAGGTAACAAGCTTTCTCCTTTCATCTGCAATGTTCTGGCTTGACAAGTATCATGTTGACGGTATCCGTGTTGACGCCGTTGCATCAATGCTTTATCTTGACTACAACAGAAATGACGGCGAGTGGATTGCAAACGCATACGGCGGAAGAGAAAACCTTGTTGCCGTTGATTTCCTGCAGAAGCTCAACACGGTTGTACATATGTTCCACCCCGAGGCTATGATGATTGCCGAAGAAAGTACGGCATGGCCGAATGTTACACGCTATCCGATTAAGGATATGGGACTCGGCTTTGACTACAAGTGGAATATGGGTTGGATGAACGATATGCTTTCGTACATCTCACTTGATCCGTTGTGGAGAAATTATCACCACGACACCCTTACATTCAGCATGGTTTATGCTTTTTCCGAGAACTTCATGCTCCCGATTTCTCATGATGAAGTTGTTTACGGCAAGGGTTCTCTCATCAATAAAATGCCCGGCGACTATGACATGAAGTTTAGCGGTGTGAGGGGTTTCATAGCGTATATGATGGCTCACCCGGGTAAGAAGCTTATGTTCATGGGCAGTGAAATCGGTCAGTTTGACGAGTGGAATGCGAACGAGGAGCTTGAATGGAACCTTCTTTCATTTGAAAAGCACCGTCAGCTTAACCTTTTCTTTGCTGAGGTAAACAAGTTCTATCGTGATGTTCCTGCTATGCATGAGAACGACTATGATTGGGACGGTTTCCAGTGGATTGCACTTGATGACTACAAGAACAGCATCATTTCGTTCCGCAGAATTGCTTATGACGGCAGTGAAATCATCTGCGTGTGTAACTTCCAGCCTGTTCAGCACGATAACTATGTTGTTGGTGTGCCCGAATACGGTATTTATGAAGAAGTGTTCAACTCCGAGGCTGAAGAATTCGGCGGTTGCGGAATCAGAAACGAGGGCGAGCTCAAGGCTAAAAAGAAGAAAGACCACGAGCTCAACTATTCAATGGAAATCACAGTTCCGCCGCTTGCTGTTATGTATTTCAAGCTTAAAAAGAAGCTGGCTCTTCCCGTAAAGAAAAAGACTACGGCAAAGAAGGACGCCGCTCTTGCAAAGCTTAAAGCCGAAAAGGCAAAGAAATCGGCAAAGGCTGCTCCGAAAAAGGAAGATAAGGCAGAAAAAGTAAAGGCTGAGGCAAAGTCTGCAAAGGCAGAAGCAACCGCTGAAAAGGTTGAAAAGAAAGCCGAACCCGCTCCCGAAAAGCCCGTTAAAAAGGCAGTAAAAGCAGTTAAGGAGGAAATTCCTGCTCCTGCTGAGGTTGAGAAAAAAGCTGAAAAAACAGAAAAAGCAGTTAAGGCTGAAAAAGTCGAGAAAACCGAAACTGCCGTAAAGGCTGAAAGCAAAACCGTAAAAGCAGAAAAGCCTGCAGAAAAGAAAACAACAGCTAAAAAATAATCAAAATATTACAAATCATTTGTGCCGATGGATTTTTCTGTCGGCATTTTTGTTTGCCCGAAAACGCATTACATACAAAATTTTTGTAAAGTCTATTGTTATTGTGACCGTATTTGTGGTATAATCATTTAAATGCGGAATGCCGAAAATTGCCGTTTGAACGGCACAAAATTGTCGGCTGATTTTAATTTTGATTATTACGGAGAATTTTATATGAAAATCGACAACAAAAAGGCAAGAATAATTCTTGCGGTTATTATTGCGGTGAGCCTTGTCATAAGCACGGTTTATATGTTTGCAAAACAGGGCTTTCACGAGGACGAGCTTCTGACCTATAACCTTGCAAATTCCTCAAAACAGCTTAATGTTGACGGAGGTTGGAACAGTCCCGAGGATTTCAACGAGTATCTTGCCGTGTCGCCCGATGACAGATTCGACTATGCTCAGGTATATGAAAATCAGATTATAGATGCGTCGCATCCGCCTCTCTATTACGCACTTGTTCACACGGTCTGTTCATTTTTTCCGGGCGTGTTCTCAAAATGGCTTGCCTATTCAATAAATGTGCTTGCCATGGCAGGCATTTTGATTATGCTTTATAAAATCGGACGGAAAATCACGGGCAACAATCTTTACGCCTTGATCGGTGTGGGGGCATATGCTCTGAGTATTGCGTGTATTACCACGACAATTTATCTCAGAATGTACGCAACGCTTACCTTCTGGGTGCTTGCGTTCGTTTATATGAGCATAAAGCTCTATGAAAAAAAGAACACCGTCGGCATAAAGGACTGCATTCTGCTTGCAGTTACAGTGCTTTGCGGTGTGCTTACCCAGTATTATTTCATCCTCTTTGCAGGACTTACGGGACTTGTTTTCCTTGTGTTCAAAATCAAGGAAAAGTGCGGTAAAGACCTTATTAAGTACATTATTGCGGCTGTTGTCGGTGCAGGACTTGCACTCTGCATTTATCCGTACATAATCTCGAATGTACTCGGCGGCAACCGTGGACTCAGTTCGCTTGATATGTCGGCGCTTGATATGATTACGGTTGTGACCTATGTTTTCTACAAGCTTTGCACCTATGTTCAGATTCTTGCAAAGGATATGTTCATCAATCAGGTTTGGCTGCTCGGACTTTGTACAGCCGCAGTTATCGGATTCGGAATTTATTTCCGTTTTGTGAAAAAGGTAAAAATTCCTAAAAAGGCGATGTTTGCCGTAGTCCCGGCAGTTTGCTATTTCATCGGCATTTCACTTGTTTCACCGTTTAACAGCGACCGCTATGTTATGGCGTCACTTCCGCTGATTGCAATGCTTTTTGCATTCTCGTTCATCAGAATTTTCACACTTTTCAAAAATCAGAAGATACGCCTTGCCGTGCCTGTATGCATTTTGCTTGCGTCAGTCACAGCGTTTGTTACGGTTAAGCCCTATTACACATACGGCAAAACAAATCTCTATGAGCCAAAGACAGACAACTGCATTTTTGTCGGAACTGCAATGCTTGAATGGAACAAGTGTATTGACAAGTTTATGAACTACGACAGCACAATGATTGTTCAGAGTTCAAAGTTCTCTCCGACTCTCGGTGATGAGCTTGAAGAATTTGCCGAAAAACGAGGAGTTATCACCAACGGAAAGGTTTCTTCGCTTGCCGAGGCATTTATGTTTAACGGCGACACAAATAAGCAGGAAACCGACAGCATGGAAAAACTCAAAACGGACAAAAAGCTTGCGTCACTTGACGAGGTAACGGTTTATGTTTCCCGCCTTGCAGACAAAGATGATGTGCTTAAATACATAACGGAAAACACAAAATTTAAGAATTATGAGCTTATTCAGGCTGATTACAGCTTTGAAGATTTCTACAACTGGTACGACTATTTTGTTGAAACCGAGTCGTATTGCAATGTTTATCGTTTTTATTAACAGAGGTGTTTAAAATGAATTCGGATAAAATCGATCGCAAAAATTCTATCGGTGTAGCATTTTCGGGCGGCGGACTTCAAGGTATTGCTCACATCGGTGCTGTTCAGGCTCTTTATGAACTCGGAATCCATCCGCAGTATGTTTCGGGTACAAGCTCGGGTGCGGCAATGGCGGCAATCGTTGCAATGGGCTGTGATTCCGATGAAATGAAAAGAGTTGCAAAAAAGCATTGGAAAACTCTTGCCGAAATCGACAACGGCCTTATTTTCAAATCTCTTGCACAGCTTATTCTAAATAAAAAGATTCAGAAAGACGGCATCAAGTCGGGGGAACTGATTGAAGATGTTATCCGTGACATTATGAATGAAAAAGGTATAACAGGCTTTGAAAATCTTCCGATTAACCTTTCAATCTGTACGGTTGACACGCTTACAACCGATGAATGTATTTTTACAACCAAGGAAGAAAATCTTGAAAACGAGCATATTCACTACATAACAGGCGCTCCGCTTGAAACTGCTGTTCGTGCAAGTATGTCGTTCCCTGCAATTTACACAACCTGTCCTTATGACAAGTACAACTTTATTGACGGCGGTTCAAAGGACAATTTGCCTGTAAAAATTCTGCGTGATATGGGCGTCGGCAAGGTTCTTGCAATCGGCTTTGATATTATGACCTACAATCCAGACGCAGGCCTTGGCGGTCTTATTAAGGTTATTTGGCGTGCGCTTGATGTTTATTCAATTGACGGCACAAGAGAGTCAAAGAAAATGGCTGACCTCGCAATTGATATCAAGAACGAAAACACACAGCTTTTCTCAATGGACAGCGTTGACGAAACCATTCAGGAGGGCTACGATGCGATTATGGCTCACAAGGACGAAATTTTAAAGGTTTTCGGTGAGCAAAACAGTGCGGAATAATTAAGATTAAAGAGGACTTCTTTTTTGAGAAGTCCTTTTGATGTAGATGAAACGAGGATTTTATGTTAAAAATTTTGAATAAAACCCGAAAGGTATCGGGCAAAATGTCCGTACCAAAACAAATTATGACAACATTCTTTGCTCTGCTTTTTGGCGGTGGCATGGGAATTGTCGCAAAGTTTCTTGATTCGAACAGACTGCCGAGCTTTTTCGATTGGCTTGATTTGTCAAACTTTTTGGGCAGAACAGCACCGTGGATTTTTATTGCCGTGTGCCTTGCCGTATTCAGCAAATCACCCTTAAAAGCAGGAATTAATGTTTTTGCGTTTTTTGTGGGAATGTTAATAGGGTACTATGTGTGGACAAGTGTTTTTGCAGGCTTTTATCCCGATATTCCGTACCTTATGAGGTGGCTGATTCTTGCTGTTGTATCGCCGTTTTTGGCATTTCTGATTTGGTATGCAAGGGGACGGGGTGCGCTTGCAATCGGAATTTCTTCCGTACTCATGGCAATATTCTGTTGCTTTGCATTTAATCTCAACTTTGCCGATTTCAGAATTCTGTATCTCCCCGAATTTATACTTTGGCTTGCAAGCATCGGAATTTTGTTCAAGGATGTAAAACAGAGCGCATTTTCTCTGCTGATTTCAATTCCCGTTGCCCTTTCGCTTGAATACACGGGACTTCTCGGAATTATCGGCATTGGTTGATATTTTTAAATCTCTGTTGTATAATCTAAGTGCAGATTATTTGCATCTCTAAAGTGATGTAAATAATCATAGAAATTCAAAATGTGAAAAATGTAAAAAATTTGCAGGAGGGTGATTTTTGTGAATATCAGCGTTGGCGACAGAGTTGAGATGAAAAAACAGCACCCATGTGGTTGCAAAACCTTTGAAATTCTGCGTGTGGGAATGGATTTTAAGATAAAATGCGAAAAATGCGGCAGAGAGGTTATGGCGCCCCGTGCAAAGATTGAAAAAAATATTAAAAAAATTTTGACGGAGTAAGATATATATGTTTGAAAAAATCGAAATATTTGACAAAAGGTACTCCGAGCTTTCCGAAAGGCTCTACCAGCCGTCAGTAGCGGGCAATCCCGAGGAATATCAGAAAATTATGAAGGAAATCAAGTCGATTGAGGAAATCGTTTTGACCTACCGTAAATACAAAGAGGCTGTTCAGACCGAAAAAGACAGCCTTGAAATTCTTGAGGAAACAAGCGACAAAGAGCTTAAAGAGCTTGCTCAGATCGAGCTTGACGAGGCTAAGGATAATATCAAAAATCTTGCGGAAGATTTGAAAATTCTGCTTTTGCCGAAGGATCCGAACGATGAACGAAATGTTATCGTTGAAATCCGTGGCGGTGCAGGCGGTGAGGAGTCGGCTCTGTTTAGTGCGGTTCTGTTCAGAATGTACTCGATGTATGCCGAAAAAAAGGGCTTTAAAATCGAGATTATCAATGCCAATGAAACCGAAATCGGCGGTTACAAGGAAATTTCCTTTATGATTGAGGGCGAGGGTGCATACTCACGCTTTAAGTACGAAAGCGGTGTTCACCGTGTTCAGCGAGTACCTGAAACCGAAAGTCAGGGCAGAGTTCACACATCGACAACAACCGTTGCGGTTTTGCCGGAGGCAGAAGATGTTGAGCTTGAAATTGACCCGAATGACCTCAAAATTGACACCTTCCGTTCAAGCGGTGCAGGCGGTCAGCATATCAACAAAACAAGTTCCGCAATCCGAATCACTCACTTGCCCACAGGTATGGTAGTTGAGTGCCAGGACGAGAGAAGTCAGTACAAGAACAAGGACAAAGCCCTTAAAGTTCTCAAAAGCCGACTTCTCAAGGAAAAACAGGACAAACAGGCGAGTGAAATTGCCGAAAACAGAAAAATGCAGGTAGGTACGGGCGACCGCAGTGAGCGAATCCGCACATATAACTATCCGCAGGGCAGAGTAACCGACCACAGAATCGGTCTTACTCTCTACAAGCTTGAAGAAATTCTCAACGGCAACCTTGACGAAGTGATTGACGCACTTGTTGCCGCTGACAGAGCCGAAAAGCTCAAAGAAAGTATGGAAAAATAATCCGGTGATAATTGTGAAAACATTGTTGTTAAAAAATACAGAGGAAGATATAAAAACCGCCGCAGAGCTGCTTAAAAACGGCGGTGTTGTAGGAATCCCGACCGAAACAGTTTACGGACTTGCGGCTGACGCACTCAACCCCGAGGCCGTAAAGAAGATTTTTAAAGCAAAGGGCAGACCCGGGGATAATCCGCTGATTGTCCACATCTGTGATTTTTCCGATATTGAAAGACTTAACCTTGTGACGAAGATCCCCGACACAGCAAAAAAACTTGCCGATACGTTCTGGCCGGGACCGCTCACAATGATTATGAAAAAGTCGGATGTTATTCCGAATGAAGTTTCGGCAGGACTTGACACGGTTGCAATCCGTTTTCCGAGCCACAAAACCGCACAGGCGATTATCCGTGAATCGGGTACGGTTCTTGCCGCACCTTCGGCAAATATTTCGGGCTCACCCAGTCCGACAACCGCACAGCATGTTATGAACGATATGGACGGCAAAATCGACGCTGTTCTTGACGGCGGTGCAAGTGAGGTAGGTCTTGAAAGCACGGTAATTACTCTTGCAGGAGCTGTTCCGAGGGTACTTCGTCCGGGCGGAATTACTGTTGAAATGCTTGAAAGCGTTCTCGGCAAGGTTGAAGTTGATGATGCGGTTTTGCACAAACTTGCAGACAATGTTAAGGTTGCAAGCCCCGGTATGAAGTACAAGCACTATGCGCCAAGGGCGAGAGTAATACTTCTTAATTGCAACGATGAGCAATATATTGATTATGTAAACAAAAAGGCGGCAAAGGGAGTTGCTGCACTCTGTTGTGACGAGGATATTCCGCTTTTGAAAACTCCCATTTTCTCTCTCGGAAAACGAAACGACTATACAAGACAGGCTCACACGCTTTTTGACGAGCTTCGCAGAATTGATGAGGACGACAGCGTTAAGGTTGTATATTCAAGACTGCCAAAAACGAACGGCGTCGGAATGGCTGTTTACAACCGTCTTATAAGAGCGGCAGGCTTTGAGGTGATTGACCTTGAACAGAATTAAAATTGTCGGTCTTACGGGACAGAGCGGTGCGGGAAAAAGCACGGTTTCGGCATATTTTGCCAAAAACGGGATGTGCGTTATAAATGCTGACGAGATTGTAAAAAATCTTTACACTCCCGATTCCGTATGCTTAAAGGCTGTTTCGGGTGTTTTCGGTCAGGATATTATCCTTTCTGACGGCAACATTGACAGACCGTTGCTTGCCAAAAGGGCATTTTCAAGCAAAGAAAACACACATTTGCTCAATTCAATTGTTCATCCGTTTGTTACATATGAATTTATGCAGATGGCGAAACAGGCTCAGACAGACGGAAAAAGCGTTGTGATTTATGACGCTCCTCAGCTTTTTGAAAGCGGTGCCGATGTGTTTTGCGACCTTATTGTAAGCGTTACCGCAAAAAAGGAAATAAGGCTTGAGAGAATCTGCAAAAGGGATAACATTGACATTTCCCGTGCAGAGCTAAGAATGTCTGCACAGCTTGACGAGGAATTTTTCAGAAGTCACAGCGACATTGTCATTGAAAACAATTTTTCTATAGAGCAAGTCGAGCTTGCCACACAAAAGGCGGCAGAGGCTATTAACAACCTGATGAGGTGATAGGATGCCCCAATCAAGGCGATATAAAAAGAAAAAAAGTGCAGGAAAGGCGATTTTGGCATGGATAATTGTGCTTGCAATTCTTGCGGCGGGAGTATTTGTGTTTGTTTCGGTCTTTTACGAGGACGCAAAGAAAAAGCTTGATGAGATGAATTATCCACGCACCTACAGCACATATGTTGAAAAAGCCGCCAAGGATTATGACCTTGATCCTGCGTTGATATATGCCGTAATCCACACGGAAAGCGGCTTTGATCCGAAAGCCGAATCGGGAGTCGGAGCGAAGGGTGTTATGCAGATGATGCCATCGTCCTTTGAATGGCTGCAGGAGCAAAGAGGTTGTGCGGGACAGTACACCGAGGATGACCTGTTTGACCCCGAAATCTGTATTGATTACGGTAGTTATCTTTTAAAATATTTTTACGATTATTACGGCACGGAACGCTCGGCAATTGCCGCATATAATGCCGGCTTTGTTGTAAGCGACTGGCTCAACGATACTAATTACAGTTCGGACGGAAAAAATCTTGATTCCATTCCGTATCCCGAAACAGAGAATTATGTTGACAAGGTTGAAAGTGCCAAGGAAATGTATATAAAACTTTATTATTCACAATCTAATTAAGTGCAGAGATGTTCCGATGCCTTTGGCGGCGGATTTCAAAATAAAATGGTTTTGCCGTGTTTTACGGCACAGAAAGGACGGTTATTATGGCTGAAGAAAAGTCAAAGACAACTTTATTAAAGGAAAAAATTATGATGACCGAACCGAAGGGCGTTAAGGCTCTTTCGGAGGAAGAAATTAAAAAGGCAGACAGCTTTTGCGATGGTTACAAAAAGTTTCTTGATAACTCACCCGTTGAGCGTGAGGCTGTTCGCTATACTGTTGAGCTTGCCAAAAAAGCAGGTTTTGCAGAGTATGAGCAGGACAAAGAATATAAGGCCGGTGACAGGCTTTATTATGTAAACCGTGACAAGGCTATTGCTCTTGCTGTAATCGGTAAAAACGGTGTTAAGAACGGTGCAAGGCTTGCAATCGCTCATATTGATTCCCCGAGAGTTGACCTCAAACCGAATCCTCTTTTTGAGGCAAACAATCTTGCTTTCTTTAAGACTCATTACTACGGCGGTCTTAAAAAATATCAGTGGACAACAATTCCGCTTTCACTTCACGGTTCGGTTGTAAAGCTTGACGGTACAAGAGTTGACATCTGCTGGGGCGATGATGAGAACGAAAGCTGTTTCTGCATTACAGACCTTCTTCCGCACCTTGCAAGGGAGCAGGCGTCAAAGCCAATGGCAAAGGCAATTGAGGGTGAAAACCTCAATGTTATCCTCGGCTCTCGTCCGTATGATGCAGACAGCGACGAAAAAGACCTTGTAAAGCTCAATGTAATGGCTGTACTCAATGAGAAGTACGGTATCTGTGAGGGCGATTTTCTTTCGGCTGAGCTCTGCCTTATCCCGTCTTTTAAGTCAAGAGATATCGGTTTTGACAGAAGCATGATCGGCGGTTACGGTCACGATGATAAGGTTTGTGCTTATCCGGCTGTTATGGCGGCTCTTGATGTTGAAATGCCCGAGCAGACTTGTATCACATATCTTACAGACAAAGAAGAAACAGGCAGTGACGGCAACACAGGTATGCAGAGCGACTTCCTCCGTTTCTTCATCTATGACCTTGCAAAGCAGGACGGTGTTGACGGCTACCGTGTTCTTTCAAAAAGCACCTGTCTTTCTGCCGATGTAAATGCCGCATTTGATCCGACTTATGCGTCTGCATATGAGGCTAACAACTGCTCATACATTAACAACGGTGTAATTATTTCAAAATACACAGGTCACGGCGGAAAGTATGACACATCAGATGCGTCTGCCGAATATATGGGAAAAATCAGAGCTATGCTTGAGAACAACGATATTCTCTGGCAGGTCGGTGAACTCGGCAAGGTTGACGGCGGCGGCGGCGGAACAATCGCAAAGTATGTTGCCAATATGAATGTCGATGTTGTTGATCTCGGCGTTCCCGTGCTTTCAATGCATGCTCCGTTTGAAATTGTTTCCAAGACAGATGTTTATATGGCATACAGAGCATTTTTCACTTTTTTTGATACAAAAGATTAATTTCGGAAAAAATACAAAAAACACTTGATTTTTGCACCGAGTTGTGATATCATACTACTTGCGGCTGATAAAAGGCCGCATATGCGCCGGTAGCTCAGCTGGATAGAGTGTCTGACTACGAATCAGAAGGTCGGGAGTTCGAGTCTCTTCCGGCGCGCCAAGAAAAACGCACTTGTGTAAACAAGTGCGTTTTTCAGTTATATTCGCCTGTCGACGAGTGATATTGCCGTGCAGTGATATTCGGTCATACCGAGTGATATTGCCTGCGGCAGTTTTAAAGCGAATATAATATCACCGAGAGCGAAAGCGAGCGATAACACATTTATATCACGCCGAGTTAAACGAGGCATATCACCGATAACTTTACAGACATTCGGCTTTGTGATATATTGTATTTTGGGTGATGATTGTGTCTGAAAGTATTTTACGGAATAAATCAAAAGAATTTGCAAAACAGATTGTATATATGTGTCGTGATATCAAAGCAAATGCAAGAGAATCGGTTTTAACTAATCAACTTTTGCGTTCGGGAACAAGTATAGGTGCAAATATTCACGAAGCACAATATGCGCAGGGTAAAAAGGATTTTATCTCCAAGTTGGAAATAGCACAAAAAGAGTGCTTTGAAACTGAATATTGGCTGGAACTTCTTTTTGAAACAGGATATATATCCGAAACCGTATATAAGCCATTGCAAAATCAGTGCGGCACAATCAGGAGAATGCTGATTTCATCGATCAATACAGTAAAGAAAAACGATAAATGAAACATATAAACATTCTAACGCCGTAAGCGTTTCTGATGATTAAGTTTATCTAATCCTTTACACCTTAAAACTCAGACCTCATCCTTGTACAATAAACACTGTCTTTTAAAGAATGTAGATTAAATTTTGTGCAAAGTATGCATAAAATGAAAATTATTGTGTACAATGGCTTAAAAAAATAGATTATAAAGGCTATTTTCAGCATTTCTACTCTTTGAATTTGGAGCAATTTGTGATAGAATGTACATAAAGTGGTTACAAATAGGTAACAATCACTTTGAATTCAAAAAAAGGAGTGTTTCTTTGCGAAATGTTTTAAAAAGTGTTTTTAGCAAAAAGGTTTCTGCGGCAGTTCTTACGGCTGTAATGCTGTTTGTGTCGGTTTTCTCAATGTCGATGATTGCGAGTGCGGCATCGTTCTCACCGAGACTGTCTGCCCCGAGTTCAAGTAACAAATATTATTACAGTAATTTAAATGTTTTTTATAGGTACGATTACGGCATGCCTAACTGTACAGCATATGCCTACGGCAGAGCTTATGAGATTCTCGGCTCTGAGCCGAAGCTTTCGTGGAACAATGCAGAGCAGTGGTACGGCTACAACAAGGCTAACGGCTACTATAAGTACGGTCAGACTCCAAAGGTCGGCGCAATTGCCTGCTGGTCATACAGCTATGGCGGCGGTCATGTTGCTGTTGTGGAAAAGGTTGAAAACGGTGTGATTACACTTTCAAACTCTGCATACAGCGGTGATAATTTTTACATTTCCACAGCGAGTATCTCCGACCCGAAGGTTGGCGGTAACAAAGGGTGGAATTTTCAGGGCTACATTTACCTTGGCGATTTCAGCGGCAGTACAAGCACTACTCAGGCTACAACCAAAAAGGTAACTTACACAACAGGTACATATAAAACAAATGTTGACGATTATCTCAAAATGAGAAGCGGTGCGGGTACAAGCTATTCATCTATAACATTTGTTCCGAACAATGTTACTCTTAATGTAACAAAGGTTTCAACAGCCGGCGGTTACACATGGGGTTACACCTCGTACAACGGCAAGACAGGTTGGGTTGCTCTTGATTTCTGTACTTTTGTTTCTTCATCAACGGTACAGCCAACAACAGCAAAGCCTACTGTACAGCCTACCACAGCCAAAGCCACGGTTCAGCCGACTACTGCAAAGGCAACTGTTCAGCCGACAACAGCCAAGGCTACACAGCCTGCAACAACTGTTCCTGCTGCAACAGTACAGCCTACTACGGTACAGGCAACAACAGCTCCTGTAACTACACAGCCGAGCAATGACAACAACAATGATACTCCGTATATGATCGGCGATGTAAACCTTGACGGTCATGTCAATGTTATTGACGCAACTGAAATCAGCAAGTACATTGTTTCAATTTCAACACTTTCTGATGTTCAGAGAGAACTTGCAGATTACAACCATGACGGTGAAATCAATGTCGTGGATGCCACAGAAATCCAGAAACTTGTTGTCGGTAACAACTGATAACAACAAAACAGAACCAAAACACGCTCTGCATTTTGCAGAGCGTGTTTTTTGTTTGGAACTTTTATAACAAAGAGGGGTATGCGAGGATGCATACCCTTTTTGAGTTTAATATTTAAGCATTATGTCAACGAAAAATTCACCGTTATTGTTGCCTGCATCAAAAATTCCGTCATAGACTTCGGTTATGCTCTTCATGGAGTGAAGTCCGATGCCCTTGCCCTGATGCTTTGTGGACGAATAAGTTTCGCCGTCCATTTCCAAAGGCTTGCCGTAGTTGTTTGTTGAAACAATGTACAAACAGTCACCTTTTATTTCGGAAGTCAGGTTAAAATATCTTTTGCCTTCTTCTACGGTACAGCAACCGTCAATTGCGTTTTCGAGTATGTTGCCGAAATACTGCAGAGGTCAACATCAAGAATTCTCGATTTGTCGGGCAAATCAATCCGCCAGTTAATGTCAACATTGTTCTCAATCGCCTGTTGACGATAGTGATTGAACAAAGCATTGAGTGCGTCACTTTTGCAGATTCGCACAGGTGCTGTTACAGTCAGCGAATTTTCGTACTGGGCAATGTAGTCTTTCAGCGCCGAAAGATTTCCTTCATCTGCAAGTCGGCTCATAACATGAACTGAATGTTTAAAATCATGCCTTGCTTTTGAGGTGTATTTTATGTACGACTGCAACGATTCTGTGTAACTTTTCTGAATTTCAAGAATGTTGTTTCGTTCTGTAAGCTTTGTTTTTTCAATAGTAGTCTTGCTGAAAATGTAGAATAATATGAATACTATAAGATACAATGCAAGCTCAAATATTGTAATGATGAATCCTTTTGCATAAACCTTTCCAACACGAATATTTGCGTAGGAAATCGGTATGATATAGATGTTTGACACCATAAGTGCAATTGGCAAAATTGAAAACAAATACCACACCTTGCCGATATTTATGTTGTCAATCATCCATGCATAGTATTTTGTAAGCGGAACAAGCGCTCCCATTGCCGCAACCGAAAGCCCCATTTGAATCAGGCTATATGAGGTGTTAACTCCTCGTGAGATTTCTTCCTGAAAAAATGAGTTGATAAAATATGAATACAGCGAAAAGAATGAAATCAAACAGCACACACTTATAAAAACAAACAAACAGCGTGCTGTTCCGGCCTTTGTAACGCTTTTAATAAGGAAGAAAAATATTACAAGGTCGGGGAAGAGAACAAAGTTTAAATTCTGAATGTCAAAAGCCGTCATCACAATTGACGAGAGAGAACCGAGTATAAAAAATGAACACAAAAAGAGCGTTACTATCTTTGAAATCGGGTATTTTAATTGATTTTTTAACGGTAAAAGGCAGAATAAACTTAACGGTATTATTATGACAAAGCTGAAAAATGCCTGAAGAAATTTTATGAATGCGTCCATGTTCACCTCCGCTGGTTTTCTCTGATTTTTTTGAACATATATTCACGGATACTCTGTTCAATCCGAGTTTTTTCACGAATTTTAATCGGGAATCTTTCACCGTTGCCTGTAACACATACAGAGTCTTCAATGTCCTTTATGTAATCGGCATTCAGCACGATTCCCCTGTTTACGGGTATGAAACGGGTGTCGTTGTCTGCAAGCTTGAGAAACTCTGTAATGGTCATTCGTGTGCGATATCTAAGTCCCGAAACAACACCTATGTTGATATAATGTGCATCGGATTCAACAGAAACAATTTCCTTAAGCGAAATCAGCGTGTTTCGACGGTCACACATAACTTCAATGTATTTTGAATTATCCGATACATATGACGAGGCATCATCAAGTACCTTGTAAATCTGCTCAGCTTTGTAGGGCTTTGTTATGTAATGAAAAGCGTGAACGGAAAATGCCTGCATCATAAAATCGGGGCTTGTTGTGACAAATACAATAAGAATATTACGGTCTTTTTCACGAAGCTTTTCAGCCACGGCAATGCCGTTCATCTTCTCCATGAAAATATCTACAAAGGCTATTTTGTAGGTGTTTTCCTTGAATGAATTGAAAAAAGCTATTCCGTCAGGAAAACAATCAATCTGCACATTTTGCTTGTGTCCGCCAAAATATGCGTTGCAGATTGAGTAGAGAATGTCTGCCTGAGGCTTTTCGTCGTCAATAACTGCAATTTTCAAGATATCGCCTCCTTTGAAATAATTTAATTCGGGGCAATGATTAACTGCACTTAGATTATACCATAAATTTGAAAAATATTATATCCGATTGTCATATGTTTTTGCCAAAAGATTGATGTTTGTGCCAACTTGTTGAAATGTTGCATTAAATTGGCTATCATTGAGGTGATAAAAGCGAAACACGAAAATTGTGGTGTTTCGGTAAATCAAAATCGGAAAGTAAAAAATATCGGAAAGAGGTAATCAACTATGAAAAAAATCAAGAAGTTAGCTTTATTGCTTGCAATTTGTATGGTAGGTACAGTAGGTCTTGTAGGTTGCGGTAATGACGGTGACTCGTCAAGCAAAAACGAAAGTTCGGCATCACAGACTGCTGACGACAATGCAAACAGCGCAGATGACAGCGCCGCTGATTCAAAGGACGGCGATTCCTCGGCAAGCGTTGTAGGTACTTGGACTGTAACAGCACTTGAAGGTACGGACGGTACAGCCGTTTCAATTGATGACTACGCAACAGCAAACGGTGTTGACCCCGAAACTTTGAAATGTACATACACATTTGCAGATGACGGTACATTCTCAGGCGAAATGAGCGGTGTGACTGTTTCGGGCAACTACACATTTGAGGGTACAGATCTCGTTATGACAGTAGGCGAACAGAAGTTTAACTACACATATGACGCTGACAATGATATGCTCAAATACACAGATCCTAACACAGGCCTTTCAAGTTATTGCGAAAGACAGCAGTAATTGTAATCTAATCCCAATTTCCTAATACTACACTACACAAAACAACCGCTCACCGAAAGGTGGGCGGTTGTTTCTGTTTGATGACATGATTGTTATTCTATAGGAGCGGATATTATCCGCCCGCAAGTAATCGTCGTACAATGATATGGATAAATCCAATTATATAAATAGAACAGAATTACCGTTATTTTGTAGCGGCGAACACGGTTCGCCGCTACAGTAGGTCAATTACATCGTGACATTTATAAAATATATCTTAATATATAATTTGTGTCGTTACTTACTCGCCGTTAATTTACTTTATTTGTCGGAGTCCCGTTCAGAAAATTTTTGATGTTGTCCGAAACTATGCCCATAAGGCGTTCTCTGGTTTCAACGGGCGCCCATGCGATGTGGGGGGTGATTATGCAATTTTTTGCACCCATAAGAATGCAGTCCTCAACCATAGGCTCAACCTTGAGGGTGTCGATTGCCGCACCGCCGAGGTGACCGCTTTCGAGTGCCTCAAGCAAATCTTCTTCAACCATAACACCGCCTCTTGCCGTGTTTACGAACAATGCACCCTGTTTCATTTTGGCAAAGGCATTTTTGTCAAACATATTTTCCGACTGTGGATTTAGCGGACAATGAACGCTTACAATGTCGCTTGTTTCAAGAAGTTCGTCAAATGAAACATCTTTGATTCCGTCAATATTTTTCGGAGTTCTGCTCGATGCGATTACATTCATATCAAAAGCGTTTGCAATTTTTGCAACAGCCTTTCCGATGTTTCCGAGTCCGACAATGCCGAGTGTTTTGCCTGCAAGTTCATTCAGCGGATATACAAACGGTGAAAAAGTTTTACTTCTTTTCCACTTGCCGTCCTGAACAAACCGATTATATTCCGCAGTGTGATTGAAATGTTCAAGAATGAGTGCAAATGTGTGCTGTGCAACCGCATTTGTTGAATATGAACCTGCGTTGCAGACGGTTATGCCGTTTTTGGCGCAGTAGTCAAGGTCAATGTTGTTGTAGCCTGTTGCAAAAAGTCCTATATATTTCAGATTTTTCGCAAGTCGCATTGTGTGCGAATCAAGCAGAGTTTTGTTGCACACAACGATATCTGCATCTGCAATTTTCTCCGCAACCTCTTCATATTTCAAAAGACCGAACGACTCAACCTCACCGAACCGATTAAGCACATCGGCATTTACAATATCGTCAAGAACAGTCTGTGCGTCTGTTAAAACTATTTTCATCTTATCACCTCGTTTTTTACTGACTATAGTATATACCGGAAATTTTTTCCTTGCAATCCAAATCGAAATTTTGTATAATATTTGTGCATAAATTGAAAGGAACGGTATGTTAATGTATAAAAATTATCTTTTTGATTTGGACGGAACTTTGCTTCCCATGGATATGGAAAAATTCGTAAAGCTGTATTTTTCATCGCTCTGCAAGCGGTGCACTCCTGTTATAAAAATCGAACCAGACGCCCTTATAAAGGCGATGTGGGCAGGTACTGACGCTATGACAAAGAACGATAACAGCCGTACAAACCGTGAAGTTTTCTGGGAAACAGCGGGCAAAGTCAGCGGTGCCGACCTTGAAAAGTTTGATGACCTTTTTACCGATTATTACGAAAACGAGTTTATCGTTCCGAAAGATGCTACAAGCTTTACTCCTTATGCAAAGAAAAGCATTGATTTCATAAAGAAAAACGGCGGCAGACTTATTGCCGCAACAAATCCGATTTTTCCGTTTGTTGCAACAAAACGCAGACTTGAATGGGCAGGAGTTTCTCCCGATGATTTTGAACTTGTTACAACATACGAAAACTTTGGTTGCTGCAAGCCTAACCTCAAATATTTTGAAGAAATCTGCAAAAAGCAGGATATCAAGCCCGAAGACAGCATTATGATCGGCAACGATGTTGACGAGGATTTGTGCAGCGCAAAACTCGGCTTTGATACATACCTTATTACCGACACAATTGTGAACAGGGATAATAAGGATTATTCAGACTACAAAAACGGCAGTTTTGAGGAATTTTACAAAGATTTTCTCAAAGGCGATTGAATATGATTATATTGTGCGGTCAGACGGCATTTTGCTTTGTCTGACCGCTTTTTTTGTGTGCATTTAATTTTACTTTTACAGAATACCTTTTAATGCCTTAAATGAAATAAAAAAATAGTCGAATGTGGTATCATGTGATGTGATACAGGTTATCAGACGGGATTTATTTTGTTTTATATCTTAATTAAGCAGGTGAATGAATTATGTCAGAAGTAATCAGAATTTTTGTTGAAAAAAAGGATGGCTTCAATGTTCTTGCAAAGCAGACGCTTTGGGACATCCGCCACAACCTCGGTATGAAGTCTGTCGAAGATCTTCGTTACATTGTGCGTTACGATCTTGAGGGACTTACTAAGGAAGAATATGACAAGGCGAAAACCATTGTTTTGTCAGAGCCTAACGCCGATGTAATCTATGAAGAAACTCTCCCCGTTGAGGACGGCTGGAAGGTATTCGCAATGGAGTATCTCCCCGGTCAGTACGATCAGCGCGGCGACTCTGCCGAGCAGTGCGTTCAGCTTCTTACTCAGGGTGAGCGTTGCAAGGTTCTTACAGCAAGAGTAATTGCTCTCAAGGGCAATATTACAGACGAAGAGCTTGTAAAGGTTGAGGAGTACCTCATCAACCCTGTTGAAAGCCGTCTTGCATCTCTTGAAAAGCCAAAGACTCTTGATATGGAAATTCCCGTTCCAGAAAATGTTAAGAGGGTAGAGGGCTTCAACGGCTGGAATGACGATGAGATGCAGAAGTATTACGATTCAATGGGCTTTGCAATGACACTTGCAGACCTCAAGTTCTGCCGTGATTACTTCAGAGATACAGAGCACCGTGATCCGTCGGTTACAGAACTTCGTGTAATTGACACATACTGGTCGGACCATTGCCGTCACACAACATTCCTTACAAGACTTGAAGAGATTGAGATTGAAAAGTCTGCTCTCGGCAAGGTTATCGAGGACGCACTCAGCGAGTATTATGCAACCCGTGACGAGGTTTACGGCAAGGATACAAAGAGAATCGTTTCACTTATGGATATGGCTCTCATCGGTATGAAGTCACTCAAGAAAAAGGGACTCATTCCCGACCTTGACGAAAGTGAAGAAATCAATGCCTGCTCAATTCAGGTTCCCGTTACTATAGATGGAAAAACAGAACAGTGGCTCGTTCAGTTCAAGAACGAAACTCACAACCACCCGACAGAAATCGAGCCTTTCGGCGGTGCCGCAACCTGTCTTGGCGGTGCAATCCGTGATCCGCTTTCAGGCCGTTCATATGTATATCAGGCTATGCGTGTTACAGGCTCGGGCGATCCGACAATTCCTTTCAAGGATACAATGCACGGCAAGCTCCCTTCACGCAAAATTACAACAGGTGCCGCTCAGGGTTACAGCTCATACGGTAACCAGATCGGTCTTGCAACAGGTCAGGTAACCGAGCTTTACGATCAGGGCTATGTTGCAAAGAGAATGGAAATCGGTGCTGTTATCGGTGCATCTCCAAAGGAAAATGTTATCCGTGAAACTCCTCTCCCCGATGATGTAATCGTACTTCTCGGCGGAAGAACAGGCCGTGACGGCTGCGGCGGTGCAACAGGTTCTTCAAAGGCTCACGATGAAAGCTCAATCGAAACCTGCGGTGCAGAGGTTCAGAAGGGTAATCCTCCGACAGAAAGAAAAATTCAGCGTTTGTTCCGCAATCCCGAAGTTGCAAAGCTCATCAAGAGATGCAACGACTTCGGTGCAGGCGGTGTTTGCGTTGCTATCGGTGAACTTGCCGACGGTCTTACGGTTGACCTTGACAAGGTAACAAAGAAATATGACGGCCTTGACGGTACGGAGCTTGCTATATCCGAAAGTCAGGAAAGAATGGCTGTTGTTCTCGATAAAAAAGATGTTGACAAGTTTATTTCACTTGCATCAAAAGAAAACCTTGAGGCTACAGCCGTTGCGGTTGTAACCGAAAGTCCTCGTCTTACAATGAACTGGAGAGGCGACACAATCGTTGACCTCAGCCGTGAGTTCCTCAACACAAACGGTGTTACTCAGGTTGCCAAGGCTTATATCGAGGCTCCGAAGTGGGAAGGCTGCTACCGTAAGGTTGCTCCCGCAAAGCTTAAAGATATGCCTGCTGACGAGGCATTCCTTGAAAATATGTCAAGACTTGAAGTTTGCTCACAGATTGGTCTTGCAGAAAGATTTGACGCATCAATCGGTGCGGCTACGGTAATTATGCCGTTCGGCGGTAAGAATCAGCTCACTCCTCAGGAGGCTATGGCTGCAAAGATTCCGCTTGAGAAGGGCGAAACAGACGATGCAACAGCAATGAGTTACGGCTATATCCCCGGTGTTTCACGCTGGAGTCCGTTCCACGGCTCTGCTTATGCAGTTGTTGAGTCGCTTTCAAAGCTGCTTGCAATCGGCGCAAACCCGATGACAGCAAGACTTACATTCCAGGAATATTTTGAAAGACTTAAAGATGTTCCTTCCCGTTGGGGTAAACCTGCCGCAGCACTCCTCGGTGCTATGCAGGCTCAACTCAAGCTTGGACTTCCGTCAATCGGCGGTAAGGACAGTATGTCGGGTACATTTGAGGATATTGATGTTCCGCCTACACTCGTAAGCTTTGCCGTTGCAATGACAAAGGCATCAAAGACAATTTCAACAGAATTCAAGAACGCAGGTTCAAAGGTTATCTTTGTTCCCGTTCCCGAAAATAAAGAAACACTTATGCCTGTATGGGATAAGCTTATCGAAATGTACAACGCTGTTTATGCTCTCTGCGAGGACGGCAAGGTGCTTTCTGCATCGGTTGTTAAAGAGGGCGGTACTGCCGCAAGCGTATGTAAGGCTTGCTTCGGTAACGGCTTTGGCTTTAAGTTTGCAAACGAACTCACAAATGACGAGCTTTTCGCTCCGCTTTCGGGTTCGCTTGTTATCGAACTTGCAGACGGTGCAGAGCTTTCAAACGATGTTCTTCACTATGACCTCGGTACTGTTACGAACGATGCAAAGATTACGGTAAACGGCAAGGAAATCGAACTTTCCGCACTCCTCGAAAAGTGGACTGCTCCGCTTGAAAAGGTATTCCCGACAAAGGCTGAAGTGCCTGAAATCGAAGTTGATGTTCCGCTTTACAGCGAGAGAAATACATCTTCACCTGCAATCAAAACTGCAAAGCCTACTGTATTTATCCCTGTATTCCCGGGTACAAACTGCGAGGTTGATACGGCAAGAGCATTTGAAAAAGCAGGTGCAAATGTTGAAATGCTTATCGTCAAGAACCTTTCTTCAAACGATATCGAGGAAACAATTGACGAAATGGAAAAGCTCATTGCAAAGTCACAGATGATTATGCTTCCGGGCGGTTTCTCAGGCGGTGACGAGCCTGACGGTTCAGGTAAGTTCATTGCAACAACATTCCGCAACCCGAGAATTGCAGAGCAGGTTAACAACCTTCTCAAGAATCGTGACGGTCTTATGCTCGGCATCTGTAACGGATTCCAGGCTCTTATCAAGCTCGGACTTGTTCCTTACGGCGAAATCAGAGAGCTTAAAGCAAATGATCCGACGCTCACATTCAACACAATCGGCAGACATATTTCACATATGGCTTATACAAGAGTTACTTCCGTTAAGTCACCGTGGTTTGCAAATGTCAACGCAGGCGATGTGTTTGCTGTTCCCGTGTCACACGGTGAGGGCAGATTTATGGCTGATGTTGAAACTGTTAAAGAGCTTGCAAAGAACGGTCAGATTGCAACACAGTATGTTGACCTTGCCGGCAACCCAAGCGGTGACATTGAGTTCAACCTCAACGGTTCTGTTTGTGCAATTGAGGGTATCACATCACCTGACGGCAGAGTTCTCGGTAAAATGGGACACAGCGAGAGAAAGGGCGAAAACCTTTACAAAAATGTTCCGTTCGCAAAAGACCAGCAGATTTTTGAAAGCGGTGTAAAATACTTCAAGTAATTTATAACCGAATATTTTATATAAAAACTAAGGACATCCGTTTTTCGGATGTCCTTGTTGTTTGTGCGGTATAGTACGCAATAATATTGTATTGTTATTGTAGCATTGTGACATTAAAATATAATCGGAAATGTTACGCTCGGGCATTATAGCTTTGCATTTGTAAAACTGTCTGCACGAACGGGGGACGGCGACACGCAGACAATAGATGACTTACCGTAATCGGAAATGTTGTGCTCGGGCATTTATAGCTTTGCATTTGAAAAACTGTCTGCACGAAAGGGGTACGGCGACACGCCGTTAATAAATGCCTTGTACGGTGACTTCGCCTGAATTGATAAGTTTGGTGGTTTTGTCGGGAAGCTCTGCAATAAGCTCGCCGTCAGGGTTTACTCCCACAGCTTTTGCGGTAACGGACTTTCCGTCTTTGGTGAATGTTATATCTCTGCCGACTGTTGCGCAAAGGCTTGTGTATTCCTTTAATGCGACAGGGGAAAGCTTTAAATCGTTTTTGATGAATTCCTCTTCAATGTGGTTAAGTACACAGGCAAAGAATTTGTTCTTGTCAAAATGACCGCCTGTTGCAAGATAAATTGAAGTTGCCTTTTCTTTTATGTCATCGGGAAAATCCTGAGTATCGGCATTGATTCCGATGCCTGTAATTACATATTCTACGGCGTCAAATTCGGCACTCATTTCGGTTAGAATACCGACAAGCTTTTTCTTTCCGATGATGATATCGTTCGGCCATTTTATACGGCAGTCAAGTCCCGTGAATTCTCTGATTGCCTTGCAGACCGCAAGACCTGCAAGAGGGGTGATTGACGATACCTCTGACGGGGCAATCTTTGGCCTTAACAAAAACGAAAAGGTGATGCTGTCATCCTTTTTTGCTTTCCAAACTCTGCCGAGTCTGCCCTTGCCCTGAGTTTGTTCTCTGGCAACGGCAACCGTGCCGTTTTCGCAACCGTCTGCACCCAGCTTTTTGAGGTAATCGTTTGTTGAACCAACCTCGTCAAGGACGATGAGGTTTTTACCGATTACGGAGGTTTTCAGGTATTTTTCGATTGCAGGCTCGTTGAGGTGTGGGGGATAGGCAACAAGGCGGTATCCACGGTTTGTTACAGAGTCAATCTTGTAGCCCTGTTCCTTGAGATTGTTAATCGCTTTCCATACTGCCTGTCTTGACACACCAAGCTGTTCGGAAATTTCACTGCCCGAAACATAGCCGTCTGTTTTTGTTAAAAGTTCAATAATTTTCTTTTGCATAACATCACCGATTTTAAAATTTAATGTAAAAAATTACGGACGATTCTAAACAAAATCGCCCGTTTTTGAATGTTAATTATTTACTTTTGTTTGCCGCAACAATTTTCTTGACTGCAATGCTTACTGCCGAACCGACAACAAAGCAAGCAATGATTTCAAGAATGCAGTTGATTGAAAGAGCAGGGATAACCACGGCTGTGATTACATTAAGTCCCATAACTTCGATACTGCCGAAAAGGATTGCCATAAAGCCAAGGAAGAAGGCTGTGTTCATAACAGGGCAGAGTATAGTAGCAATAAGATCGTTAAGATTGAACTTGCCTACAGTTTTACCTTCAAACACCTTGCCCAGACCTTTTGCGATAAGTCCTGTGAACCAACCCATAAGAGCTCGTGCAACAACACAAATTATAAAGGTGTAAAACCAGTTGATTGAAAGCATTGCCGTGCCGAATGCGTCCATACCAAAGCATTGTACAAAGCTTGTGATACCAAAGAGTGTGCCGAGAATCAATCCTGCTGTAGGACCGAGAACGGTTGCACCGATTGCAATCGGAATGCAAAGGAATGAAATGGAGAGCGCACCGATCTTCAGATATCCGAGCGGTGTGAGCGCCATTACAAGCGTCAATGCGATAAGCACTGCAAGAATAACCATTCTTTGCACCTTTGAAAAGTTTCCTGTCTTGTTCATAAAAAATTCCTCCTGCTGTTTCCCTGCTCATTTTCCGCAGGTGAAACGCAAATAATATTTACAAGGGGAGAACCCCGTTGCATCAAATTAATAATTCAAAAACAAGTTGTATATTAAATTGTATTTATTTTTTATTTCTCTCGTAAATAATTTTGAGTCCGTCAAGAATAATATTCTCATCAAAGATAATATCGTGACGGCAGTTTTTGATTGCAAGCGGAGCAAGACCGCCTGTTGCAATAACCTTGCATTCTGTCTTGCATTCCTCGGTAAACATATCAACCATTCCGTCAAGCATACAGGCTGTTCCGAACATAATTCCCGAACGAATGCAGTCGGATGTGTTTGACGAAATTACCTTCTTTGGAGCTTTCATATCAACCGATGAAAGCAATGCGCCGTGATTTGTGAGTGCGTCAAGCGAAATTCCCATACCGGGGGCAATTGCACCGCCGTGATACGCGTTGCTTGCGTCAACATAGACAATTGCGGTTGCTGTTCCCATAAAAATCATAATGAGAGGACCGCCGTATTTTTCACACGCTCCCACACAACCGGCAACGATATCTGCACCCAAGGTTTCGGGATGTTCTATCTTGATGTCAAGACCTGTCTTGAGTCCCGGACCGATGAGCAGACTTTTTTTGCCTGTAACGGTCATAATCGCACGTCTGAGATTATATGTAAATTTCGGAACAACAGAGCTTATAATAGCGCCGTCAATGTTTTTTGCATCAATGTTGTAAATCTGCAAAAATGTGAAAAGTTCAACGGCAAGCTCGTCGCTTGTTTTGTTTTCATCGGTTGAAAAACGGAGTTTGAATTTTAAATTATCTCCGTCAAAAATGCCGAGCTTGACATTGGTGTTTCCGACATCGGCCGCAAGCAGCATTGCTGTTCCCTCCAAACGGTTTTTATAAATATGCTTTTACAAAAGTTTAGATTTAATCGTATTTTACTTTGCTTATTATATCATAAAAAATTATTTCTTCAAGGGCGAATTTAAGGAATTTATCCGATTTTTGGAAAATCAGAAAAAATTGTTGAAATTTGCGTTGGATTGTGTATAATTAAAATAGGTGTGTATAACACGGTCATGTATTACGCAAAATTCTGAAAGGAATGGTTTATTAAATGGACAGTTCAGAAATCAAGCAGCTCCGAATTCTTGCCGCAAGGTCAAGAATGGGCGCAATTCTCGGCACTTACCACGCCAAATCAGGTCATCCCGGCGGATCGCTTTCGGCAGCAGATATTTTCACATATCTCTACTTTAAGGAAATGAATGTTGATCCTAAAAATCCCGATATGCAGGACAGAGATCGTTTTGTTCTTTCAAAAGGTCACTGCTGTCCGGCTCTTTATGCAACACTTGCACTCAAGGGCTTTTTTGAATGGGACGAGCTTACAAAGCTCCGTCATGTAGGCGCTATGCTTCAGGGACATCCCGATATGAAGGGTACTCCGGGTATTGATATGAGTACAGGCTCACTCGGTCAGGGCATTTCGGCTGCCTGCGGTATGGCACTTGCGGCTAAGCTTGATAACAAGAGCTATCGCACATATACAGTTCTCGGTGACGGTGAAGTTGAAGAAGGTCAGGTTTGGGAGGCTGCAATGTTTGCCGCTCACAACAAGCTTGACAATCTCGTTGTAATTGTTGACCAGAACGGACTTCAGATTGACGGTACTGTTGAAGAGGTTGCAGGCATTGAGCCTCTTGATAAAAAGTTTGAAAGCTTTGGCTTTGAAGTAATCAAAATTGACGGTCACGACTTCAATCAGATTGAATCGGCTCTCGAAAAGGCTAAGACAGTAAAGGGCAAGCCTACCGCAATTCTTGCCAAGACAATCAAGGGCAAGGGCGTTTCATTTATGGAAAATCAGGTTGGCTGGCACGGCACTGCTCCCAACAAGGAACAGTATGAACAGGCTACTGCCGAGCTTCAGGCTGAAATTGACAGATTGGAGGGCAACTGCTGATGGCACAGGTAATTAAGAAGGCTACAAGAGAAAGCTTTGGCATGGCTCTTTGTGAGCTTGCAAAGACAAATAAGGACATTATTGTTTTTGATGCAGACCTCGCAGCTGCTACAAAGACAGGAATTTTTAAAAAAGAGTTTCCCGAAAGATTTTTTGACTGCGGTATTGCCGAGGGCAATATGGTAGGCGTTGCGGCAGGTATGGCAGCGGCAGGCAAAATTCCGGTTGCCGCATCATTTGCAATGTTTGCAACAGGCAGAGCATTTGAGCAGATTCGCAACTCGGTTGCTTACCCTCATCTTAATGTTAAAATTGCCGGCAGCCACGCAGGTATTTCAACAGGTGAAGACGGTGCTACCCATCAGTGCCTTGAAGATATCGGTATTATGCGTACAATTCCGGGTATGGTTATCCTTAACCCTGCCGATCACTACGAAATGATGGCCGCTACAAAGGCTGCAATTGAGTACAACGGTCCTGTTTATATCCGTCTCGGCAGACTTGCTGTTGACAGTTTTAATGATCCCGATACCTATACATTTGAGCTCGGCAAGGGTATTACTCTCCATGAGGGCAACGATGTGGCTGTTATTGCAACAGGACTTGTTGTAAACGAGGCTTTAAAGGCTGTTAAGGAACTTGAGGCTGATGGCATCAACGCTCGTCTTATTAACATTCACACAATAAAGCCTATCGACAGAGATATCATCATTAAGGCTGCAAAGGAAACAGGCAGAATCATCACCGTTGAGGAACACAATGTTATCGGCGGTCTCGGTGACGCTGTTTGTGATGTTGTAAGTGCAGAGTGTCCTGTTAAGGTTACAAAGATCGGTGTGAACGATCGTTTCGGTTACAGCGGTCCGGCTCTTGAGCTTCTTGACAAGTTCGGTCTTACACAGCCGCACCTTGCAAAGGTTGTCAGAGATGTTGTTAAAGAGGATAAATAATTTCTGAATTAATTTAATAATTGCAAAATATTAACGGTCGGTTTGTTCAAGCCGACCGTTTTTTGTATGTACCATTCAAGAATAAAAAGCAAAGGGCGGATATCGCAAAAAACGGCAGCCGCCCTTTTTATATTAAAACATCCTCAGCAATAAGCCGAATGGGGCTTTAGTCAGCGTGCTTTATCAGCAGCCGCAGCCACAGCTGTTGTTGTCACAACCACAGCCGCCGTTGTTTCCGCCGCAACAGCAGAGAACGATGATAAGAAGAATAATCCATGAGCAGCAACCGTTGCCGTTACCAAAGTTACACATACGCTTACCTCCTTTCGTTTACACTACATATTATTGCAAAAGGAGAAATGTGTGACATCAAAAAATGACGGCTGCGAAAATATTCGTAACCGTCATCAATTGTAATTATTTAATTAAACATTGAATCTGAAAAGAACGACATCGCCGTCTTTCATAACATAGTCCTTGCCTTCACTGCGGACAAGACCTTTTTCTTTTGCGGCTGTCATACTTCCGCAGGCGATAAGGTCGTCATATGCGATAACCTCGGCTCTGATAAATCCACGCTCAAAATCCGAGTGAATTTTGCCTGCTGCCTGAGGTGCTTTTGTTCCTTTTTTGATTGTCCATGCACGAACCTCCTGTTTGCCGGCTGTAAGGTAGGAGATAAGTCCGAGAAGTGCATAGCATTCCTTGATAAGTCTGTCAAGACCGCTTTCTTCAAGTCCCATATCGGCAAGAAACATTTCCTTTTCTTCCTTGTCCATCTCAACGATTTCTTCCTCAATCTGAGCACAAATTGGAAGAACACCGGCGTGTTCCTCGGCGGCAATCTTCTGAACAGCCTTGTAGCCCTCGTTTGAGTCGATGCCGTTTGAGAAATCCTCGTCACTCATATTTGCGGCATAGATAACAGGCTTGTTTGTGAGGAGTGCAACCTCTGAAAGAATTGCCTTTTCGTCATCGTCACATTCAACACTTCTTGCAGGCTTGCCCTCGTTGAGTGCGTCAAGAACTCTTTCAAAAAGGTCGATGTCTTTCTGATACTTTTTATCGCCCTTGAGCATTTTCTTTGTCTTGTCAATTCTGCGTTCGAGCATTTCAACATCGGAGAGAATAAGCTCAAGATTAATTGTTTCAATGTCACGGGCAGGGTTGATGTTGCCTTCAACATGGATAATGTCATCGTTTTCAAAGCAACGGACAACATGAACGATAGCGTCACATTCACGGATGTTTGAAAGGAACTTGTTGCCGAGTCCCTCGCCCTTTGACGCACCCTTTACAAGACCTGCAATATCCACAAATTCAATTGATGCAGGAGTATATTTGTCAGGATCATACATTTCCGCAAGTTTATCAAGTCTTTTGTCCGGAACTGCAACAACACCGATATTCGGTTCAATTGTGCAGAAAGGATAGTTTGCACTTTGAGCACCTGCATCTGTAATTGCGTTAAAAAGTGTACTTTTGCCGACATTTGGAAGTCCGACGATTCCGAGTTTCATTTATTTTCACCTCAAATAATATTCGGGCAATGCTTGCCTATTTTCACTGAATATTGTATTATTATATCGTATGGATACTTACTCTGTCAATTCACAGACGAGTAATGCACACTTTGTTAAGTATATCACATAAAATTGCTTTAAACAATAAGAAAGGAAATTTTTATGAGCGAAATAAATACATATTCTGTAACAATTAAGGTTGAAGAAGAAAATCTTGCTGTTTCAATGGGCAGCGGCAGTCTTTGTGTGCTTGCAACTCCGTGCGTTGTGGCTCTTATGGAAAATGCCGCCGCAGCTCTTGCAGACAAGGTTCTTGACAACGATGAGCTTACAACTGTCGGCACGATGATTTCAATTGAGCACACAAGCCCTACTCCTCTCGGTGCTGAGGTTACGGCAACAGCCGTTCTCAAAAGCGTTGACGGCAGAATGTTTAATTTTGAAGTTTTTGCCGAAGATAAAAAGGGTGAAATCGCAAGAGGCACTCACACAAGAGTAAGCGTAAAATCAGAAAAATTTCAGATGAAGGCGGACAGCAAGTTTGATGAATAAGTACAAATATTATCTGTTTGACCTTGACGGCACAATCAGCGAGAGCGCATTGGGCATAAGAGAGTCACTTGAAAACGCAATTAAAAGTATGGGCAAGCCGTTGCCGAATCTTGACGATTACACATTGTACATCGGACCGCCGTTGCTCGATACATTCCGCAATATCTGCCGTTTCAATGAGGAAGAATCGGCAAGAGGCGTTGAGATTTATCGTGAATACTATAACACCAAGGGCAAGCTTGTGAACAAGCTTTATGACGGCATTGACAGGGTTCTTGCAGAGCTTAAAAACAGCGGTGCAAAGCTTGCCGTGTGTTCGTCAAAGTATGAAAAGTTTGCCGAAGAAATTACAGAACTTCTTGGTGTGCATGATATGTTTGACGCAATCTGCGGTTCAACACTTGACGGCAGTCGAAAAGATAAAAAAGACCTTATTCCGTATGCAGTTGAAAGACTTGGTGGCAGCCTTGAAAATGACAGAGAAAATATCGTCATGATAGGTGATACTTGGTTTGACACAAAGGGAGCAAGACTTTGCGGTGTTGATTTTGTCGGTGTTGAATACGGCTACGGCGACCTTGAAAGCATGAAAAAAGAGGGCGGCAGGGTGTTTGTGAAAACCACGGCTGAACTCTTGGATGTTCTTACAAAGTAAATAATTTGAAATCGGACAAACGGAATTATCCGAAGATTTTTCGCATACATTTTATCAGAGAATAAAATGTGCGGAGGATTTATAATGTTCGTTTTTAATTTAAAAATTAAGGCTAAGAAAACGGTAATTTTGGCGGCGGTGCTGTCCGTAACAGCGGCAATAATATGTACAGCCGTCACGGTTGCAATAAATTCACGGTTGCCCGATACAGCCGTGAGTGATAAAACAGGGGAGTATTCTCTTGTACTTAATGACGGTGAGGAGAAAAAATTCCTTGAACAGTTCGGAGTTGAAACCGCCGACGCAAAGCCTGAGAAAAGGTCGGTTGTAATTCCGTCGGATTTTAATAAATATTATGAGGAATACAACGAACTTCAGAAGAAAATCGGACTTGACCTCGGAAAATTTAAAGGCAAAGAGGTTACGGAGATTACAGTTCCCCTGAAAAAGCCAAAGGATAACAATGCCGTTTTGCTTGTTTACAAAAACAGGGTAATCGGCGGACACATTACAAACGGAGAATACGGCAGTAAAAATCTGCCGCTTGTTGATTAAGATGGAAAGACTCGATAAGCTTATTTCGTCACAAAGAGCCGACGGCAGAAAAGAGGTTCAAAAGCTCATAAAAAGCGGTGCGGTTCTTGTGAACGGAAAAATCTGTAAAAAGCCTGATACTAAGGTTGACCCCGACAAGGATGAAATTGTTGTGGACGGACAGGCTTTGAATTACAGCAAATACATATATATAATGATGAACAAGCCTGCGGGAGTTGTGTCGGCAACCGAGGACAGGCAGTTTAAGACTGTTATTGATATTATCCCCGAAGATATGAAACGAAAGGGACTTTTTCCCGTCGGCAGACTTGACCGTGATACGGAGGGACTGCTTCTTATTACAGATGACGGTGACTTTGCGCACAGCATTACCTCGCCTAAAAAGCATGTGGACAAGAAGTATGTTGCAAAGCTTGACGGAGAAATCACAGAAGATACCGTAAAGGCTTTTTCTGACGGAATTGAGTTTTCTGACGGTACGAAGTGTCGCAGTGCCGTGCTTGAATGTGACGAAAATGATAAAAAAACAGGAATTGTCACAATTTGTGAGGGTAAATATCATCAGGTTAAAAAAATGTTTTTGTGTTGTGGATTAAAAGTTGTGCATCTTCAACGAATTTCAATAGGCGGTTTGTATCTTGATAGCAATTTGCACATAGGCGAGTGCAAATTGTTAACGGATTTGGATAAAAAGTCGGTTTTTATCGGCAATATACACTAAAAAATGCATCTGAATTTTATCCTGTGTCGGTTTTAAATAAAATAATGCATATATCTTTGGTCAATTTCGGTATGGTCAAATTGTGCGAAAAGTGGTATATTATTGTATGTAATAAAGCTAAGGACTTTATCGTTATCGACTAATTGGAGGTTTATACACAATGGCAAATGTTTCATTAAGACATGTTTACAAGATTTATGACGGCGGTGTAACTGCTGTTACAGACTTCAACCTTGAAATTGCCGACAAAGAATTTATCATTCTCGTTGGTCCTTCAGGTTGCGGTAAATCAACAACTCTCAGAATGATTGCAGGTCTTGAGGATATTTCAAAGGGCGAGCTTTACATCGGCGATACACTCGCAAACGATGTTGCTCCTAAGGACAGAGATATCGCAATGGTATTCCAGAACTATGCTCTTTATCCTCATATGACTGTATATGATAATATGGCATTCGGTCTTAAACTCCGTAAGTTCTCTAAGGAAGAGATTAAGAGAAGAGTTGAAGAGGCTGCAAGAATCCTCGGTATTGAGCAGTATCTTGACAGAAAGCCAAAGGCTCTTTCAGGCGGTCAGAGACAGCGTGTTGCTCTCGGTCGTGCTATCGTTCGTAACCCGAAGGTATTCCTTCTTGACGAACCGCTTTCAAACCTTGATGCTAAGCTCCGTGCTCAGATGAGAACAGAGATTTCAAAAATTTATCAGCGTCTCGGCACAACATTTATCTATGTAACCCATGACCAGACAGAGGCTATGACAATGGGTACAAGAATTGTTGTTATGAAAGACGGTTTCATTCAGCAGGTTGATACTCCTCAGCATCTTTATGATCTGCCTTGCAATATGTTTGTTGCCGGATTTATCGGTTCACCTCAGATGAACTTCATCAACGCTGTTCTCTCTAAGAACGGCGGTAAGTATACTCTTGATTTTGACAAGTATCACGTTCCTGTTCCGGAGTCAAAGGTCAATGCTGACCTCGACAACTATGTTGGCAAGGAAGTTGTTTTGGGCATCCGTCCTGAGCATGTTCACGATGAGCCTGAAGAAATTGCTAAGGCTGAGTGTCTTCTCAAAGCCAATGTTGATGTTACTGAGCTTATGGGCGCTGAAATTTATCTCTATGTAAATATCAACGGTACACCTATCACAGCTCGTGTTGAACCTACTTCAACAGCTAAGCCGGGCGACGAAATTGAGATTGCTTTCGATCTCAGCAAGATTCACATCTTTGATAAGGATACTGAGAAAACAATCACAAACTGATTATAATTTAATTTGGTTTTTACGGCGGAGCGTTATGCTCCGCCGTCTTTGCGTTTTGTGTAACAGTAGCGGCGGTCAGTGACCGCCAATCGAACCGATTTTCACAATCGGTTCGACATTACAAATGACCTGTTTAATTAACAATGATATAATAATGTATTTGCTGTGTGTCGTTTTGGTTTTGCAACCAAAACGATTGGCGTTCACTGAACGCCGCTACTGTATGTACTATCAATTGCAATGTTTCGCTCTGGCAAAATATGTTATGATTTTTTCAAACTGTCTGCACGAATAGGGAACGGCGGCTCACCGTGGTTGAATTTTAATGTATGAACATTTTTCGTATTTTGTCACAAAATCAACACAATGTTGTGATATATTAAAAAAGTAATAAAGTTATGTAACAATTGTTTAATTTTGCTTTCAAAACTGTAACTTGTTGCTGATTATGCAAATTCTCTAAAAAAATTCAAGAAAAATTGTAAATAGAGGTTGATTTTTTTCTCGTTTTTGTGTAATATGTATATGAGACAGATTGTATTTTATTGAACTCTTTTACAATCACAATATATAACTGCGGAGAAAACGAGGTAAAAATTTATGTCAAACAGATTATTTCAAGGTATTGTACACCAGATGAAAGACGCAATCGACAGAACGATTGGCGTAATTGACGAGACTTCGGTTGTTATTGCCTGCTCCGAGCTTGGAAAAATCGGCGAGGTAAACGAGAGCGTTAATTCCGAAACACTCAGCTCGACAGCACCGTTTGTTGTGAACGGCTATACATACAGATCTTTCGGCAGCAATGCAAAGTATGATTATGCAGTATTTGTTCAGGGTACCGATGAGTATGCTCAGAAGTATGCTCAGCTTTTGTCGGTTTCTTTTGCAAGCATCAAGCAGTATTATGACGAAAAGTATGATCGTTCAAACTTTATTAAGAATGTTATTCTTGACAACATTCTTCCGGGTGACATTTACCTTAAAGCAAGAGAGCTTCACTTTAACAGCGAGGTTTCCCGTGTGTGTCTGCTTATTAAAATTGTTTCAAAAACAGATGTTTCCGCTTATGATATAGTTCAGAATCTTTTCCCGGACAAGTCAAAGGACTTTGTTATAAACATTAACGAGGTTGAAATTGCACTTGTTAAGGAAATTAAACCCGACACAGAGAGCCGTGACCTTGAAAAGCTTGCAAGCTCGATTTCAGACACACTTTCGAGCGAGTTCTACACACACTGTGTTGTCGGCATCGGCACAACGGTTACAGGCATCAAGGATCTTGCAAGAAGCTTTAAGGAGGCTCAGTCGGCTCTTGAGGTTGCAAAGGTATTTGACACAGACCGTACAATCGTAAGCTATGATAACCTCGGCATTGCCCGTCTTATCTATCAGCTTCCCACAACATTGTGTGAAATGTTCCTCAAAGAAGTTTTCAAGCGTGGTTCAATTGAGAGCCTTGATCAGGAAACTCTCTTTACAATCCAGCGTTTCTTTGAAAACAACCTCAATGTTTCCGAAACATCAAGAAAGCTTTTTGTACACAGAAACACTCTTGTGTACAGACTTGAAAAAATTAAAAAGCTCACAGGTCTTGACCTCCGTGAGTTTGAGGATGCAATCGTGTTCAAGGTAGCTCTTATGGTTAAGAAATACCTCAACGCAAGTCCTACAAAATACTGATTTAGTTAAAGTGTGCCCGAGCATAGTGCGTTCGCTGTGCTCTGGGCGTTTTGACTTTTTATGAGTATTTGTACAATAACTACAAAACAAAGGTGACTTTATGATTGATTTTATAAATGTGTCTAAAACATACCCTAATGGCACTCATGCTCTCTACGGTATTACGCTGAGTATTGATAAGGGCGAGTTTGTATTTATTGTCGGTGCATCGGGCGCAGGCAAGAGTACATTTCTTAAACTCATTATGCATGAGGAAACTCCGACATCGGGCAAAATCGTTATCAACGACACTGATATTACAAAGCTGAGAAGGAGCAAGGTTCCTTATATGCGCCGTCATATGGGCATTGTTTTTCAGGATTTCAGACTTATTGACAAGATGAATGTTTTCGACAATGTTGCGTTTGCGATGCGTGCTGTCGGAAAACCTTCGGCAGTAATTAAAAAGCGTGTTCCGTATGTGCTTGAGCTTGTCGGTCTTAAAGATAAGATGAAAAACAGACCAAGTGAACTCTCGGGCGGTGAGCAACAGCGTGTAAGCCTTGCAAGAGCCCTTGTGAATAACCCCGAAATTATTATTGCCGATGAGCCGACAGGTAATGTTGACCCCGAGATGTCACACGAAATCATTGAGCTTCTCAATGAAATTAACGCAACAGGCACAACCGTTATTGTTGTAACGCATGAACATGACCTTGTTCGTGAGTTTGACAGACGAGTTGTTGTTCTTGACCACGGAAAAATTAAGAGCGACACCAAGGATTTGTTTGTTAAAGATGACTATGCTGACGATTACGGTGATGACAGCGGTGAAGAAGAAAATACACCGGATTATCCCGATAATGCAGTGGTTGTTCCGGAATAATGCGTTTGCGCAAATAGGATTTTGAAAGGATTTTTGATATGACCGGATTTGGTTATTTGGCAAAAGAAGGTTTCAAAAATGTGTGGAACAACCGTATTATGAGTATCGCTTCTGTCTGCGTACTTATAAGCTGTCTTGTTCTCACAGGTGCGGCGGCACTTTTTTCATTGAATGTTGACAAGGTTGTTGAATCTGTCGGCAAGTCAAACGAAACCTCAGTTTATGTTAAAGACGGATATTCACAGCTTGAGGCTGTTTATGTAGGAAAAGAAATTGAAAAGCTTGACAATGTTGAGTCGGCAACCTTCCTTTCAAAGGAAGATGCAATAAAGCAGTATAAATCTACTCTCGGCGATGATCTCTTTGCAGAAATGCAGGGCAGAAACAAACTCCCTGATTCATTTATTGTTGTTATGAAGGATTTGTCAAAGTACGATGAAACTATTGCACAAATCACGAAAATTGACGGTGTTGAGAGTTTCAGCAGTCACCGTGAACTTGCCAAAAAGCTTACGGACATCAGCAATCTTGTCAATATGATTTGTATTGCGGTCGTTTGTGCGCTGACAATCATTTCAATCTTCATCATTGCCAACACAATTCGTGCGACAATGTATTCACGAAGATTTGAAATCAGCATTATGAAATCGGTTGGTGCAACGAACTCGTTTGTACGATGGCCGTTTCTTATTGAAGGTATGATAATCGGACTTATTTCCGCAATTGTTTCAACAGGCGCAATTGCAATCCTCTATGAGACTGCACAGGCTCTTGTTTATCAGATTGTTCCGATTGATTTTATCCCGATTAACAATGTCATCTGGATTACAGGCGGCTTGTTTGCAATTGCAGGTATTGTTATCGGCTTCTTCGGCAGCTTTATTTCAATCAGAAAATACCTTAAAATGGAAGGTAACGAAATACTCGGTTGGTAATCCCGACAGAAATCTTAAAGGAGGAGATTACAATGAACAAATTAAAAAGAATTTTATGTGCAATGCTCTGCGTATGCATGATTTCAATTCCAATGGCAATACCGACTACTGTTTCTGCTGAGGACAGCATCTCAGACCTTGAACAACAGCTTCAGCAGCTTGAACAGGAAAATCAGAAGTATCAGAAGATTCTTGATGATACAAAGTCTGACATCGCAGAAAAGGAAGAATACAAGAGCGCCCTTGTAAGCAAGGTTCAGGTTCTTGATGAAAAAATTGCAGTAACCCGTGAGAAAATTTCAAGCCTTAACGATGATATTAAGGAAAAGCAGGACGCTTATGACAAGGGACTTTCGGAAGTTGAGGATCAGTTTGACGCACTTGCAAACAGACTCAGAATTCTCTATATGTCAGGCAATGCAACCGACCTTGAAATCATTTTCGGTGCAAAGGATTTTTCTGACCTTATTGATAAGATGGAGCTTGTAAAGAGCCTTGCAAACAGCGACAAGGAGCTTATCAGCGAAATCCAGACAAAGCTGGACGAGCTCAGCACCAAGAAGGAATCCCTTGAGGCCGACAAGAAAGACCTTGAAACTCAGCAGGCGTCATTGAAGTCGGATCAGGACGAGTTTAATAAACTCATTTCCGATAATGACGAGATTCTTAAAAATCTTTACGCATCAAATTCCGAGGCGCAGAATTCCTTGGAAAGTGCGGCTTTGCAGAGTGATGAGATTGAAGCTAAAATCAGCCAGTACTATGCCGCTCAAAAGGCTGCTGCGGAACACGCTGCTCAGGCTTCACAGAGCTCAAGCTCAAGCAGTTCATCAAGCAGCTCTTCAAGCAGTTCATCAAGCGGCTCAAGCAGTTCGGGTTCATCAAGCTCAGGTTCATCATCTGTAATTGTTCCGTCGGGTTCGGGCTTTGCATGGCCGACACCGGGCTTTGTAAGCCTTTCATCTGAATGGTTTGAGGACAGAGAAGTTTATAACCACGGCGGAATTGATATTGCCGGCGCAGGCATCATGGGAACTCCTGTTGTTGCGGCTGCCGACGGTACTGTTGTTGCAACCAACAGCAGTTGTACACACAACTGGGGCAAGAGCTACAGCTGCGGCTGCGGCGGCGGTTATGGTAACTATGTAATGATCAGCCACGCGGGCGGTAAGATGACAGTTTACGGTCACCTTACAAGTCTTACAGTAAGTTCAGGTCAGTCTGTTTCTAGAGGACAGGTTATCGGCTATGTCGGTTCAACAGGTAACTCAACAGGACCTCACCTCCACTACGAATGCCGTCTTAACGGTGTAAGATACAACCCGATGTCTGAGTATCCGTACATGTGATAATTTCTTTGATACATACACAATTTGATAATTAATTTAAAAGCCTTCGCATATACTTAAATAAGTAAATATGCGGAGGTTTTTGTTTTGATTACTTCATTGAATGTTGTGTTTCCCGAAAAGTGCGGGAAAATAAGGGGATTTTTTAACAGGCTGAGAGGGGACAAGGTGTGCCTTGAAATCAAAAGGGCAAGGGGCGTAAGCGTAAAACAGCTTACATACATCTGTCGCAGACAAAAGGTCAATCTCAATAAAATTGACAGGGCAATCGGCAATCAGCGCACAAGACTTTTGTGTTGCGAAGAAATGACTTTTCCGAACGACAGCGGTTACAAGCGTTTTTACTCGCCGCTTTTTTCAGCAAGACTTTGTACCAATATGGCACTTTTTGCCCTCGGCAAATTTGATACTCCCGAAAGGCTGACGGTCGGAATTTATGATCCCGATGCTCAATGCACCGACCTTGTTTCATTTGTGTTGAAATATACTGGCAATGTCTGTATTATCACAGACAACGAAGATGTGTTCTATGATGAGCTGAATACCATTGCCGAAGAAACAGGTGCGTGTGCCGTTGTTACTCACCACCGTGAACAGCTTTCAAATTGTGACCTTGTCATTGCACCGTTTGAAATTGAAGAAAATCTGCCTGTAAGAAATGATGCGGTTATCCTCACAAACGGCAGACCTAAGGAAAATATAAAGGGCTTTGTGTATTTTCGCTATTGCTTTAAAATGCCGAACGGATTCGCACTTTTGCGGCCTGAGGGATTGTCGGAGGAATACTTCTGCTCAGCACTCTATACACTCGGTTCACAGTACGAACTCGGTTCAATTGTTCCCGATTTGTGCCGTAATGATACAGAGGCGCAGACAGTGAAATCTCTTTGCAGTTATCTTGCCCGTTTTGCTTGACAATCGGTGTGAAAAAAATTATAATAAATCTATATGCAGTTTTTTGCTGATATGAAAGAATTTTATACCGTATGCACGCTTGTGCAGGTGCGGTATTAACTGAAAGGAACGATATAAAATGGCAGCTAAACCAACAATGCTTACTGCGGAAGGTCTTAAAAATCTTGAAGAGGAACTTGCAGAATTACAAAATGTCAAGCGTAAAGAAATTGCAGAGAAAATCAAGGTAGCCCGTTCCTACGGCGACTTGTCCGAGAACAGTGAATATGATGACGCAAAGAACGAGCAGGCTATTATGGAGGCAAGAATCGCTACTATCGAGTCTATCCTCAAAACTGCTCAGATTATTGATGAGTCCGAAACATCTAACGATAAGGTACATCTCACTTCTGTTGTTACAATCGAAATGGTTGGCACAGACAGACAGATGACATACAAAATCGTTGGTTCGGGTTCTAACGAAACAAATCCCGCACAGGGCAAAATTTCAGACGAATCACCTGTGGGCAAGGCTCTCATGGACAGATGTGTCGGTGATGTTGTTGAGGTTGAAACTCCCGGCGGTGTAAAGACATTTAAGATTCTTGAAATCTCAAAGTAATTTGTTTATCTATTGAATTTTTGCTGACGGATTCTGCTTTTGCAATCCGTCAGATTTATTGATGTTGAAAAGAGAGGAATGATTGGAAATGAGTCAGAAGCCACAGCAGACCGGCACAAGCGATGTTATCAAGGTCAGATACGAAAAGCTTAACGCCCTCAAAGAAGCAGGCAGAGATCCGTTTGTAATTACAACAAGTGCCCGTGATGTTCTCACGGAAACAATTAAAAACAATTTTGAAGAGTACGAAAACAAAGATGTATGCGTTGCAGGCCGTTTGCTTTCAAAAAGAGGCAAGGGCAAGGTTTCGTTTATGGACCTTTGGGATCGTTCGGGCAAAATCCAGATTTTTGCAAAATTTGACGATCTCGGTGAAGAAGAATACGGTTTCCTTAAAAAGTGGGATATCGGTGATATCGTTGAAGTAAAGGGCTTTGTTTTCAAAACGCAAATGGGCGAAATTTCTGTTCATGCAAAAGAGGTTAAGCTCCTTTCCAAATCACTCAAACCCCTCCCCGAAAAGTATCACGGTCTTACAAATACAGACCTTCGTTACCGTCAGCGTTATGTTGACCTTATTATGAATCCCGAGGTAAAGGATACCTTTGTAAAGCGTTCAAAAATTATCGGCAGTATCCGCCGCTACCTTGACAATCAGGGCTTTATGGAGGTTGAAACTCCAATGCTCGTTGCAAACGCAGGCGGTGCGTCGGCTCGTCCGTTCCTTACTCACTTCAACGCTCTTGACGAGGATTTAAAGCTCAGAATTTCTCTTGAACTTTACCTCAAAAGACTTATCGTAGGCGGACTTGAAAAGGTTTACGAAATCGGCAGAGTATTCCGTAACGAGGGTGTTGACACCCGTCATAACCCAGAGTTTACTCTTATGGAACTTTATCAGGCATATACCGACTACAACGGTATGATGGATCTTACCGAAAACCTCTATCGCCATGTTGCACAGGAGGTTCTCGGCACAACAACAATCACATACAACGGCATTGAAATGGATCTTGGCAAGCCGTTTGAGAGAATTACAATGCTTGACGCTGTTAAAAAGTATTCAGGTGTTGATTTCAACGAAATTCATTCTGACGAAGAGGCTAAGGCAGTTGCTAAGGAAAAGGGTGTTGAGTTTGAAGAACGCCACAAGAAGGGCGACATCCTCAACCTTTTCTTTGAAGAATTTGCAGAAGAGCATATGATTCAGCCTACTTTTGTTATGGATCATCCGATTGAAATTTCTCCGCTTACAAAGAAGAAACCCGAAAATCCTGATTATGTTGAGAGGTTTGAGTTCTTTATGAACGGCTGGGAAATGGCTAATGCATATTCAGAGCTTAACGATCCGATTGACCAGAGAGAGCGTTTTAAGGCTCAGGAGGCACTTCTCGCACAGGGCGATGATGAGGCTAACACAACCGATGAGGATTTCCTCAACGCACTTGAAATCGGTATGCCTCCGACAGGCGGTATCGGCTTTGGTATCGACAGAATGTGTATGCTCCTCACAGATTCAGCCGCAATCCGTGATGTTCTCCTCTTCCCGACAATGAAGACCCTCGGTGGTGTAAAATCCGAAAATGGTGTAAAGGATAAAGAAGTTTCTACACCAAATTCAGAGCCTGAAAAGATTGATTTCTCTAAGGTAAAGATTGAGCCTTTGTTTGAAGAAGATGTTGATTTTGATACATTCTCAAAGTCTGATTTCAGAGCCGTTAAGGTTAAAGAGTGCGTAGCAGTACCGAAATCAAAGAAGCTGTTGCAGTTTACTCTTGATGACGGAACAGGCACAGATAGAACCATTTTAAGCGGTATTCACGCATATTATGAGCCGGAAGAACTTGTCGGTAAGACACTTATTGCAATCACAAATCTTCCTCCGAGAGCAATGATGGGCATTGACTCTTGCGGTATGCTTCTGAGTGCAGTACACGAAGAAGAAGGCGAAGAAAAGCTCCATCTGCTTATGGTAGATGACCATATTCCGGCAGGTGCAAAGCTCTACTAAGAAGTACCGTTTTACCCTAAAAAACGGGATGTACTTCATTTGTGAAAAAGCTCTGAAAATACACAAATACACCAAATTTACACCAAATGGTGCTTGAAACGGTGCAGAGTCTTAAAAATCGCATAATTTTCAAAATATATGGGCAGTCCCAATCGGGATTGCCCATTTTCAAAAGTATGATAAAAGTCTAAAATGAAATTTAACAGAGTGGCTAATTATGAAGATTTGGGAAATCAAAGAAAATAAAAAACAATTCCTTTCATTACTGCTATTGGCAGATGAACAGGAAAATATGATAGACCGCTATCTTGAAAGAGGCACTATGTATGTGCTTAATGATAACGGTGTGAAAGCTGAATGTGTTGTTACGGATGAGGGCAACGGTATTCTTGAAATAAAGAATATTGCGACCGTTCCAGAATATCAAGGTAAAGGCTATGCCAAAGCCTTGATAGATTTTATTGTTAAAGAGTATGCCGACAATTATTCCGTTTTACAGGTCGGAACCGGCGATAGTCCTTTGACAGTTCCATTCTATGAAAAGTGCGGTTTTGTTCGTTCTTATATCATACCGAACTTTTTTACAGATTATTATGACCACCCAATATTTGAATGTGGCGTCAGGTTGGTGGATATGGTGATTTTTCAAAGAAACCTATAAACTAATGCATTCAAGCCCTTTGAGAGAGGAGAAATCTTTTCTCAAAGGGCTTTTTCTATTTATACAGATATTCGCAAACTACAAGTAAAAGCCAAAACCTCATATACTCTAATCACAGAGGAAGTGGAGGTTTTGATATGAGTAACCGTTTATCGGCAGTACATCCCGAATTAGTTGCCGAGTGGTCGGATAGGAATTTACCGCTGACACCGGACAGCATAACTTTCGGCTCGAATAAGAAAGTATGGTGGAAAGGTGCTTGCGGTCACGAGTGGGAAACAAGCGTAAAGGCTCGTTCCAACGGCGAGAAATGCCCGATATGTTCAGGTGCAAGAGTAGTCACTGGCATTAATGATTTAAGTACATTGAAGCCGGAATTGGCTTCTGAATGGTCTGAGAAAAATAAAATCAAACCGACAGAGGTATCTATTGGTTCACACAAGAAAGTGATATGGAAATGTAAATTGGGACACAAATGGATAGCCACTGTAAAAAGCAGAACCATCAACAAAACAGGCTGTCCGTATTGCTCTCATAATAAAGTGCTTGTCGGATTTAATGACCTTGCAACCCTGTTCCCGGAAGTTGCAGACGAATGGTCTGATAGAAACGAAAATAGCCCAACAGAAGTTATGGCGTTTACAAACAGCAAGGCTTGGTGGAAGTGCAGAACCTGCGGTTATGAATGGAATACTCTTATCGCTACACGCTCAGACGGCAGTAAATGTCCCTGTTGCAGTGGCTATACATTTATAAAAGGCAAGAATGACCTAAAAAGTACACACCCACAGATAGTCAAAGAATGGTCAGAGAAAAACTATCCTCTGCAACCGGATGAAGTCAATGCAAAGTCGAGGAAAAATGTATGGTGGCATTGCAGAAAATGTGGAAACGAGTGGAAATCAGTTATCAATGCCCGTGTGAAAGGAACAGTTTGCCCTGTCTGTGCAGAGCGAGAAGTGCTTGCCGGATACAATGACCTTGCAACGACAGATAAGCAGGTTTTAGAAGAATGGGATTATGAATTAAATAAGTTGAAGCCCACAGAAGTTTCAAGAAATTCGGCAAAGAGAGCGTGGTGGAAATGCAGATACGGTCATTCTTGGAGTATGAAGATAAACGAGCGTACTGTTCTCAATAAAGGATGCAGAATATGTGAGCAGGAGTATCTGTCATTGTTCCCGGCTCTTGCAATCAGTTATTATGCCAATTTGAAAGGATTGAAAGTTGAACTTGGCTCTGATAGGTTATTCGGCATTCCACTTGATGTATATATTCCACTGGAGCAGGTTGCCATTCAAGTGAATACGGACTCGGAGAAGATAGATATACTAAAGGAACATCTCTGTAAACAACGTGGAATCAAACTCATTAAGTTGCCGATGAAGCCAAACGAAGTGGAACCCGAATATGCCCAGCGTATCAAAGCGGCATTTCAGAGCGCACATATATTTATATCTTCCGATACAGAAGAAGATGTTAAGATAATCAGGAAAATGTTTAAGAACTGGAGGAACAGCCGATGAGAGAAAAGAAATATCACATTTACCTAACCGATGATGAGCAAAGCAGAGTGATACAGTCGCTTATCAATCTGAAAAATAACCTCATAGTACAAGGAAGATACACCGACGCAGTGGATGAAGTTCTTCTGAAAGTGCTGTCCGCAAAGAAAAAGAAACTGAAAATCAAATAATTTCAAGCATTTATGCCGTCTGTTTTTTAACCGAAACAGGCGGCTTTTTTTGTTGTCAAAAATTTTTTGAAATTTTTTTCGGAAAAGCAGCGATTTTGGGTGTCCAAAATGAAGCCTTTTGTGCAATGAGTGAAGGGGTTAATTCCTGATGATGAAAACGGAAGCCTTTTCACTTGTTCTTTGACAACTGAATACACAGGTCGTTAAGACTTTAATTCTGATGATAGCCACTTTAGTGGGTACGCCGAAACTTCTGAAAATTTCAGAACAGCGAGAACTCCTGCTATGAGTATCGGATTGCAACCGATATGGCGATGACAGTCAGAAAGATAATGATACTTCTCTACGGAGCTGGCGGAGTACCCGGCAGAGGTTAGATTCCTATGATACAGATAAGCAACCTGTTCCTTAACGACTTCCCGAAAGCGATATGCTTGGCAAGGGATATTGAGAATAAATATTGCCACGACCGTTTAGGAAATGAAACGGTCAAGTACATAGCCGTTTCTATTGGCTATGAATAACTTGAAAGGAGGACGCAAGAGGTGTCAAACTGCAAAACGATTGCCATATGCAATCAAAAAGGCGGAGTCGGAAAGACAACGACAACGGTTAATCTTGGTGTTGGTCTTGCAATGCAGGGTAAGAAAGTGTTGCTCATAGACGCAGACCCGCAGGGAGATTTAACTACTTGTCTCGGTTGGAGAGATACGGATAACTTGGGTATCACGCTTGCAACGAAACTTACAGATGTGATTAGTGAAACGATGAATGACCCGACAGACGGTATCCTGCATCACGAGGAAGGCGTTGACCTTTTGCCGGCGAACCTTGAACTTTCGGCGATGGAATATAACCTAATGAACGCTATGAGCAGAGAAACCACTTTGAGAAATTATTTAAGTCAGGTCAAAGACAGATATGAGTTTGTTCTGATTGACTGTATGCCCTCACTAAGTATGGTAACACTCAATGCTCTATCTGCGGCAGACAGCGTGATTATTCCGGTGCAGGCACAGTATTTGCCAGCTAAGGGTATGACCCAGCTTGTGCAGACCATTTCAAAAGTCAAGAAGTATATCAATCAGGATATTAAGATAGACGGTATGCTTCTCACTTTGGTGGATAACCGCACAAACCTTGCCAAAAGTACGGTGGAAGCGTTGCGGGAGAATTTCGGAAATCAGATTAAGCTGTATCGCACATCTATTCCGATTGCTGTAAAAGCCGCAGAAACTTCTTCCAAAGGAAAGAGCATTTTTGCTTATGAGCCAAACAGTACGGTGTCAAAGGCATACACCGAATTTACGAAGGAGGTGTTAGCCGATGGCAGGAAGAAAGAGCGACTTCACTCTCACGAGGCTCGATGACTTGTTTTCAACACAGGAGCAGAGAGATGAGGAAAAACTTTCAAAAATCCGAGATATTCCGTTAGAGCTGATTGACGATTTCCCAGACCATCCATTCAAGGTCAGGGACGATGAAGATATGCAGCAGCTTGTAGAGAGTATCAAGGAGCGTGGAGTTATTACTCCGGCAACAGTAAGGCAGAAAGAGGACGGCAGATACGAACTCATTTCGGGACACAGACGAAAGCGAGCCTGTGAGCTTGCTGGGTTTGATACGCTCCGTTGTGAGGTTGTTGACCTTAATCGAGATGAAGCCACAATTCTAATGGTGGAAAGTAATTTCCAAAGGTCGCAGATACTTCCCTCTGAAAAAGCCTATGCCTACAAAATGCGTTTGGACGCAATGAACAGACAAGGACAAAGAACAGATTTGACTTCGACACCACTGGTGTCAAAGTCAAGAACCAATGAAGAATTAGGAAATCAGGTTGGCGAAAGTCGAGAACAGATACGCCGATATGTCCGCCTGACAAATCTTGTTCCCGAACTTCTTGAATTTGTTGATGAGGGGCGAATTAAAATGCGACCGGCGGTTGAATTGTCGTATCTTGACGAAGATTGTCAGCGTGATGTTGTTGATGAGATTGATATGAACGACGCAACTCCCTCTCACGACCAGACTATCCGTATGCGTAAGTTTTTCGATGAGGGCAAACTCACAACTGAAGCTATCCAAGCCATCATGTCGGAGGAAAAGCCAAACCAGAAAGAGAAGATTGTGTTAAGGGGAGACAGAGTGCGACAACTCATCCCGAAGAATATCCCAATCAGCCAAACGGAGGACTTCGTGTGCAAGGCATTGGAGCATTACAACAAGTATCTCAGGCAACGGGCAGACCGTGACAGCAGATAGCCGATTTTGTTACTCCCCCTTCTCACACTCTACCCCCCTAATACCTACTGTTTACCTGCTGAAAATATATATTCTATCTCACTTGAATATAACTATCTCTCATAACTTATAGCTGTCTAATAAAGGGTTCGCACATTTGAAGTGCAAATAAAATGTCTGATACGATAAAAAGTTTGGATATTCGCACCTTTGCTGTTTTTCGCCCGATTGATTACGATTAAGGCGAAAGGAGCGATAGCTTATGAAAAAGAAATGGATGGTTTGTATGATTGCCTGCTTGATGATTTTGATTGCCGGATGTAACGGTAACACAGCCAAAGAAACCGCACGAAATGACACGGATAAAAGTATTTCTTCTACGGCTGGTAATACCAAAACAACGACCGGAACAGAAAAAGCAGATGATACAAGTGATGTTCCCGAGACGGAGCAACCGGTATCAAGTGAAGCAGCAACAGAGCCGAATCAGCAGGAAAAGTCGTATGTTTCTTCTACGGCAGATAGTAGGGCGGAAACTGCAAAAAGCTATGAATCTGTTCAGGTAACGAAAAAGCCTGACAGTATTCAAGAACAGGAACAGCCACAGCAACAACCGCAGTCAAAGCCGGAAACACCGACGGTTAAGGAAGAAGTGAAAACCACAAAGCCAAAACCGACAGAAGAAGTAAAGCCGAGTTTTGATGTTAATTCCTATGTCAATTACGCCAAGAATTATGCTCAAAGTATCGGTTTGGAGTTGGACAGTACCGCTACGGATTGTTGGGATAATCCTATCACTGCCAATGCCAAACGCACAGGCATTAAGGATGACATTCAAAGCAGGCTGAACAGATACAAAAATGTAGAAGGATTTACCGCAGTATGGGTATGGACAGAAAAGGTATCCGATACGGAATATGAAATCTATATCGGCTACTGCTAAAAAACAAAATAAAATACAGTATCGGACGCACTGAGATAATCGGTGCGTTCTTTCATTTTAAGGAGGAAACTTAGATGGTAAAGACGAAAATCAAGAGAGCCGTATCGTTTGTTATGGCGACGGTTCTCAGTCTCAGTGCATTTATGAGTATTGGGACAAGCACAGCGTTTGCTGCAAGCGGAGAGAAAACCAAAGTGTATATGGTTGATTTCCCTCGTGACGGCGACGCAAATTATGACGGTGTGTGGGGACACAGTAACCTTACTTTGAAGAACGGTTGGCATACCGGCAGTTCCACCCACACCAACTTAAAGGCAATTGGTTCATATTCCGGTAATATTGCCTATTGTATCGAGCCGGGTGTTTCACTCAGCTCCGGTCAGAGTATGAACAAATATGCTGAAAATTATTTCAACAATATCACAGCAAACGGTGTTATCTCCGGCGATGAAATCAGACTTTTTATCGGTCGTATCTTGCAGTACGGTTATCGAGGTACGATTTCAACAAGTTGGAGGTCGCAGAACGAAAGTGCTGCAAACAGTATTGCTCACGCTTATGCAACGCAGCTTCTTATTTGGGAAACAGTCGTAGGCGAGCGTGACGCAAACTTTAATCACAAAGCATCCAGTGGTTGCAGTAATGTGAAAGATGTTATCAGTGCCAAACATCCGCTTCGCAGTAAGATTATGAGTTACTATAACAGTATGGTCAGCAGTGTGCAGAAACATACGGTTGTGCCGAGCTTCTGCACTAAATCAAGCGGCTCAGCGAAAGTAAATGAGCTTGAATGGAACGGAAGTAAATATGTTGCAACCCTTACGGACTCCAACGGTGTACTCTCTAATTACGATTTCAAGGCGAGTATCAGTGGTGTAACATTCTCCACAAGTGGAAATAAACTTACGGTGTCAATGGATAAAGCACCGAGTAAGGAATTTACCATTACCGCAAGTAAGAAAAACGGTGTCCGCAGAGGTGTTGTCGTATGGTCTGAGGGTAAGCACAGTCAAAATTCAAGCGTGCAGGATGTTGTTACTTACGCACAGGAAGTCAGCGACCCTGTAAGCGGATATGTGAAGATGAAAGTCAGCTATGGTTCTTGTCAGATTGTGAAAACATCAGAGGACGGAAAGGTTGATGGTATCAATTTCACTATTTCAGGCAACGGAGTAAATCAGACAGTTACCACAGCAAACGGCGGTAAGTTCCAGATTGATAACCTTATGCCGGGTGTATATACCGTTACGGAGCAGTCCATTGACAAATATGTTCCGCAGGAGGTTCTCAGAGTGACCGTTGTTGCCGGTCAGGTGGCAACCGTAAACTTTAACAATGTTCTCAAAAGAGGTAATCTTCAGGTCATTAAATCCTCAGAAGATAATCTTGTAGAGGGTGTGAAATTCCACCTTTACGGTACTTCCCTTGCAGGTATTGCCGTTGATGAATATGCAGTTACCGATAAAAACGGTGTTGCAACATTCAAAGATGTTCTTATCAGTGGAAGTACACCATATACGCTCGAAGAAGTGGACACAGCAATCCGCTATGTCGTTCCCGAAAAACAGACTGCACCGATTCAGTGGAAAGAGGTTACAAACCGTGATTTCACAAATATCTTGAAGAAGTTCAGCGTAACCGTAACAAAGAGCGACCGAGAAGAAGGCACTGCTCAGGGCGACGCTAAACTTTCCGGTGCTGTTTACGGAATTTATAAAGGCGACACACTTGTGGATAAGTATGTAACCGACAGCGACGGACAGTTCACAACTAAGGAATATGTCTGCGACAGCGACTGGACAATCAGAGAAATCACACCGAGCGAGGGTTACCTCCTTGATAAGACAATCCACAAGGTAGGTGCAGAGCCAAAACTCTTTACGATTGAACACAATCTTGTGGCAAACGACGTGACAGAGCAGGTTATGAAAGGCAATATCGCTATCATCAAACATACCGATGATGGGGAAACAAAGATAGAGACACCGGAAAACGGTGCTGAATTTGAAGTGTATCTGAAATCTTCCGGCTCATTTGAAAAAGCTGACAAAGATGAAAGAGATACCATTGTTTGCGATGAAAACGGATTTGCTCAGACAAAGAATATGCCATACGGCGTATATACCGTTCATCAGACGAAAGGCTGGGAAGGTCGTGAGCTTATGAAAGACTTTGATGTTTTCATTTCTCAGGACGGACAGACCTACCGTTATCTCATCAACAACGCAAACTTTGAGTCATATATCAAGGTCGTAAAGAAAGATGCTGAAACAGGCAAAACAATCCCGTATGCAGGTGCAGGTTTCCAGATTTATGACCCTGACGGTAACAAGGTAAGTATGACATTTACTTATCCGACACCGACAACCATTGACACATTCTATACTGATGCAGACGGTCAGCTTGTTACACCTGAAAAATTGGACTATGGCAAGGGATATTCACTTGTGGAGGTTCAGGCTCCGTATGGATATGTACTCGACAGCACACCTGTTTCCTTTGATGTAACAGAAGAAAATTCCACACAGGAAGGCGGTATCACATTGATTAAGGTGGATAAGCCGAATATGGCACAGAAAGGTACGATTTCCGTTGAGAAAACCGGCGAAGTATTCTTTGGTGTAAATGTATCCGGCGAGGAAGATGAAGATGTGATTTATCAGCCGGTATATAAGGTCAAAGGACTTGCAGGGGCGGTTTATGAAATCACAGCCGATGAAGATGTTATCACACCGGACGGTACACTTCGTTATCACAAGGGCGATGTAGTAGATACCGTAACGACCGATGAGGACGGAACAGCCAAGAGCAAGGAACTCTATCTCGGTAAATATACAGTAGTTGAAACCAAAGCACCGACAGGTATGGTCATCAACAAAGAAAAGCATTCGGTAGAACTCACTTATGCAGGTCAGGATGTAGCGGTAACAGAAACCGCAACCAGCTTCGTAAACGAGCGACAGAAAGTGAAAATTTCTCTTGAAAAAATCTTAGAGCAGGACGAAACCTTTGGTATCGGCAAGAATGATGAAATCAAAAACATCAGTTTCGGACTCTATGCAAAAGAAGATGTTGTATCTTCAAGCGGCACAGTTATTCCGGCTGACGGATTGATTGAGATTATCACGCTTGATGAAAACGGAGCAGCGACTGCAAATACAGACCTTCCATTTGGCAGCTACTATGTCAAGGAAATTGCCACAGATGAGCATTATATCCTCTCTGATACACAGTATCCGTTCACATTCGAGTATGCCGGTCAGAATACCGAAACGGTTGAAATCAAAGTAAATGATGGTAAGCCGATTGAGAATAAACTCATCTACGGTTCTGTATCTGGTAAGAAGATTGACGAGAACGGAGAAGCACTGGGCGGTGCTTTAATCGGTATCTTCAAAGCAGATGAAACCGAATTTACAAAAGAACACGCTATTATGACTGCCACATCTGAAAAGGACGGCAGTTTTTCTTTTGCAAAAGTTCCTTATGGACAGTGGATTATAAGAGAAATCGAAGCTCCAGAAGGATTTGTGCTTGATGATACTTCTTACAAAGTAAACATCGGGGAGAATGAGCAGGTCATCGAAGTGGAAATTACCGACGAGTATATTCACGGTAATATTGAACTTACCAAAGTGGACGCTGATTATCTGGATAACAAACTGACAGGTGCAACTTTTGAAGTATATAAGGATGTTAATGGCGACGGTAAACTGGACGATGGCGATGAACTTATCGGAAATCTTGAAGAAACCGCAACCGGTATCTATGAGATGAAAGAACTTCTCTACGGTAAATATCTTGTACGAGAAACCAAAGCACCGGAGGGCTTTGTGCTTGATAAGGGCGTTTACTCCGTATTCATTGAAAAAGATGAAACTACCTACAAGGTAGAAAACAAATCAGGAGTCGGCTTTATCAACGAAGCAATGAAAGGAAACCTGAAAATTAAAAAGACATCTTCCGACGGTAAGGTGGAAGGCTTCACTTTCAGAGTAACAGGTGTCAACGGTTATGATAGCACCTTTACAACCGATAAGAATGGCGAAATCTCCGTAGATGGACTTCGTATCGGCGAATACACAGTGTCTGAGGTCAACGACAATGTATCTGCCGGATATGTTTTACCTGCCGATAAGAAAGTGACCGTAAAGGTTGGCGAAACGGTAGAAATCGAGATGCATAACGAACTTCGTGATACACCGAAAACCGGCGATGACAGAAAGACCAGTCTTTGGGTAGCACTTGCAGGTGCTTCTGCACTCGGTATCGTTGCAACGGTTGTTGCTTCCAAGAGAAAGAAGAAAAAGGAGGGCAATGAATAATGGACGCAAAGACAATCGTAGCAGTTGTTTTGGTCGCCTTTATTATCGGCGGCTTTATCTTCTTGCAGATTAAAAACAGAAAGAAATAAGAAGCAAAATGGTGGGCGGAGCGTGAAAAACTCCGTCCATTTACTTTATGGAGGTGCTTTATGAATAAGCAGAGAACGGTTGACAGCAAGGTGCTTGCAATCCTCAGAGAATTCCCTGAAACAAGGTATGATGATATGCAGCTTATCCTCTGCTATTACAACCGATACAGTTATTTGAAAGTCGGCGACTTATCTCTTGAGGATATAGTCAACAACTACAAGGGCTACGGTTTACCGTGCTTTGAAACTATCCGCAGGTCAAGACAGAGGGTGCAGTCTTTGTTCCCGGAACTTTCCAGACAGTGCAACGGCTGCGATGGCAGTATTCGTGTAGTCATAGAAATCGAATAAGGAGGACGGCAAGATGAGCAAATCGACATTTCAACAGAAAACAAAGTTAATGGCGAAGCTGTTTGATTCCGGCTGTAATACGGAGAAAAAATTACAGCAGCTTGATATGGAGAACATTTTGAAGATTCCGGGTATCACGATACCGGATATGGCACTCATCATCGAACTTCAGAAAGAAACCAAAGCCAACAAGCTGTTCTCATATTTGGGAGGTGGAACGGATGAACAGTCAGGAACATAAGGGAAACAGTATCCGTTTTATTGACAGTGGATACAACGAGAAATTTCGTGTAAATGACGGAGATAAAATCCTGATTCACACAAGAAACGGAACAACGCTGGAGCGTGAGTGTAAGTATATCGACGATTATCACACACAAATCGGTTCGGATGTTTTTCATATCTGTGAATTTGCAGAGCTGTGTGAAAGAAACGGTCATACCGTTGAGCCAGCCGGAAAGGAAAAGGCGAAACTGGCAAAGAGCAAAGAAAAAGAACGATAAGGAGGTGCAAAAGCAGTGTCAAGAAAATATGAACTCATATCCGAACTCTATGACAGAACCTGCAAGACGGTTGTTTCCAATCCGCAGAACTGGCAGAATTTCTTGCAGTCTGCGTGCAGGAACTACAAGCTGCGATATGATGAGCAGTTGCTTATCTATGCACAGCGACCGGACGCAACAGCAGTTCTTGAGATTGAGCGTTGGAACAGGAGTTTTGGACGATGGGTAAATAAAGGAGCAAGAGGTATTGCGGTTTTTGCCGATGAAAACAGACCAAGGCAGAGACTTACCCATTACTTCGATATTTCCGATACCCACGAGAGCAGATATTCCCGTCCTGTTCCACTTTGGAATATGAGGGACGAATACACAGACGATGTTATTGAAACGCTTGAAAGCACATTCGGAGAACTGGATAACAAAGTCACTTTGGGCGATGCAGTTATGAGTGCCGCACAAAATGCCGCCGAAGATAATTTGCCGGATTATCTTAATGACCTCATCTATGCTTTTGAGGACAGCTTCCTTGAAGGGCTTGACGAAACGATGATAGCAAGTTTGTATAAAAAAGTTGTCACAAACAGCGTGGCATATATGATTATGACAAGACTTGGAATTGATACCGGCGAATATTTTGAAGCCGATGATTTTCGAGATGTTACCAATTTCAATACACAGGATACGATGAACGCTTTAGGCTTTGCCACAAGCGATATTGCAGAAATGGGACTTTCGGAAATCTCCAAAACAGTGATGGCATTGAACCGTCAAAATCGCATAATTGAAGCAAACAGGCAACCGGAATACAATAAAGACATCAAAGACGAAAGGAGCAGCGATTATGAACGAGATAACATACACGATGATCGGGGATTACAATCTTCCGAACCTGACTCTGCCCGAACAGCCGGAGGTCATTCGGGGCAAATGGTCGCAGATGAGGAGAACTTATCTGAAGGAACACCACAAGGTTCAGTATTACAATCTCCTGACGAAAGGGATACTGAGCAGTCATCTGTCAGAAGTACAGCAGAGGGCGACCGAGTTGGAGGAAACGCTTATCAAACAGATGGCGGAGAAAGAGGGACTGACGGAACAGATGAAAGCGGACGATATGATGAATTGGGTTCGCTTGATGAACAACATCAGGAACTCGGCACAGGAAATCGTGAAAGCACAGGTAATATTCGTTTAGAGTATTACGATAGAAGCAACGAGGACAAGAGCCTGCCGTTTTTTGGTAAGGATGATACTATCCGAGAGATACTCTGTACTACACCGCATTTATCGGCTTCTCTTGAAGATATTAAGGACTTCTATGAGAGAAATAGCGATAGCGATGCCAGAACCGAATATATCAAGAGTATATTCAATAATGATTATACCGAACTCACATTAGATGATGGAAGAACCGTAGGTTACAAGACATTTCAAAATGTTCTGCACCTTTGGGAAGGTCATTATGACAGCAGAACTGCACAGAGTTTTTATAACTGGAGCGTGATTGCACAGCACTTTGAAGCAATGCGCCTTTTGGGAGAATTAAATGACAGAATGAAACCGCTACCGTCGGCAGACGGACAGATGAGCTTCATATTAGATGGTCGGGCAGAGGAAAACAAAACCTCTGCCTTTACTTTTTCTCAGGAGATTATCGACGCAGTTCTGACTCGTGGAAGCGGTATTTACGAAGGTAAAATGCGTATCTATGAGCAGTTTCAAAAGAGTTTATCTTCAAAAGAAAATGCAGACTTTCTCAAAAACGAATACGGTTGGGGAGGTTCATACCCTGTCATTATCGGTGCAGGTATTGATGAAAACCACGATGGGAAAGGCATAACTCTTGCAAGAGGATTTGGAAACGACGTACCCAAGCTCACTCTTAAGTGGACACAGGTTGAAAAGCGTATTGGGGAACTTATCCGTGCAGACAGATACTTAAATCCAAAGGAAAAGGAGCAGTATCCGCAGTGGCTTGAGAAGCAGGAAGTAAGACGAGCAGAAATCGAGGAGCAGAAAAGAAATCGGGAAATTCTTTCTACTGCACCACCGGAAGAAGCAGAGCAGACAAATGATGATGACATTATCGGTAAGGAAGTTGTGATTGACGATCGCCGATTTGTTATTGAAAGCGTCGGTAAAATAAGCGGCGATGTTTCTATGCGTGATGTTACTTTCGAGGACAGCGTAGGCTTCCCGATTAACCGTGTAGAGAAGATTGATTATGTCCGCAGTCTGCTTGACGAGCAAACACAGGAACAGCAATTACCTGATACTCGATATGAATATCATCTTGGAGACACCGTATATATCGGTGCTTCGGAGTATGAAATCTTATCTTTTGATGATGAGAAAGTAATGCTTTACGATACAGAAATGCCACTGTTTAACAAGGAGTTTGAGCGTGCTGAATTTGACCGCAAAGTGCAGGAAAACCCGCTTAATGACCACTTGAGGGTAAAGGTATTACCTGTCGCAGAAAAAGCTGATACAGGCGAAAATATCACACAGAGTGATACCGAAATTGAACAGAAAACAGGATATGAAGATGCGTTTTTCATTAACAGAGAACAGGAAACTGTAACTTGGATGTACTTTAATTCCGACAGTAGTGCCGGCGGTCAGTATGTCACAAATACGCTTTCTTTTGATGAAATCAGAAATGCTGCACAGAACTATAAATCGGCAGATGAGTTCTTTGATTACCTCGGCAGTGTCGCAAATCAAACCCTTGCCGATGTAGGTACGGAATGGTTTGAAGAAGCAGAGAATGTTTTCAGGCAGACACCGGATTTTACAGAATGTACGACTGAAACAATGGAAGCACTCATTGAAAATACCGAAAGAAGCGATATGGTAGCAACCAATATCGGCAATGTTCCGATTGAGGATTACAGAGAAATTGTTGCAAATCAGAATGGCTTTGACAGCTACGATGAGATGTATAGCGAGGGTATCCGTATCGGTAACGGGTATGACAAAGAGCCTGAACCGATGAAACCGCAGTGGAAAAATAAAAAGAGTAAGGTTAGGAGTTTCGACCTGCACCCGGATATTTCGATGGCAGAGAGAAATACTTTTGATTTGCGTTCCAATCCCGTTGAACAAGTCGGCAAGAAAGAACGCTTTCACAGAAATATGGAAGCCATAAAAGTTCTGAAAGAGTGTGAGTTTGAAAACAGATTTGCTACACCCGAAGAACAGCTTATTTTGTCAAAATATGTCGGCTGGGGAGGTTTATCAGAAGCCTTTGATGAAAATAATTCGGCGTGGGCAGATGAGTTTGTTGAGTTATATACCGCACTCTCGCCCGAAGAATATGCCGCCGCAAGAGAAAGTACACTGACTGCCTTTTACACTCCTCCCGAAGTTACCGACGCTATCTACAAGGCAATGGAACAGATGGGATTTAAGGAGGGCAACCTGTTAGAACCGTCCTGCGGTATCGGTAATTTTATCGGTATGTTGCCGAAGTCAATGGAAAACACAAAGATTTACGGTGTGGAGCTTGATAAAATTTCGGCAGGTATTGCACAGCAGCTTTATCAGAAATCATCCATAGCAGCACAGGGATTTGAAGAAGTCAATGTGCCGGACAGCTTCTTTGATGGAGTTGTGGGGAATGTTCCGTTTGGCGATTTCAAGGTACTTGATAAGAGATACGATAAGTACAACTTCCTTATCCACGACTATTTTTTTTCGAAATCTCTTGATAAATTAAGACCCGGCGGTGTGATGGCTCTTATTACGAGCAAAGGGACGATGGATAAAACCAATTCATCGGTCAGAAAGTATATCGCTCAAAGAGCTGACCTTTTGGGAGCAATCAGGCTTCCTAATGACACATTCAAGGGAAATGCCGGTACGGAAGTTGTATCGGATATTTTATTCCTGCAAAAGCGTGACAGGCTCATAGATATTGAACCCTATTGGGTACAGCTTGGCACAACTGATGACGGTATCACGATGAACTCGTACTTTGCGGAACATCCCGAAATGATACTGGGCGAGATGAAAACAGTAAGTGGTCGTTTTGGAGAAGAAGTAACCTGTGTACCGTTTGAAAATGCAGATTTATCCGAATTACTATCGGAAGCAGTAGCAAATATTCACGGGGAAATAAACGATTACGAAGTCGAAGATGTACTGGTGGAAGAAGATAACTCAATCCCTGCCGACCCGAATGTGAGAAACTTTTCCTATACGGTAGTGGATGCTAAAATCTATTTCCGTGAAAACTCTCGTATGACTCCGGTGGAGGTATCGGCAACTGCCGAGAACAGAATTAAAGGTATGATTGCTGTCCGTGACAGTGTTCGCAACCTAATTGAACTGCAAACGGAGGACTATCCGGACGAAGAAATTAAAGCCGAGCAGTCGAAACTCAACAGTCTTTATGACGGTTATACCAAGAAATACGGACTGATTAACAGCAGAGCAAATATCTCTGCTTTTAGTGACGACAGTTCCTTTGCCTTGCTTTCTGCTCTTGAAGTAATCAACGAAAACGGAGAATTAGAACGTAAGGCGGATATGTTCTTCAAGCGTACAATTAAGCCGCATAAGCCGGTAGAAAAGGTAGATACCGCCAGTGAAGCACTCGCTGTTTCTATGGGAGAAAAAGCTGGAATTGATATGGAATATATGTCAAAGCTCACAGGGAAAAGTGAAGAAAGACTCTATCAGGATTTGAAAGGTGTTATCTTCTTGAATCCGCTTCACGGATATGGGAATGTAACTGAGGCAAAGTATTTGATGGCAGATGAGTACCTTTCAGGCAATGTCAGGGAGAAGCTTATTACAGCGAAAAAGTCTGCCGAGGTGTATCCTGAAGATTATAAAATCAATGTGGAAGCATTGGAAAAGGTTCAGCCGAAAGACCTGACTGCAAGTGAGATTTCCGTAAGGCTCGGTGCTACTTGGCTACCGCAGGAAGTAATCCAACAGTTTATGTTTGAGTTCCTTGATACACCGAGATATGCACAGTGGAATATAAAAATTCACTTCTCTCCCTATACGGGCGAGTGGAATATCGAGGGTAAATCCTATGACCGTTCCAATGTCAAAGCATATAGCACATACGGCACAGGTCGTATCAATGCCTACAAGATAATTGAGGAAACGCTGAACCTGAAAGATGTCCGTATCTTTGATTATATTGAAGATGATGAGGGTAGGAAAAAGGCAGTTCTCAACAAAAAGGAAACAGCAATCGCACAGGCAAAGCAGGAACTTGTCAAACAAGGTTTTCAGGATTGGATATGGGCAGACCCTGACCGTAGAGAGAAACTCACGAAGATGTATAACGAAAAATTTAACAGTATCAGACCTCGTGAGTATGACGGAAGTCACATCATATTTAGTGGTATGAATCCGGAAATCACATTAAGGAAACACCAGAGAAATGCGGTTGCACACATTCTCTACGGCGGAAATACCCTACTTGCACACGCAGTCGGGGCAGGCAAGACCTTCGAGATGGTAGCGGCATCGCAGGAGTCGAAAAGGCTTGGACTATGTAATAAATCGCTGTTTGTTGTACCGAATCATCTGACGGAACAGTGGGCGTCAGAATACTTGCAGCTTTATCCGTCAGCAAATATACTGGTTGCGACGAAGAAAGATTTTGAAACAAAGAACCGTAAAAAGTTCTGTGGTAGAATTGCAACAGGCGACTATGACGCAGTTATCATCGGACATTCTCAATTTGAGAAAATCCCGATGTCGATTGAAAGGCAGAGGGCAATTCTTGAACAGCAGTTGAATGAATTGACGGAAGGAATTGCAGAACTAAAGCGTAACCGAGGAGAAAACTTCTCTGTCAAACAGCTTGAAAAATCAAGAAAATCCGTTAAGCAAAAGCTCCAAAAACTCAACGACCAAAGCAGAAAGGATGATGTTGTAACATTTGAGGAATTAGGTGTGGACAGGCTTTTTATTGACGAAAGCCATTACTACAAGAATCTTTATCTTTACACAAAAATGCGTAATGTAGGCGGTATTGCTCAGACAGAAGCACAGAAATCTTCTGACCTGTTTATGAAGTGCCGATACCTTGATGAGATTACCGGTGGACGAGGAACTGTATTTGCGACAGGTACGCCTATCTCAAACAGTATGGTGGAACTTTACACCATTCAGCGATACTTGCAGTACAACACCCTTGTAAAGAACGGATTACAGCACTTCGATGCTTGGGCTTCTACCTTTGGAGAAACGGTAACAGCCATAGAACTTACGCCAGAGGGAACGGGATACAGGGCAAAAACAAGATTTGCAAAATTCTATAACTTACCCGAACTTATGGCGATGTTCAAAGAGGTTGCAGACATTAAAACAGCCGATATGCTTAACCTCCCTGTGCCGGAAGCAGAGTATCATAATGTGTCAGTTGAACCGTCGGAAATGCAGAAAGAAATGGTTGCTTCCCTTGCAGAGCGAGCCGAGAAAGTTCGTGGCGGAGGTGTAGATTCAAGTGTAGATAATATGCTTAAAATCACAAACGATGGCAGAAAACTTGCCCTTGACCAGCGTATGCTAAATGCTATGCTGCCAGACTTTGAGAACAGTAAAATCAATGCCTGCGTTGATAATGTGTACCGTATATGGGAAGAAAACAAGGATAAAAAGTCGGCACAATTAGTGTTCTGCGACTTATCTACTCCAAAGAACGACGGAACATTTTCCGTTTACAACGACATCAGAAAGAAGCTCATAGAGCGAGGTGTTCCCGAAAGCGAAATCCGATTTATCCACGAAGCGGAAACCGATGTGAAGAAGAAAGAATTGTTTCAGAAAGTTCGCAAAGGAGAGGTCAGAGTGCTAATGGGTTCAACACAAAAAATGGGTGCCGGCACGAATGTTCAGGACAGGCTTATTGCACTGCACGATGTTGATTGTCCGTGGCGACCGGCAGACTTGGAGCAACGCAGTGGTAGAATTATCCGTCAGGGCAACTCAAATCCGAAGGTGGGAATCTATCGTTATGTTACCAAGCAGACCTTTGACGCATATCTGTATCAGCTTGTCGAAGGAAAGCAGAAGTTCGCTTCACAGATTATGACGAGCAAATCTCCGGTCAGAAGTGCAGAAGATATTGATGAAACCGCACTGTCTTATGCTGAGATTAAAATGCTTGCCACCGGCAATCCATATATCAAGGAAAAGATGGATTTGGACATTCAGGTACAGAAATTGAAACTCTTAAAATCCAATTTCTTATCTGAAAAATACAGCCTTGAGGACAAGATAATTAAATATTACCCGCAGCGTATCACTTCTCTTGAGAATCGCATTAACGGTTTGACAGCAGATGTAGAAACTGCAAAACAACACCCGAAACCAACAGATGACCGCTTTGTCGGAATGGAGGTTAAGGGTGTTTTTTATTCTGAAAAGGCGGACGCAGGTAAAGCAATCATTGAAGCCTGCAAGGAGATGACAAGTCCTGCACCAGTCCCTCTCGGCAAGTACAGAGGATTTGAAACGGAACTGTCTTTCGATACGACGGAGCGTTCTTATTGCGTAACGGTCAAAGGAGAAACCAGCAAACAGGTATCGCTTGGCGATGATGTTTTCGGTAATATCACTCGTATTGATAATACGGTTGAGCGTTTTGCAGACGATCTTGAAAAAGCAAAGGACAGTCTTGCTGATACGAAAAATCAGTTTGAAACCGCACAGAAAGAAGTGCAAAAACCGTTTGTGCAGGAAGAAGAATTGAAGTCAAAACTTGCCCGTTTGGACGAGCTGAATATCCTACTCAATATGGATAAAAAGGAAAATGAAATTGTGGGCGGCGAGCCTGATGAGGGCGAATCCACCGAGAAGCGAAAGGAGAAGTCGTATGAAAGATAAGAAAGAAATGTGAGGTGGTCAGTATGCCATATATAGCACCGGAAGTCATAACCGAAGCAAAGAGAATGGATTTGCTGACCTATCTTCGCACCTATGAACCGGGCGAACTTGTCCGTTATAGTGGTAACACTTACTGTACCAGAGAACACGACAGTTTGAAGATTTCAAACGGGAAATGGATGTGGTGGTCGAGAGGTATCGGTGGCAAATCTGCCCTTGACTATCTTATCAAAGTCAAAGGACTTGATTTTGTAGAAGCGGTTGAAACCATTATGGGACAGTGTGCTGTTTCTGCTCCGGTTTATGAAAAAGAAAGCCGGAGTTATGAAAATCAGCAGCTTCTTTTACCGCAGAAAAGTCCAAGTAACGATGTGGTTACGCAGTATCTTTTCAGTCGAGGGATTGATTATGAAATCATAAACTACTGTCTTGATAAGGAACTTATCATTGAGTCACTGCCCTATCACAATGTTGTTTTTATCGGTTATGACGAGAAAAAAGAAGCAAAGTATGCCGCATTTCGGGCAACAAACAGCAGTCGTATTATGGGCGACTGCACCGGAAGCAAGAAGCAATATTCTTTCAGGCTGACAAATGAAGAAAGCATAGAGGTACACCTGTTTGAATGTGCTATTGACCTGTTATCCTATGCCACATTAGCAAAGATAGAGGGCAGGGATTGGCACAAATTAAACCTTGTTTCTCTCTCCGGCGTGTATTCGCCTAACAGAGAAACGGAAAAGTCCAAAGTGCCGGTTACACTGAAAAATCTGCTTGAAAAGAATAAGAACATTAACCGTATCGTGCTTCATTTTGACAATGATATTGCCGGAAGAAAGGCGGCAAATGCACTGAAAATTAAATTAAAAGACAGATACGAAGTCGTTGACGACCCGCCCAAGTGTGGGAAAGATGTCAACGACTTTTTGTGTTTCAAATTAGGAATTTCCAAGAAGAATGAAAGGAGTTTTGAGAGATGAGCGAAAAAATAAATGTACTTCTCATTGAGCCGGGTAAGTATCCGAAGCAGATTGAGATTGAGGATACGCTGGAAGCAATGCAGGAAACTGTAGGCGGATATATTGAAGAATATATGCCTTTTGATGACGAGGTTGCAATTGTTTGTAACGAAGAAGGAAAGATGAACGGTGCGGAATTAAACCGTGCAATCTACTCCAATGATAAGGAAATCCTCGACATTATTGCAGGCAAATTCTTTATCGCATACGCACCGATTGAGTCGGAAAGTTTTCTCAGTATGCCAAAGGATTTGATGAAAAAGTATGAGGATAAGTTCCGGTATCCGGAGCGTTTTTATCAGACAGACAAGGGCATTGAAGCGAAAGCATATAAGCCAATTTCAAAAGATATGGAGCGATAAAAAGACAGACGATGGGGCAACCCGGAGAGTCTGCATATTCTTAGCGAGCAGTGTATTTGGATAGCACACTACCAAATACCTCGTTAGGGGTTGCCCCTAATACCCCAAGAGAAAGGAGAACGCTATGCGTGAGATAGCATTGGTTGCCGTCGGTGTAATTGCCGGCGGCTTTATCGGAGTCACTTTTATGTGTCTGTTTCAGATAAATAAGGACAGACACTATATCATCACAAGAAAGGATGGCACAGAAAATGAGGAAAAGAAACATTCAGAAGATTGTTAGGTTCAGTCGAGATGAAGCACAGGATTTGCAGAAGAAGGCAAAAAAGGCTTGCCTGAGTGAAGCCGGACTTATCCGTTTGCTTCTTCGAGGTTACGAGCCGAGAGAAAAGCCGGACGAAAGATTTTATGATGTAATGCGTGAGATTTCTTCTATCGGCAACAACATCAATCAACTTGCAGTTAAAGCAAACGCTCTTGGCTTTGTTGACGCGCCGCAGCTTAAAAAGGAAGCGGAGCGTTGGCATAAGTTTCAGGCAGATATTGAGCGTACTTATTTAAGACCCGATAAGAGTAAAATGAAATGGCAGTAAGCAAGTTGTGGACGGTCAATTCAAGGCTCGGTCAGGTTATCGACTATGCTGCCAATCCTGAAAAGACGGCGGCAGATATTTATACCGAGGAACAATATCAGGCACTTGCCGATGTTCTCTCCTATGCAAAGGACGAAGAAAAAACCGAACGAGAATATTTCGTGGAAGGTATCAACTGCAATCCGACCACTGCCCGTGACCAGTTTGTATCTGTCAAGCAGGCATATGGGAAAGAGGATGGCATACAAGCCTATCACGGATATTTGAGCTTTAAGGAACAAAATATCACACCGGAACTTGCACAGAAAATCGGGATGGAGTTTGCAAACGAAGTGTGGGGGAAAAGATTTCAAGTTGTTGTTACAACGCATCTGAACACTAAGCACTTGCATTGTCACTATGTAATCAACTCTGTTTCATTCAAAGACGGCAAGCGATGTCAAGATACTTCGTGGTTTAAGTTCAGAAAAGTTGCCGACCGTATTTGTGAGAAATATGGATTATATTACAATCCAAACCCGAATCGCAGTAAGCAATCCTCTTACTACTATAAGCAGGAACAGGCGGGAATGCCGACCAGATATTCTATGGTGCAAGAAGCCATAGATGAAGCGATTGCCCACAGCACAAATATCAGGAGTCTTGACTATGCACTTACGCAGATGGGATATGAGCATTGTCTAAGCGAGAGCCGGAAGTATTGGACGATTGTACCGAAAGGGTACACGAAACCCATACGACTTAAAAATCTCGGAGAAGATTATACCGAGGAAGCAATAAGGCGTAGGCTTATGGAAAATCAGAGAGTACGCATAGTTCCGTTTGCAAAGCAGACGGTGGTTATCAGGCAGTACCGATTGCCTACAAGAGAAAACAAAATCAAAAAAGTGGGCGGACTGTATGGCTTGTATCTGCATTACTGTTACAGGCTCGGTTATCTGCCAAAATACAAAAAACAGAATACAGCAAGGCTTCACTATCTTTTGAAAGAGGATTTATTGAAGCTGGATAAAATCACAGCAGAGACAAGGCTGCTCGGACGAGAAAATATTTCTACGGACGAGCAGCTTTTCTCATATAAAGAGTCGCTGAAAGGTCAAATTAAAACTTTGAATGACGACAGAACGCACCTGCGAAAAAAAGCAAGAACAAAGATGAGTGACGATGAGCTGTCTAAGGTGAAAGAACAGATTTCGACGGTAAGCGATAAAATTCGGGAGCTGAACAAAGAGGTTCGACTCTGTGACGACATTGCCGAGAGGTCAAAGGTTATGGAGCAGAACCTTGAAACAATCAGAGCCGAAGAAGAAAAACAACAGCGAAAGGAGCAAAAGCGAAATGACAAATTCAGGTGACGCAGCCGAACAGGTCGTCAGGTTATCCCTTGAAGGCTTTGAAGTTGCTGCAAGACTTACCGGTTCAGCCGCAAAGAATATCGCAATTCTTCTTGCTTCCGTATTGAAGCAGGAAGCAACGCAGGCGAATAAGACAAGAGGCAAAGCCCGTCTTACCAATATGATTAAATCGGGCAAGGAGTTGAAGGTATTTTCCATTCCGAATAAGGATTTAAAGAAGTTTACCGAACAGGCAAAACGCTACGGTGTTCTCTATTGTGTTCTCCGAGATAAGAACATAAGGGGAGATAATGTCCCGATTGATATTATCGCACGTGCGGAGGACGCTTCTAAAATTCAGAGAATCGTTGAGAGGTTTGAACTCGGTAAGGTGGATAAGGCGGCAATCGTAACAGAATCGCAGAAAGCGGTTGAAAAACGAGAAGCCGTGGAAAAAGATAAACCGACAAAATCCAAGAATGAAATCATCACAGAGGAAGCTGTACGAAAACCCCTTCAGAAAGAGGAAAACGCACAGTCAAACCCCACAACCGCCAAAACGGACAAAAACCCTCCGTCAAGGCAAAACTCAGAGCCGGAAGATATGCAAACTGATAAGGGTATTGCTGTTGACAGACAGAAGAAGCCATCGGTTAAAGAGAAACTTGACCGCTATAAGGCTCAGGCAAAACAGCAAAAAGAAGCAGAACGCAAAGAACCGGAAACAGATAAGGCAAAGCGTCCTTCTGCACCAAAGCAGACGGTACACCAACAGCCGAAAACAAAATCCAAGAAACCGAAAGAGAGGTAATTACAATGGCAGAAAATTTTACTCCTGCAAAAGCAGGCACTCAGCGACCGAGACTTTCCAAAGAGGAATATGCTGAAAAGAAACGAGCCGAGAAAGACGGTGTGTATCAGCTTGCGGATGAAGCGGCGAAAGAGATTGTATCTTCGCCGGAGAAATTCAAAGCGTTCCTTGATACGCAGAGCCGACTTGACAGATATTCGGCAGTCAACGCACTTTTGATTTACAAGCAGTATCCGCAGGCGGTACAGCTTAAAGATTTTGATGACTGGAGCAAAGACAACATTAAAATCACAAAAGGTGCTAAGAGTATTTCCATTCTTGAACCGGTGGAATATGCAAAGCGTGACGGTACAACAGGCATTTCCTACAATGTGAAGAAAGTGTTTGACGTGGCACAGACCAATGGAAAACGACCGCCTGCACCGACAGCTAATCGTGACCCGAAAGCACTGATTACCACAATGCTTGATTCCTCGCCTGTGAATGTGGAAGCGACAAACGACCTCCCCTATCCGAATATGGCAGCGTTCTATAACAATGAAGAGCAAACCTTGTATGTAAAGCGTGATGTGGGAGACAGCGTAGCGGTTGCTCAGTGTGTGGCACAGGAACTGGGGCACGCACAGCTTTCCATCAACAGCGACAGTTACAGTCGTTCCGATATGGGATTTCAGGCGGTATGTATCGGATATATGCTTTGCAAAAAGTACGGTATTGATACACAGAATTTTGCCATTAACCGTATTCCGGATAAGCTGGCAAACAAAGAGCCAAAGGACATTCGTTTTGAACTTTCCAAGACGAGAAATGCGATGACAGATATTCATTCCCGTGTATCAGACGAACTGTACAAGAAAAAGCAGGCACGCACAAAAGATTATGAAAGATAAGAGGTACAGATATGGCGAAAGAAGAACTTTACCATATAGCGTTGGATGATTATGAACACGGTATCGTTATCCGTTCTCTCAATGATGAGAAAACAGATTTAATGAACGAGGGGAAATCAACCGATGCTGTGGACGACCTGATTATCAAGGTCGGGACTGCCCCAAAGAAAAAATTCAAGGTTATTGAAAAGGAACGCTCCGGCGATGCGAGATAACGAAAGACAGTCTGCGATTATTCTTTCTGTCATCGGTATTGTTCCGGTTGTGTGGCTGGCACTTCTCATAGCTCCGTCAGTTAAAGGCGGATTGCCGGAGATATTGCCGAGCCTGATGAATGTATTTAACAATCCGTTTCATATAGAAGTTTGTGAGGACAGCGTGAAAACTGTCCTTATTTTGCTTTTGTGCTATGGAATGGGTATCGGGATATATTTCTCCACACAGCGAAACTACCGCAGGCGGGAGGAACACGGTTCTGCAAAATGGGGCAACGCAAGAGCCGTGGATAAGAAATACAGACAGTCTCCGTATTCCGATAATAAGTTGATGACGCAGAATGTCCGTATCGGATTGAATGCGAAAAAGCACAGACGAAATTTGAATACACTGGTATGCGGCGGTTCCGGTGCAGGTAAAACAAGATTTTATTGTAAGCCCAACCTTATGCAGTGCAATACCTCTTTTGTAATCCTTGACCCGAAAGGCGAAATCTTGAGGGATACGGGAAAACTTCTTGAGAAAAAAGGATATGAGGTCAGAGTTCTTGACCTTATCTCTATGGAAAAGAGCCACTGTTACAATCCGTTTGTGTATCTTCAGAACGACAACGATGTGCAGAAACTTGTAACTAACTTATTCAAAAGCACTACACCAAAGGGCAGTCAGTCCCAAGACCCGTTTTGGGACACTTCAGCTTCTATGCTCCTTTTGGCGTTGGTGTTTTATTTGCACTATGAAGCACCGGAGGAAGAACAGAACTTTGCAATGGTTATGGAAATGCTCAGAGCCGGTTCGATTGAGGACGAGGAAGATACAAGACCATCTCCTCTCGATGAATTATTTGCAGAGCTTGAGATGAAAAATCCCGACCATATTGCTCTAAAGTATTACCGTTCCTATCATTCCGGTTCGGCAAAGACACTGAAATCCATTCAGATAACACTTGCCGCAAGGCTTGAGAAATTCAATCTTGAAAGCCTTGCTTCTTTAACTTCGGCAGACGAGTTAGACCTGCCCTCTATGGGAGAAAAGAAGGTCGCCTTGTTTGCCCTGATACCCGATAACGACTCCAGTTTCAATTTTCTGGTGTCGATTTTATATACCCAACTGTTTCAGCAGTTATTCTATGCTGCCGACCATATCCACAGAGGTTCGCTTCCCGTTCCCGTTCATTTTCTGATGGACGAATTTGCCAATGTTTCATTGCCGGATGACTTTGACAAGATACTTTCGGTAATGCGTTCCAGAGGTGTGTCGGTCAGTATCATCTTACAGAACTTGGCACAGCTTAAAGCCTTGTTTGAAAAGCAATGGGAAAGTATCGTGGGCAACTGCGATGAATTTCTGTATCTTGGCGGCAACGAGCAAAGCACACATAAATATGTGTCGGAGCTGCTTGGTAAGGAAACCATCGACACGAACACTTACGGTAAGAGTTCCGGGCGAAGCGGTAACTACTCCACCAATTATCAGATAAGCGGTCGTGAGCTTCTCACTCCGGATGAAGTTCGTATGCTGGATAACCAATATGCGATTTTATTTATCCGTGGGGAGCGACCGATTATGGATTTTAAGTACGACATCTTGAAGCACCCGAATGTGGCACTGACCACAGACGGAAAAGAGAAACCGTACAAGCACGGAGAAGTAACGATACCGCACTCATCTATTTCCGTTCTTGCTATTGACCCGGATGAGGTTGAGGAAAGCAATTACGGAGAAACCACTTATGAACTTCTGTCCGATGAGGATTTTGAAGTAGATAACAATTTTTAATCACAGGAGGAAATTACAATGAGATTTTTTAAGAAAAACACAGAAAACAAAGCAACTTCTAAACTGCCGATGACCGGAAAGGTCAAGAAAGGCTATCGTGCTTATTGTGTGGCAGTATTGGCGATGACCGTTGTACTTGGTACAGGTGTAACCGCATTTGCGGCGAACGACCCTATCACAGTTGTAAACAATCTGTCCGATTTCATTTTCGGACTTATCCGTGCAATCGGACTTATCCTGCTCGGTTTCGGTATCGTGCAGGTCGGACTTTCTTTGAAGTCCCACGACCCGTCCCAGAGAGCAAACGGTTTTCTTACTCTTGCCGGAGGTATCATCATTACTTTCGCAAAAGAAATCCTTACTCTTATCACAGGCTAAGATACAACAGTTATCACAGGGCATACTCGGCAAAACGGTTATGCCCCATTTTTACAAGGAGGTGCGAATGAATGAGCGATAACTGGGTAGTTCAAAACCTCGAAAACGCTCTTGAAACTTGGAACGATAAATTAAGTGAGATATGGCGGCTTTTAACCACAACACCGCAGGATTTCAAAGGCGGAAGCATATGGAATGTGATGGTAACAATCAACGGAGCGGTTCAGGCAATCGGGCTTGCACTATTAGTGCTGTTCTTTGTGGTGGGAGTTGTCCGTACCTGCGGAAGCTTTACCGATGTGAAAAAGCCGGAACACGCACTGAAATTGTTTGTTCGCTTTGCCATTGCCAAAGGAGTCATAACCTACGGTATGGAGCTTATGCTTGCTTTATTCAATATCGTTCAAGGTATCATTTCAACCATTATGACATCATCGGGATTTGGAACACCGAATCAAACGACGCTCCCATCCGAAATGGTAACAACCATTGAGGACTGCGGATTCTTTGAAAGCATTCCGCTATGGGCAGTAACTTTGATAGGCGGTCTTTTTATTACGGTGTTGTCATTCATTCTGATAATGACGGTTTACGGCAGATTTTTCAAACTGTATATGTACACGGCATTAGCACCGATACCGCTATCTACCTTTGCCGGAGAACCGACGCAGAATGTGGGCAAGAGTTTTATTAAAAGCTACTGTGCGGTACTGCTTGAAGGTGCAGTTATCGTGCTTGCCTGCATAATCTTCTCACTGTTTGCGTCAAGTCCGCCGGTAGTAAACCCGGACGCTGCGGCAGTCACACAGGTATGGTCATATATTGGAGAACTTGTATTTAATATGCTTGTTCTTGTCGGTGCAGTGAAAATGAGTGACCGTATTATCAGGGAAATGATGGGCTTATAACGGAGGTTTTAAAACGAATGGTCAGACAAAGTTCTTTGTCTGAAAAACACAAATACAAATAAAAATAATTGACAAGTGAAAAAATCGTGATATACTGTAATGATTTAGCTTTGCTAAATGGTCGGATTGAGGAAGTAAAGATAGGATGGTCAAGTATATGTAAGAATATGTCAGCAAAGCAGAATACAAGCCTTATAAAGAGGAAATTGAAAGTATTATAAAAAAGGTTCAAAAAATAATGAAAACCGAATATGATACGACTTTTCAATTCAAATTGATTGGAAGTGCAAATCGACACCTCGTCACTAAGATAAAAGATGGTAACAGAGGTTATGATTTTGACTACAATCTAATTTTGCAAAAGAGCGATTTATGGAACAATCCAAAAAAACTGAAAGAGCAGTTTATGAGAGCTTTTTCCAAGTCGCTCAAAGGGACAAAGTACGGAGAACCCGAAGACTCCACTTCTTCTATTACCATAAAGGTTGTTGATAAAAAACATTCCAAGATTATCAGAAGCTGTGATTTTGCGATAATTTATTATTTAGATGATGACAATTTGGACAATGGATATAGATATATCAAGAATTGGAAGAAAAACAATCGCTATTCATTTGAAGATAGAGTCCTATCACAAAATGCAGACTGCAAACTTCAGGAAATACTTGAATATGAGCAGGGATGGAATTGTGTTCGTGATGAGTATATCAAGTTAAAAAATCGCAATAGGGATACGAACAAAAAGTCCTTTATTCTGTATTTGGAAAGTATTCATAATGTTTATAATCACATACAGCAAAGTTTAGAAGATGAAGAAGATAATTTACGAAGAGGACTTACTTATCTAAATCCTTGGTAATGCACAAAACGATGTGGCACTGTCAGTTATGGCGGTGCTTTTTTATTTGTCATAGAAAGGAAATTCTGATGGAAGTAAAAATAAACAGAGAAATACGAAATTACACAGAATCAATGTTTTTCGGATTGTCACTTAGACAGTTTATTTTTTCTGTCCTTGCGTGTGGTGTGGCAGTAGGGTTGTACTTCTTGCTTAAACCGCATCTTGGAACAGAAACAGTATCGTGGGTGTGTATTTTGGGAGCAGCACCGTTTGCGGCTCTCGGATTTGTGAAATACAACGGAATGACAGCAGAGAAATTTATCTGGTCGTGGATTAAGTCCGAGTTTCTTATGCCAAAGAAGTTAGTATTTCACTCCAGAAACACCTATTTAGAGCTGATGAAACCGAGCATTGAGAAAAAGACAAAGGAGGCTTACAAGAATAATGATTAAGACATTAAACAACATCTTTAAGCAGGATAAGGAAAAATTTGTTGTGCCGAAGGGTGTGCAGGACTGTATTCCGGTTACTGCCATCTATGATGACGGTATTTTCAGAGTGGGCAAAGACAAGTATTCTAAATCCTTTAAGTTCACGGATATTAACTATGCGGTTGCCAGCCGAGAAGATAAAGAAGCGATGTTCCTTAAGTATTCGGAACTACTTAACTCTCTTGACAGTGGAGCAACCACAAAACTCACTATCAACAACAGACGACTGAACCGTTTGGACTTTGAGAAAACAATCCTTATCCCTGAAACCGGAGATGAACTGGACGAGTATCGAGAGGAATACAACAAAATGCTTCTTGATAAGGCAACGGGAGCAAATTCAACGGTGCAGGATAAGTATGTGACCATCTCCATCAATAAAAAGAATGTGGATGACGCAAGAACCTATTTTGCCCGTGTAGGTGCAGATTTGATTTCACACTTTTCACGACTTGGCAGTAAGTGTGTGGAACTTGAAACGGATGAGCGACTTCGCATTATTCACGACTTCTTCCGTGTGGGAGAGGAAACTTCGTATCATTTTGATATTAAGGAAACCCGAAAGAAAGGACACGATTTTAAGGACTATATCTGCCCGGATTCCTTAGAATTTGAAAGCGATTACTTCAAAATCGGCAATCGCTATGGCAGAGTTATCTTTCTTCGTGAGTATGCGTCCTATATCAAAGACAGTATGGTGGCAGAACTTACGGATATGAACCGAAATCTGATGATGTCCATTGATATTGTACCTGTTCCTACCGATGAAGCGGTCAGAGAAGCCGAAAATAGATTGCTCGGTGTAGAAACCAATATTACGAACTGGCAGAGAAAGCAGAATCAGAACAACAACTTTTCGGCAACTGTTCCTTATGATATGGAACAGCAGAAAAAGGAAATGAAAGAGTTCCTTGATGACCTCACCACCCGTGACCAGAGAATGATGTTCGCAGTGCTCACAATGGTGCATACCGCAGATACCAAAGAGCAGCTCGATAACGATACGGAAGCGTTGCTCACAACAGCGAGAAAACATCTTTGTCAGTTTGCGGTTCTTAAATTTCAGCAGATGGACGGACTCAATACCGTTATGCCATATGGTACAAGGAAAATTGACACATTCAGAACTCTTACGACCGAGAGCCTTTCAGTGTTCATTCCGTTCAGGGTTCAGGATATTTATCACGAGAACGGTATTTACTACGGTCAGAATGTTATCAGCAAAAATATGATTATTGCAGACCGAAAACAGCTTCTTAATGGTAACTCCTTTATTCTTGGTGTGTCCGGTGGCGGTAAGTCCTTTGCAGCTAAGGGAGAGATTGAAAATATTATCCTTTCTTCCGATGCCGATGTAATTATCATCGACCCGGAGAGAGAGTATTCCCATCTTGTAAATGCACTTGGTGGCGAGATTATCAATATCTCCGCAACATCGAAAAACCATATAAATGCAATGGATATGAACAAGGACTATGGCGACGGAGCAAATCCTGTTATCCTGAAATCCGAGTTTATTATGTCCCTTTGCGAACAGCTTATCGGCGGTACAAATCTCGGAGCAAAGCAGAAGTCCATTATTGACCGTTGCACTGCAAGCGTTTACCGCACCTATCAGCAGAATGATTACACCGGTCAGGTTCCGACCTTGCAGGATTTCAGAGATGAACTTCTCAAACAGGATGAGCCGGAAGCAAAGGAAATCGCTCTTGCTATTGAGTTGTTTACCCACGGTTCGCTGAATACTTTTGCAAAGCAGACAAATGTAGATACTCACAATCGACTTATCTGTTATGACATTCTCGACCTTGGTAAGCAGCTTATGCCTATCGGTATGCTTGTCGTCCTTGACAGTATTTTGAACCGAATCACACAGAACCGAGCAAAGGGTAAGCATACCTTTATCTTCATTGATGAGATTTACCTCTTGTTCCAGCACGAGTATTCTGCAAACTTCCTCTTTACACTCTGGAAGCGTGTAAGAAAGTACGGTGCATACGCAACAGGTATCACTCAGAATGTGGACGACCTTTTGCAGAGCCATACTGCAAGAACAATGCTTGCAAACAGCGAGTTTATCATTATGCTCAATCAGGCTTCTACCGACAGACTGGAACTTGCAAAACTTCTGAATATCTCAGACCTTCAGCTTTCGTATATCACAAATGTTGACGCAGGACACGGACTTATCAAGGTGGGCAGTTCTCTTGTACCGTTTGCAAATAAGTTCCCGAAGAATACGAAGTTGTACCGCTTGATGACGACGAAGCCCGGTGAAGGCGTGTAAGGAGGTGTTTTCTATGGCAAATATTCAATTCAGAAACAAAGCACACAGAGATTTTGTCTTTGAAAATCTCGAAAAATGCAGGCACAATGACTGCTATCATCAGGCATTTTTCTATGTGATGGGCATTTCAGAAGAAACCAGAATGAATATAGGAAAAATGTTTGATTTTAAGAACGATTGCATTGTGCCGGAGGGGATGTATGGTGGCTGGCAGACCAGTGGAACAGTCAAGGTCTGCCACCTTGCCTTTAATCTTTGGAACGGTTTTACAGAGGAGGGAAAAGAAAATCTTTTCACACCGGATGAACTGTTCTGTTGCGGATATGCTCCCTACTTTATGGAGGGTATCAAACTCAGGTATCCCGAATATTGTAGAGATTTGACTCCACATAAAAGAAAAGATATGGAAAGGTAAAGGTACAAAACGATGAATAAGAAAATGAGAATTACGGTTATATCGCTGTTAAGCGTTGTGTTTGCTGTGAGCGTTGGGTTCTTGGTCAAAGACTACTGCGACTCTAAAATGCAGGCAGAACTCTATGATAACTTGATTGAAACCGTTGAGGATACAGACGATACGGAGGATACGATGTCATATTCCGAAGATAAGAACTTTTTGCCAGACTATCAGGAACTGTATATGCAGAACAACGATATGGTAGGATGGATAAAGGTTGAGGATACCAAAATCAATTATCCGGTTATGCAGTCAAAGGATAATCCGAATTTCTATCTAAGACACGGATTTGATAAAGGTTATACAGTGTACGGTTGCCCGTATGTACAGGAAAACTGCGATGTGGATACTCCGTCAGATAACCTTGTTATCTACGGTCATCATATGAACGACAATTCGATGTTCGCCGGATTGATGAAGTATGCCGATAAATCTTTTTGGGGAAAGCATAAAACCATTCAGTTTGACACGCTGACCGAGAAAGGTAAATACGAAGTAGTAGTTGCTTTTAAGACAGAAGTATATACAAACAGTCCGAACAGCTTCAGATATTATGATTTTGTCAATGCAGATACGGCAGATGATTTCAATGTGTATATTGCTAAGTGCAAGGAACTTGCTATCTATGATACAGGAGTAAATGCAGAATATGGCGATAAATTGATTACGCTTTCCACTTGCGAATATTCCCGTAACAACGGAAGAATGGTCGTCGTGGCAAAGAAAGTGGCTGAGTAAGGAGGGATAAGCCTTGTATGATTAGTTTGATAAATTTAGCGGTGTTGTTCGTAGCTAAGGTTGCGGACAACGCCCTTAGTACAACAAAAACAATATTGGTACAGAGAAGTCGGTGGATACTTGCAGGCATTGCGGTTATCATATCCGACTTTATTTATTTTTGGATAACGAAAAGAGTTGTTTCTGCGAATAACGAGATTGCAATGCTCGTTGTTGCCGTTGCAGGTGGTGTGGGTTGTTCTCTCGCCTGCTTTATCAACGAGAAAATGTCAAAGGACAGAACCTATGTGAATGTGATTATGTCCGATGACCTTGAAGAAATGAAGCGTTTACGAGATTTCCTTGCACTGCACCACATCACGAATATTGCAAGCGACAGCTACACCCTTGACTGGAACGCAAAGACAATCTCTATTACCGCTTATCCCGAAACAAAAGCAGAAAGCCGATTGATTAACGAGTATATTGCCGACAGTTCGACAAAATTCAAGAGAGTTATTCAACCAGCTTAGGAAGGAGGTTTGATGTGGCTGATAGTAAAACAAGAGAAACAGTCAAAGGCACGATAAAGACCTTGAATAAAGCTGCCATTGCCGGTCAGAAAATGAAACAGGCATATATCGCCACAAAGGACAAAGCAGAACATTCGGTAAATACAAATGAGAATACTGCGGAAGAATATGCTGCCGATAAGACGGAAGCCGGAATTGATGAAATTGCACATAAAGGTGCGTATGCTTTTAATAAAGCAGGGCGAAAAGGTGTTCAGGAAACAAAGAAGAATATCCAATCTGCTAAAGACGGCATTCAACGCTTCAAACAGCAGAGAGCCGAAAAATCAATAAACGTTCAGAGAGCGCAAGGAAGAACTACAACGGTTGGCAGTTCTTCAGCGCAGACGCAGACATCATCGGCAATCAAAACGCTTGAAAAGCCGGAGAAAATGGTCAAACAGTCAGCTACTTCCGCAGGAAAGAAGAACATCAAACTTGCTAGTAAGGAAGCGGCGAAAACAACGCAGAGGTCAGTTAAGACTGCCGAGCATACCGCAAAGGCAAGCATTAAGACCAGTCAGCAGACAGCAAAAGCCGCACAGAAAACAGCACAAGCCACCGTTAAGGCTTCACAGAAAGCGGCACAGGCAGCAAAGGCGACAGCGAAAGCAACTGCAAATGCTGTGAAAGCCGCAGCAAAAGCGACTATTGCCACAGTAAAGGCAATCATAGCCGGTACGAAAGCATTGGTTGCTGCCATTGCCGCAGGCGGTTGGATAGCAGTTGTAATTATTATGATTGTTGTCCTACTTGGAAGTGCTGTTGCAATGTTTGGTGGCGGAAGTGAAAGCAATACTTATACGCAAGTAAGTGCAGAGGTGGAAGCATACGACCCATTGATACGACAGTATGCAAAACAATATGGTATTCCCGAATATGTGGAATTGATTAAGGCTGTGATGATGCAGGAAAGCGGCGGTCGGGGACTTGACCCCATGCAGGCAGCAGAGGGCAGTTTCAATACGAAGTATCCACACGAACCTAATGGAATTAAAGACCCTGAATATTCTATCCAGTGTGGAGTTCAGGAATTGAAAGCAGCTCTTACCTCGGCAGAGGTGGAAAGTCCGATAGATATGGAGCATATCAAACTTGCCCTACAAGGCTACAACTTCGGTAATGGATATATCTCTTGGGCAAAATCAAAGTATGGCGGTTATTCTTATGCCAATGCAGTGGAGTTTTCCACTCAGCAGGCACAAAGGCTTGGTTGGGACAGTTATGGAGATACCCAATATCCGGCTCACGTTCTGAGGTACTATCCGTATGGGCGAGCCTTTACTGCCGGAGGTAATCAGGCGATTGTTGAGGTTGCCTTGACGCAGATAGGCAATCAGGGCGGACAACCTTACTGGAGTTGGTATGGTTTTGATAGCCGAGTGGAATGGTGTGCCTGCTTCGTATCTTGGTGTGCTGACCAATGCGGGTATATTGAAAGCGGACTTGTTCCGAAATTTGCAGGTTGTGTGGACGGTGCAAACTGGTTTAAGTCAAATGGAAAATGGCAAAGCCGCACTTATGAACCAAAGACGGGAGATATTATCTTCTTTGATTGGGAAGGCGACGGTACAACAGACCACGTTGGTATCGTAGAGAAATGCGAGAATGGCACAGTTTATACCGTAGAGGGTAACTCAGGCGACGCCTGCAAGCAAAGACAGTACGTAGTCGGAAGCAGCAATATCTACGGATACGGTATTCCGGCATATTAAAAATTCCAGACGGTGTCTGGAAAATCGAAAAGATGGCTGCTCAGTCGAGTAGCCATCGGGTACATTATGAGAAATCGGTTGTTTCTCTGTTATTCAGGAAAATATGGTGTGTGTGATAAGTGAAGCTGAAAAGCATATCGGCATTTTCTTTACTGCCGTCTAAAAAGGAAATATCATCGGCAAGGATAAAAAGAATTGCTAATAACTTCTTGATATATCCAGTGTAGCAGGCATAATCCACATAGATGTTGGCGATATATCCCTCGGCAAATTCTATCAGGTCAGCGTCAATTTCAAAGCTGTTGGATAGCTCGTAAACGGTTTTGATGAATTTGTCCTTGTCAGCAATTCGCTCTTTACTTGGAACACTTCTGCGGTTCTTCTGTATAAATTTCAAAAAATCATCAGCTTCCGTAAAGTCGGGAGTGATTGCGTTGCCAGTTACCAAATCTGTTTTGTAATCCTCAAATTTCTCTTTTTCAAACCGATTACTGAATATTATCTTTTGTTTGTCCATTCCTTTTTACCCCTAAGTTTCTTTTTGGAGATTGTTTGACTTGGCTCTTGGGTTGTGATTTGTCTTTTGCCATTAACAATCGTGAATTACTACTTTTATAGTATAACATAAAAATAGTTGGAAATCATTACTGATAGTTGGTTTGACTTTCTTTTGGTGCGTGTGATTTGGAATCTACTTAACCTATACTATCAGTTATGGAAACATACTAAGGGAGGTGATGTGATGAAGCTCGATACAATCGGCAAGAATATAAGAAAGTTCCGACTTGCGAGGAAATTACGTCAAGAAGATTTGGCTGAGAAAACAGATTTGACAACAAATTATATTGGTATGGTTGAGCGTGGAGAGAAAATTCCGTCACTCGAAACTTTCATAAAGATACTAAATGCTTTAGGTGTATCATCGGATATGGTTCTTACAGATGTCTTGGAAACGGGATACACAGTCAAGAACTCTATGCTGAATGAAAAGCTTGAAAAACTTGCTCCTGAAGATAGAAACAGAATTTATGAAGTTATAGATACACTTGTGAAGCAGTCAAAGCAAATACTTCCATAAAACACAGAAGTTCGTCCTAATCGACGAGCTTTCTTTTTTTCAGTATAAAAAATTTCAGCTATCGACAAATTTTTCGGGACTTCGACAGAGAGAATATGCTATAACAACAACTGTTAGTGATAGACACATACTAATAGACATAGGAGGAAGTAGAAGTGAAAGACATTTTCAGACAAATAGCGAAAGAAAATGGAACAACCGAAAAAGCAGTAAAGGAGGAAATGCAGTTTTCTATTCGGGAAGCAATGAAAAGTGATGAACCAGAAGCAATAGCTTTTTGGAAAGCAGTTGCACCGGACGGAAAAGAGCCGCCGATAGAAAAGGTTATAGCAATGATTGCATTGAACGTTAATAATAGAATGTATAATTGAGGTGCTTCGGCATCTCTTTTTTTTATTCTTTAAAAGAGTTGTATTAGGTGTTTGTAAAAAGTGACACCTTAATGGGTAGAAGTTGCGAATGAATCTCTATATCTTGAAAAAATAGATTGTTCATAGTATAATATCAAATGAGTAACTGTAACCAAAAGGAACGGAGAATACGAAGGAGCGTTACAGATGAGAATAAGCTACAACAAACTTCAAAAACTTATGATTGATAATCAAATGAAAAGACAAGATTTAATGCGTGCTGCGGAGATTTCATCGTCTGTTGCAACAAAATTGAATAAGAATGAAACAGTATCCCTTGATGTGCTTATGAGAATTTGCAAAGTATTTCATTGCGATATTGGGGATATATGCGAAGTTATTTTGGATGAGTGAATTAAGGAGGTCTGGATATGGCAGGCAATGGTAAGCGTAATATGTTTAACGAGGCTACTCGTGTGCAAATGCCGGCAATGGTTCATCTCACAAGAATTGGATACACCTATTTTGGAAAGATAACCGAAGATATGGCTGGGACTATTTATGACCCAGATACGAATATCTTAATCAATGTTTTCAAGGAACAATTTGTTAAACTCAATCCCGAACATAAGGGAGAAGCAGAACAGGTTTTGAAAACGATAAGGCAGGAACTGGATGACGACGACCTCGGACACAGCTTTTATAAACGACTTTCTTCGGTTTCGCCAATCAGATTGGTGGATTTTGAAAATCCTAAGAATAATACATATCATTTTACTGCTGAATTTACCTGTAAGCGTGACCAAGATGAATTCAGACCGGATATTACTTTGTTTATAAACGGATTGCCACTTGTTTTTGTAGAAGTTAAGAAGCCGAACAATCACGGTGGAATGGTTGCAGAAAGCAAGAGAATGAATAATCAGAGATTTCCGAACAAGAAGTTTAGGAGATTTTTGAACATTACGCAGTTGATGATTTTCTCAAATAATATGGAATATGACACAATGGGCGGCATTGTTCCTGTTCAGGGTGCGTTTTACTGTACAACGGCGAGACAATCTGCACCATTTAATTGCTTCAGAGAAGAAAATCCAACTAATTTAGAAATTGCAACATATAATCGAGATTTTCCATATAAGGATATAGATAGAGAAGTAGAAAGAAAGATTTTATCTGATTTCAACTGTCAGGTTATCCGTAATACGCCTGAGTATCAGACAAATTTGGATACATATACACCGACGAATCGTGTACTTACTTCTATGTGCAGCCCCGAAAGGCTACTGTTTATTTTGAAGTACGGCATTACTTATGTTCGTTTTCAAAAAGAGGTTGACGGAAAGATTGAGGTTACAGACCAAAAACATATAATGCGTTATCAGCAGATGTTTGCTGCTTTGATTGTCAGACAAAAAATTGATGAAGGTGTAACTTCCGGTGTGATATGGCATACACAGGGAAGCGGAAAAACTGCTTTGTCTTATAATCTCACATATGTTCTCTCAGATTACTTCAGCAAGCACGATAAGGTGGCGAAGTTCTATTTTATTGTTGACCGACTGGATTTGCTGAAACAGGCATCTGATGAGTTTGAAGCTCGTGGTTTGGTTGTTAAAACTGCAAATTCCCGAGCTGAACTTATGGAACAATTCCGCACTAATCAGGCACAGGAGGGAAACTCAGGAAAGCCGGAAATAACGGTCGTTAATATTCAACGATTTGAAGAAGATAGAGAAAAGGTTGATTTGCCGGCATATGCAACAAACTTGCAGAGAGTTTTTATTATAGATGAAGCACACAGAGGATATAAGCCGGAAGGTTCATTCTTGGCAAATCTTCTGGACGCAGACAAAAATGCCATTAAGATTGCGTTGACCGGAACTCCGTTGTTAAAAGAGGAACGAGAGTCGTGGAGAGTATTCGGAAACTATCTGCACACTTATTATTATGATAAATCTATCTTAGATGGATATACGCTGAAAATCATTCGAGAAGATATAGAAACTCAATATAAAGAGCGTCTTTCAGAAATCTATGAGAAACTTGAAACATTGGTTGAAAAGAAAGATGTTAAGAAAAATCAGATTGTTGAACACGATAATTATGTTAAAGAACTGCTCCGGTATATTATCACTGATTTGAAACGATTTAGACAAATTCAGGGAGATAATACTCTGGGCGGAATGATTATCTGCGAAACAAGTGAGCAGGCAAGAAAACTATTTGCTTATTTTGATGAAATCCAAAACGAACTTAATAAAACAGCTTCCTTAAAGAGCAATTTGAAAGCAGGACTTATTCTGTATGACAGTGATGATAAAGATACGAGAGATACTATTGTCAATAACTTCAAGAAAAATATGACGGTAGATATTCTTATTGTCTTTAATATGCTGCTTACCGGATTTGACGCACCAAGATTGAAAAGACTGTATTTTGGAAGAAAGTTAAAAGACCACAATCTTTTGCAGGCAATCACAAGAGTGAATAGACCATATAAGGATAACCGCTACGGATATGTAATTGATTTTGCTGATATTAAGCGTAATTTTGATGAAACCAATGCAGCCTATTTGAAAGAACTTAATCGCTTCAACGACCCAAATGAAGTTGGAAAAGGTAATGAAGTGGATACGTTTAAGCAGGTTATTGAAGACCCGCAGGAACTTATTCAGCAAATGCAGGAAGTGCAGCAGGTTCTTTTCAATTACACGACCGATAATGCAGAAGCGTTTAGTACCGAAATATCTACGATTGAGGATAAGCAAGAACTGCTGAAACTTAAAAAGATTTTGATTGCGGCTCGTGATTGTTGTAATTTGGTAAGAACTTTTGGCGATGATGAGCTGAAAGAAACTTTTGCAAGAATGGAACTGACAAAGTTGCCTTCTCTTATTTTAGAAGTTCAGCACCATATCGACAATATAAATCAAAAGGAACTCTTTGCAAGCGACGATACAACAAAACTGCTTGTAAATGAAGCTATGGAAGATATTACTTTCAACTTCAGTAAAATCAGCGAAGAAGAATTAAAAATTGTCGGTGGCAAAGAAAATGTTACTGAGAAATACAGAAAGACAGTTCGTGCTTTTACTCAGAATATTGACCCGGACGACCCAGAATTTATTACATTGCAGGAAGCATTTTTGCTTCGCTTTAAGGAACACGGATTTGAACCGAAAAGTATAACTGAGATTGAGGAACAAGGAAAAGAACTGGAGGAAATTCTTAAAAAATTGGATGAGCTTCAGAAAAAGAATAATGTATTGCTCCGTAAATATAATGGCGACGCAAAATTTGCAAGAGTTCATAAGAGAATCCGAGAAGAAAATCTTGCTCGTAAAGCAGCTAATAAACAACCGATTGTTTCGGAATATGACGCATCAATTATGGATGTTTTGAAGTCTATTAAGACTGATATAGACCAAAAGGTATACGACCGAAATGATATATTGAAGAAAGATGCATATTTTGAACAAACGGTTATGACACAAATCAAATTAGGCATTGATAGGCTTGGTATAGCGAGTGCTCGTGATGACAGAAAATTTATTCAAAGTAGAATAACGAAGCAGTATCTCGACCAGTATAATCAAACTTATTCAGTTGCATAAAGGAGAACACGATGGCAGAAACAAAAACGATAAAAGAAAAAACCGTAGAGCTGATAGACGCATTAAAAGCGACCTGTCAGACTTATGGTATGGGAAACGACGGTAATGAATACAAGATTATTACACAGGTTTTCCTTTATAAATTTTTGAATGATAAATTCGGATATGAAGTAAAAAAAGTAAGTCCTGCTTTAAAGAATGCGGAAAAGTGGGAACTTACTTATGCTGAAATGCCAGAAGATGACAAGCTTGATATTTTTGATACATTATCATCGGATATTCCACGCTTATATCCGGAACATTTGATTGCAAATCTTTGGAATCAGCAGGCAAAGGGTGATTTCGACCTGATTTTTGACAGGACAATGACAGACATAGCGGATAAGAATATAGATATATTTTCTACGCAAACTGCTCAGAATACAAAGATTCCGCTTTTTGAAAAACTGACGCAGTATGTAACTGATGATGCTGCAAGAGCACAGTTTGCCCGTGCATTGGTAGATAAGCTTGTTAATTTCTCTTTTGAGGAAGCATTTGAGCAGCATTACGATTTCTTTGCAGATATATTTGAATATTTGATTAAAGACTATAATACCGCAGGCGGCGGAAAGTATGCAGAGTATTATACTCCACACGCTATCGCAACGATTATGGCAAGATTACTTGTTGGTAAAGCAACTGATTTGCACAATATAGAATGTTACGACCCATCGGCAGGAACAGGAACACTTTTGATGGCTCTTGCTCATCAAATTGGAGAAGATAAGTGTACGATTTTTGCACAAGATATTTCACAGCGAAGCAATAAGATGTTAAAACTTAATCTTATTCTGAATGGTCTGGTATCTTCTCTTGACCACGCTATTCAGGGAGATACGCTTGTTGCTCCGTATCACAAGAGCGACAACGGTACAGAACTTAGAACTTTTGACTATGTAGTATCCAACCCTCCGTTCAAAATGGACTTTTCAGATACAAGAGAGCGAATTGCTGCAATGCCAGTTCGCTTTTGGGCTGGTGTTCCGAAAGTTCCGGCGAAGAAAAAAGAGAGTATGGCGATTTACACCCTTTTTATTCAGCACGTTCTTAATTCCCTTAAAGCAAAAGGAAAAGGTGCGATTGTTGTACCTACCGGTTTTGTAACAGCGAAATCCGGTGTCGAAAAGAAGATATTACAGCATATTGTAGATGAACATATCGTGTATGGCTGTATCAGTATGCCATCAAATGTATTTGCAAATACCGGTACGAATGTGTCTGTCCTGTTCTTTGATAATTCCAAAGAAACAGAAAAAGTTGTGCTGATAGACGCTTCAAAACTTGGCGAGGAATACAAAGACGGAAACAATCAGAAACGCAGACTTCGTGATTTTGAAATTGATAAAATCGTAGATACTTTCCTTAATAAAGAAGCTGTTGATGATTTCTCTGTTGCAGTCACTTATGATGAAATCAAAGAAAAGAAGTATTCCCTTTCTGCCGGACAGTATTTTGATGTAAAAATCGAATATGTGGAATTATCGCAGGACGAATTTAATGCTCGTATGACAGCGTATGCAGACAAGTTGCAGGAGTATTTCACAGAAGGCGATAAACTGAAAACAGAGATTATGGAGCAGTTAAAGAAGGTGAAGTATGAGTAAATGGACTAAAACAACACTTGGAAAAATAGCTGATATTATTACTGGACCGTTTGGAAGCCAATTACATCAATCTGATTATGTGAAACGAGGCATTCCGATTGTTATGCCCCAAGATATAGGAAATCGAAACATCAATTACAGCACGATAAACTATGTATCGGAGGAAGATGCAACAAGGCTGAAAAGATACAGCACTGTGACGAACGACATATTGTATGCTCGCAGAGGAGATGTAGAAAAACACGCATTTGTAAGAGCAAAAGACGCAGGTGTATTGTGTGGAACGGGATGTTTGAGAGTAAGGATAAATTCAAATGAAGTAGAATCGGCTTTCTTGTCGTTTTATCTCAATCGAGAAGAAACGAGGAAATGGCTTGTTACACACGCAGTAGGAACAAATATGCCTAATTTGAATACTGATATTTTATCAGATGTACCGATAGCTTATCCTACACTCAAAGAACAGAGAAAAATCGTTAAAGTCTTAAATTGCCTTGAAGAACGAATTGTTTTGAATGAGAAGATAAACGATAATTTAGTGGCTTAATCAGCAATGGTAGCTTGTCCATTCATCAGCATAGGAAGTAACCAATCACGAAGATTGATTAACTCGACAGTTTCATCTTTGTTCTTCAATATGCTGACACGGATTTTTTGCAGGAAGTTTTCATAATCCAATATAATTTTTTCATCAGGAACAACAACATTTAGTATTGCCAAATTAGCCTCGCTGAGAGATGCTCTTGTTGATGCCATACACGAATTATGGAGAAATTTATATATACCATCGCTACCTAAAAATGAACGTATGTATTCCCTGTAATTAGGATTGTGAACACAAATTTTTCCAAGAGCGACATTGAACGCACCTTCTATTCCGTATCGAACTGCACCAGCATCTCCGTATTTGTCCATAAGTATGTCAAAGCGGTCAACTATACTAAGATTTTTTGTTCGAGGAATATATGTTATGTGTGTATCGCTATCATAATCTCTGTTTTGAATGAAACGCACATAACCTTCTTTTGGCTCATATACAAATTCACTTTTAGGTGGTTGACTATTGCTTTCCCAACTTACCAATTTGAGCAGTGGGACAACATTCCAGTTCTCTGGAATATTACGTTTTAGTTGTTCGTCCCAAACCATCTTACCGCCAGATGAGCAGTATGGCTTTCCGTTTTCGTCTGGAAAATCAAATTGTGTGAACCAGTAATCGTAAATAAGCTTAGCTTGCTGCTCTAAATTATCGTTTAACATACATCCCATAACTCTTGTGGGTGGCGAGAGTTAAATCAGGGGACTACCCACTCCGTAGTCGTTCTCTAAGTTAAATAAAAGGAAAATTGACTAATGAAACAAAATTTAATTACAGATGTTGTTCAGGCTATGTTACCTTTCTTGAATAACGCACAGACAGAACGCTTGCAAGAGGTATTGCAACATACACTTTTTGATTATGAGGTAACAAAAAATGAAAGTGAAAAAGAAATCTCGGAGCAGGACTATATGGAGCTGTTCCTGTCGGCAAAGCGAATTGAGGGCTGTTCCGAGAAATCTCTTAAATACTACAAAGCAACTATCGAAATGATGATTGCAACCGTCGGCAAAAGCGTAAAGCACATTGAAACTGACGACATAAGGCGATACCTGACCGAGTATCAGGAAAAGAAAAAATCAAGCAAGGTTACGATTGATAATATCCGCCGTATTCTTTCAAGCTTCTTTTCGTGGCTTGAGGACGAGGACTATATATTGAAAAGTCCTGTCAGGCGAATACATAAGGTCAAAACCGGCACGAACATTAAAGAAACATACTCCGATGAAGCGTTGGAGCTTATGAGAGATAACTGCACCGAGCCGAGAGATTTGGCAATGATTGATATGCTGGCTTCAACGGGTATGCGTGTCGGAGAAATGGAGTTGCTCAACAGAAATGATATTGATTTTAATGAGCGAGAATGTATCGTGTTCGGTAAAGGCAACAAAGAACGAGTGGTCTATTTTGACGCAAGGACAAAGATACACTTACAGAATTACTTAAACAGCAGAACCGATGATAACCCGGCACTTTTTGTATCGCTGAAAGCACCGCACGAAAGGCTAAAAATCGGCGGTATAGAAACAAGGCTCAGAGAATTTGGAAAGCAATTAGGATTGCACAAGGTACACCCACACAAGTTCAGGCGTACCCTTGCAACTATGGCAATAGACAAAGGAATGCCCATTGAGCAACTGCAACAGCTTTTGGGGCATAGGAAGATAGATACGACCTTGCAGTATGCAATGGTAAAACAAAGCAATGTAAAAATTGCACATAGGAAATATATCGGATAAGGAGAAAAGGATGGTTTACAACGAAAGTAAATATAATAAAAATTGGAAAACTATGAAACTTTCTGATTTAGGTGAATTTGCAAGAGGAAAATCAACACACCGTCCAAGGAACGACAAGAACTTGTTTGAGGGTGGCGGGTATCCATTAGTACAAACAGGTGAAATTAAAGAAGCAAATCTATATATTACGCATCACACTCAAGAATACGGGAAATTTGGGTTACAACAAAGCAAATTATGGGATGCAGAGACTTTGTGCATTACGATTGCGGCTAACATCGCAGAAACAGCATTACTTGCTTATCCTATGTGTTTTCCGGATAGTGTAGTTGGTTTTAAGGCTTATAAAGAAGTTTCATCTGAAAAATTTATGTATTATGTATTTGATTTTATCAGAAATTCAATACAGAATGCAGCTTCAGGAAGTACACAGGATAATATAAATATTGATTATCTAACATCCCTTGATTTTAAGGTGCCTGATAAAATAGCACAAGATAAAATGGTTGAATTATTATCAGCGATTGATGAAAAAATTTTAATGAATAGTAAGATAAACGATAATTTAGCTTCAATGGCTTACGACATTTATATGCACACATTTTTCTCCAAAAAGCCTAATGGTAAGCTAAAAGATATACTCATAGAAGCAGATAAATCATCTGTTCAGGTAGGCGAAGCAAAGCAATCTACCGGAGAATATCCGTTTTTTACAAGTGGCTCGGCTATTTTGAAATGGGATATACCATTTATAAATGGACGAAATTGCTTTTTGAATACCGGAGGTAATGCCGATGTCAAATTCTATGTTGGCGAAGCAGCTTATTCCACGGATACTTGGTGTATTTCTACCAATAACAATATGTCAGATTATTTGTATCTGCTTTTGGTATCAATAAAGCCTGAACTTAACCAAAAATTCTTTCAAGGAACAGGATTAAAGCATTTACAAAAACCATTATTGAAAGACCGACCTATTTATATTCCGGATTTTGAGAAACTCAAAACCTTTAATGAGCAGGTAAATCCTATGTTCAATATTATTTCTGAGAATACGAGAGAAAATCAGGCACTGATTACACTCCGTGACTGGCTTCTGCCTATGTTAATGAACGGTCAAGCCACCATTAGTGACTGATACGGTAAATTATCGTTTAGAACGGAAATCACAGAAAGGAGCATAGAATGATGGCAAAGCAAAAGACCTATATCGCAATCGACCTGAAATCATTCTACGCTTCTGTGGAATGTAAGGAACGAAATCGCGACCCATTGACTACAAATCTTGTGGTTGCGGATAAAAGCAGGACAGAGAAAACTATCTGTCTTGCGGTATCTCCGTCATTAAAAAGTTATGGGATACCCGGTAGATCAAGATTGTTTGAAGTTGTTCAAAAGGTCACAGAAGCAAATAACAACCGCAGATGGAAAGCACCGAACAGAACATTTACCGGTTCTTCCGATGACAAGGCAGAGTTGGATGCAAATCCTACATTGGAGATAGATTATATCGTTGCTCCTCCTCGTATGGCATATTATATGGAGTATAGCACAAGAATTTATAATGTTTATCTCAAATATGTTGCACCAGAGGATATATTTCCTTATTCAATCGACGAAGTGTTTATGGATGTGACTGATTATCTGAAAACCTATCGTATGACTGCAAGAGAACTTGCTATGACGATGATACAGGATGTCTTGAAAACAACTGGTATAACTGCAACCGCAGGAATCGGTACGAATATGTATCTCTGCAAGATTGCGATGGATATTGTGGCAAAGCATATCGAGCCAGATAAGAACGGTGTGCGTATTGCTGAACTTGATGAAATGTCATACCGTAAGAAACTATGGAGTCATCGCCCGATAACCGATTTCTGGAGAGTCGGAAATGGTTATGCGAAGAAGTTAGAGGAACACGGACTTTATACAATGGGCGATATTGCAAGATGTTCTATCGGAAAGCCGAATGAACTGTATAACGAGGAATTGCTGTACAAGCTGTTCGGTATCAATGCGGAACTGCTCATAGACCACGCTTGGGGATATGAGCCTTGTACAATGGAGCAGGTCAAAGCATATAAGCCAGAAACAAACAGTGTATCTTCCGGTCAGGTGTTGCATTGCCCTTATGATTATGAAAAGGCAAAGTTGATTGTAAAAGAAATGACCGACCAAATGGTGCTTGATTTGGTGGATAAAGGAGTTGTAACTGACCAACTTGTGTTGACAATCGGCTATGATATTGAAAATTTAAGTAATTCGAACCTAAAAAATCAATACAAAGGCGAGATTACGATTGACCGATATGGACGCAAAGTTCCAAAGCACGCACACGGAACAGCAAATCTGAAGAAAAAGACGTCCTCTACTCGATTGATTACCAATGCTGTGATGGATTTATACGACAGAATAGTTGACGAGAATTTACTTGTCCGCAGGATAACAATAACAGCAAATAAACTTGTAGATGAAAATTCTGTCAAACAGGAAGATGAATATCAGCAGCTTGACCTGTTTACCGATTACGAAGCACTGAAGAAGAAGCAAGCGGAGGAAGAAGAAAAATTGGAACGGGAAAGGCGTATGCAAGAAGCAATGCTTAGTATCAAAAAGAAGTTTGGTAAGAATGCTGTGTTAAAAGGAATGAACCTTGAAGAAGGTGCAACCGCCAAAGACCGAAACGAGCAAATCGGCGGTCATAAGGCTTAAACAAATCTAAATATGAAGGAGGAATATTTCAATGAGCTTTTTTGAAAATACTCGTAAGCCACAAGGATTTGGTGGAAAATTGATGACAAAGATGATGAACAGCGGCCACTCCAGGCTATCACAATGGGGGTTCTCGAATATCTCTGTAAATCCGGACGCTGAGGTGCTGGATGTTGGCTGCGGAGGTGGTGCAAACATTGCGGTCTGGCTGAGCAAATGCAGGAATGGCCATGTGACAGGATTGGATTATTCGGAGGTTAGTGTGTCAGAATCTCGAAAATTGAACGCTGCCGCTATTCAACAGGAAAAATGCAAGGTTATTCAGGGAGATGTATCTGCCATCCCATTTCCAGATGCAAAATTTGATTATGTCTCAGCTTTTGAGACGGTTTACTTCTGGCCAGAATTGAAAAAATGCTTTTCTGAGGTAAATCGTGTTCTGAAAGACGGAGGAACCTTCCTAATTTGTAACGAGAGCGACGGAATGAATGCCTCAGACGATAAATGGACAAAGATAATTGATGGTATGAAGATTTATAATTGTGATCAACTTGTCACCGCTTTAAAAGAAGCAGGTTTTATGGAAATAAAACCATATGCAGATGCCAAAAAGCATTGGCTTTGTATTGTGGCAACAAAATAGATAAATATACAATTTGTAGAATTCAAAAATTTAATGTGAATTGAAATTTGCGTGGAGGAAAAGGTTGAAAGAGTTATTAAAAGAAACCCATATGCTAGATTTTAATGATTCCAGAATTCAATCACTAATAGAGAATAGAGGCTGGAAGGATCTGGAGCAGTTTGAATGCATTAAAGCCATATATTTATACGTTAGGGATGAGATTTTATTCGGCTACAATATTGATGACAGCATATCTGCATCCAAAGTTTTAAGTGATGGATATGGTCAATGTAATACAAAAGGTACTTTATTTATGGCGTTGCTTAGGGCATGTAAAATACCATGTAGAGTGCATGGGTTTACAATAGATAAGCAATTGCAAAAAGGAGCAATGACAGGAATTGTTTATAAAAATGCTCCGCAGAATGTTTTTCATAGTTGGGTTGAAGTGTACTTAGATGATACATGGTATGAACTTGAAGCATTTATTTTAGATAAGAAATATTTGAATAAGCTGCAAAAAATAAATAGCCAATGTTCTGGTGCATTTTGTGGTTATGGTGTGGCGGTAAAAGATTTTCAGAATCCAGTGATTGATTTTGAAAGAAATAATACTTATATACAAAGTGAAGGAATCAATCAAGATTTTGGAATATATAATTCACCAGATGAGTTACTTACAGAGCATCATCAGGAAATGTCGATAGTAAAAGCATTTGCATACCGTCATTTCGGTAGACATCTCATGAATAAAAATGTTAAGAGAATCAGAGATGCGAAAGTTTAAAAATAATGCTTAGTGGCAAAATCCAGTTTGCCGAGTAAAGGAGGTGCTGCAACAGATGGACAATCATTCTTATGATGATATAATTAATCTTCCACATCCGACATCAAGGAACCATCCTCGTATGTCGCTTCACGACAGAGCAGCACAGTTTGCTCCTTTTGCGGCACTTACAGGACACGATGCAGCTATTAAGGAAACTGCAAGGTTAACGGATGAACGGTTAGAGTTGAGCGATGAGGTCATTATGAAATTGAATGACCAGTTAAATATGATTAGAGATAATATCGGCACAGAACAGAAAGTATCAATAACTTATTTCGTGCCTGATGACAAAAAATCCGGAGGAGCATACCTCACGCATTCCGGTATAGTGAAAAAGATTGATGAATTTGAACGCAAACTGATTATGCAGGATGAAACAGTTATCCCGATTGAACAAATCAGCGAGATACAGGGAGAAATGTTCAGAGGACTATATGAGTCATAGCTTGGAAAGGGCAAACAATGGAAACAAAACCAAGAATATTATACTTAAAGAAAATATTAGAGGAACGAACGGACGAGGAACATCCGCTTTCGACGACGCAGCTAATCAATATATTGGCTGATGAATACGGGTTTTCAGCGCATAGAACTACTGTTACGAAAGACATTGCAGCACTTCAGGAGTTTGGAATGGATATTGTTACTATCCATTCTACTCAAAGCAAATACTTTGTAGCCAATCGTAAGTTTGAATTGCCGGAACTGAAACTGCTGATAGACGCAGTAGAGTCATCGAAGTTCATTACAAAGAAGAAAAGCGAAACTCTGATTGAGAAGATACATACGATGACCAGCCCGGGGCAGGTGGCAAAGCTGAAGCGTAATAACTATGTGGTCAATCGCATTAAGCCGGATAATGAGCAGATATATTATATCATTGACGCTATAAACGATGCCATCAACGCAGGTAAACAGATTTCTTTCAAGTATTATGATTATACCGGATTAAAGAAAAAGGTTCTGAAGAATAAGGGCGAGATTTATAAGCTGAGTCCGTATAAACTTCTCTGGTGTGGAGACTATTATTATGTTCTTGGATATTCTGAGAAGAAAAGCAAGGTTATCAATTTCAGGGTAGACCGTATTGCGTCCAAGCCGGAGATACTGGATAAGGTTATTATTCCTGTGCCTGATGATTTTGATATTGAGAATTACACAAAGGAAGTTTTCTTTATGTTTTCAGGCGAAAAAGTACTTGTAGATTTACGGTGTGATAACAGCCTGATGAAAACAATGGTTGACCGTTTCGGAGAAGATGTGACAACCCTTGCGTATGATATGACTTCTTTCAGGGTACAGACCGAAGTATCAGCCAGTCCGACCTTTTTCGGGTGGGTGTTTGGTTTTAATGGCAAGGTACAGATACTTGCACCGGAAAGTGTAAAAGAACAGTACAGAAAGATGATTGCACAAGCCGATGAGGATATGCAACAAAGCAGAGATTGAAACGCAGAAAGCGATGTTTTATCTGCAACAAAAGGAAAATGAGGAACATGGATTAGAGTAATATGAGTCCGCTTTGCGAAAAGTAATCAGGGAAACGGAGGACAATTCTATGACAGATAACATAAACAAAGGCTTTTGGGAAAGAATGGCAAGAATATATACTGCATTTATGTCAAAAAACGATACTGCTTATCGGCAAATCTGCAAACTGTCAGAACAGTATATAGACAGTGAGAAGTCTGTCTTGGAATTGGCTTGCGGAACGGGACAGATTACCTTTTTAATGGCAGGAAAATCCGGCTCTTGGGAAGCAACAGATTACTCGGAAAATATGATAATAGAAGCTGAAAAATGCAATCAAGGCGAACACAAATGTGAACAGCTCCGCTTTTGTGTGCAGGACGCAACGAATTTGACTTATGAAGATGAAAAATTTGATGTTGTTGTGATTGCCAATGCTTTACATATTATGCCGCAACCGGAGAAAGCACTAAATGAAATACACAGAGTTCTGAAAAAAGACGGAATTTTGTTTGCTCCTACCTTTGTTTATGAAAGGGGCTATCCCAAATTGCCGATATGGCTTATGGAAAAAGCCGGGTTTAAAACCTATCATAAATGGCAAAGCGAAGAACTGAAAGAATATGTCGGTAGCGAAGGCTTTCAGGTTGTTGGAGCGACATTGATAAAAGGCAAACCACTTTCGGAATATGTATTGGTTGGGAAAAAGGAGTGATAACGTGAGAATATTGATTATTGGTGCAGGTGTGCTCGGTTCAAATTTGGCACACTCTATGCGAAAAGGAAATGACATAACCATTCTTGCAAGAGGTATAACCTACCAAAATTTAAAAAACGGTGGACTTGTAATCAAACATAAGTTTGGAAAGAAAACAATATACTATTTTACTGTTATAGACAAGCTTCAAACAGACGATATTTATGATGCTATTTTTGTTGTATCCAGATTTTCATCTTTAGACAGCATTGTTCCAATGATAAAACGCAACAAAAGCAAAAATATCGTGTTTGTAGGTAACAATATGACCGTTGAGAAATATGAAAATTTGGAGAATAAAAATGTATTGTTTGCATTTTTTAGTGCGGCAGGCAAAAAGTACGACGGCTACATAAATTCCATCTGCCTAAATAAAATTGAAATCGGAAGGACAGACGGCAAGGATGTTAGTGATAAATTTATAACTTCTATATTTGCAGGTACAAAAATAAAAGTGACGATAGATAATAAAATGAATGATTATCTGAAAACACACGCTTGTGCTGTTCTTCCGCTTGTGTTTGCAAGCTATAGAGCAAATGGTAATTTAAAGTTGCTGAAAAAAGATAAAGCGTATTCGTTAGACATTATGGATGCTATCATCGAAGGTTATGATGTGCTGAAAAAAGCAGGCTATGAAATATTGCCCAAAGGGGAATACGAAACCTGTGTAAATAAAAAGAAATTCTGTGCTTGGATGTACAGATTTATGTTTTCTAATTTTATTGGTAAGCTGTGCATATCTGATCACGCAATGAGTGCAAGGGAAGAGTTTATGATGTTGAAAAGTGAATTTGAAAAGTTGAAAAATGAAATCGGAATTGAAACCGAAGCGTATGATAAGCTGAAAGTGGATTTTTTGCATTATACGAGGTAAAGGAGAACGCATATGAAGTACCACATTGAAAAGAACACCGTTCAGGAAACATTGATTATTCCACTTTACGGAAGAAAGAAATGCACAGAAAAATTCCCTCAGCTTTTTAAAGATGAAACGGCTGTACGCTTAATCGAACAAATCGATTATGATTTTTCGGAAGTTGAGAAAAAGGGCGACAGTACGATACAGGAATTTGGCTTTTTGGAGATTGCTATACGCCAAAACGATTTAGCGTATGAAGTTAAGGAATACTTAAAAAGTCATCCAAACGCCGCAGTTGTAAATCTGGGCTGCGGTTTGGATAACACGGGAAGAAATTGCGATAACGATTCTTGCCGAATTTATAATATAGATTTCCCCGATGTTATAGAAGTCAGAAATTCTCTGCTACCTGCCGGAGAGCGTGAAAAGAATATTGCCGCCGATTTAAAAGATACCTCTTGGTTTAATGAAATTCAAGCCGACGGCGGAGTGATTTTCTTCGCTTCGGGAGTATTTTATTATTTCCTTACAGAAGATGTAAAAGCGTTGTTTTTGGCAATGGCTGAGCATTTTGCACAAGGTCGTATTGTATTTGACACCTGCGGTAAGACAGGTGCCAAGATGATATCAAAGACATGGCTCAAACAAGCAGAAATTAAAGATGTAAACGCATATTTTTCCGTTGGAGATGCTCAAAAGGAAATTGCCCATTGGTCAGACAAATTTGAGGTGTCAAGTAGGGGATATATGCTTGGTTATCAAAGTCTGAATGTGCCGTCGGTCAAAAAAATACATCGCATATTGGCAAAAATCGGCGATAATATGATGAAAATGAAGATTGTTAGAATTGATTTCGAATAATACGGAGGAATGATTTTATGTTTAGACCGATGAGAAGAATAAAACAACAGGTGTCCGATGACGAGTGCAAAAGAGTATGTGAATCTTGAGTACCGGCTTCCGAATGGGCAAGCGGCTAAGTTTTTGAATGAGGCAAAGACATATCTGGGCAATCAGCTTGAATGTGAATACGGCGGCGATAGATGTTTCGGCGTTGTTGCAGATATGGATGCTAAGATTGCTCGTGGTGAAATGGTTAGGTTCATGGCTGAAAACAGTATTGAAAATCCTGAGGATATTAAGAATTTCGACAGACTTGGTTATTCATTCCGGTCTGATTTATCATCAGATACTGAATATGTTTTTGAACGAAAAATAGAACAATGATTTATATTAAAGATGCTCAGCATGGGCATCTTTAATATAATAATGAGAATTATTACTATTCTGTTGACAATATAATAATGATGGTATATAATCCTTATTAAGAATAAATCCTAACAAGGAGGACTGATGACAAGTAGGAGAAATACCATTCAAAAAGATCTTGTAAGAAATGCCGTATACGAAATGAGAAGACATGTTACAGCAAATGAAGTGTATGAATTTATAAAAGAAGCATATCCATCAATTGGAAAAGGAACTGTATATAGAAATCTTGATATATTGGTAGAGGAAGGTGCATTAAGAAAGGTTGAAGTTCCGAATGGACCGAACCGATTTGATTTTACATTGAAAAATCATTACCATGTAAGATGTATAAAGTGCGGTGAAATTTTTGATGTGGATATGGATCAAATACCGAATTTGCTGGAAAGAATTCATAACACTCATGGAATTGAATTTGTGGATTACGATATTTCATTTAAAGGCATTTGCCCGAAATGCAGGGAGAAGGTAAAGGAGGAACAGCATGGATAGGAAAGCAATGTATAAGTTGAGTTATGGACTGTTTATATTGACCGCTAAAGAAGCAGAAAAAGATAACGGATGCATCATTAATACAGCCATTCAGGCAGCTTCGGAACCAAACCAGTTAAGTGTCTGTGTAAATAAGGCAAATTATACGCATGATATGATTCAAAGAACCGGAAAATTTACTGTATCAGTCTTAAGTCAGAAGGCACAATTTGAATTGTTCAAACATTTTGGCTTCCAATCAGGAAGAGATACCAATAAGTTTGAAGCATTTGAGCAGTGTGCCAGGGGCACGAATGGTATTTATTATATTACAGAAGGTACAAATGCATACATTTCTGTGACAGTTACTAAAACAGAGGACTTGGGTTCACATACGATGTTTATCGGTGAGATAACCGATATGGAAGTTTTAAGCAATGTTCCTTCAGTAACATATGATTATTATCAGAATAATATTAAGCCTAAGCCACAGGAGGTTGGAAAAACAGAGGACGGTCAGACAATATGGCGTTGCAGAATTTGCGGATATGAATATGTAGGCGAGGAATTACCGGATGACTTTATATGTCCTTTGTGCAAGCACCCGGCATCAGATTTTGAAAAAGTAGTAAAGAAAACGGAGGTAAAAGAGATGGCAGAAAACAAATATGCAGGAACACAGACAGAGAAGAATTTACAGGAGGCATTTGCAGGGGAATCACAGGCAAGAAATAAGTATACCTATTTTGCTTCTGTAGCGAAAAAGGAAGGTTACGAGCAGATGTCAGCATTGTTTTTAAAGACTGCAGATAATGAGAAAGAACATGCAAAGATGTGGTTCAAGGAATTAGCAGGAATTGGTGATACAAAGGAAAACCTGGCGGCAGCGGCAGAAGGCGAAAATTATGAGTGGACAGATATGTATGATGGCTTTGCTAAAACAGCTGAGGAAGAAG
>NZ_DBLZMS010000006.1:0-161639 GCF_057037865.1 Ruminococcoides sp.
TTGACTCTCCACTTCCGTGCGTTCTACACTCTTTCACCGTTCGTGTTTTCTCTTGTCTGCCTCGCCTCTCAGCGCAACAGTTGATATTATATCAGCACTTCTTCCTTTTGTAAACCCCTTTTTGACAATTTTTTTATCTTTTTTACATTATCGGCAAATCTTCTACATTATTTGACTATCGGAATGATTTTTGATATCTTTTTACCATTACTTACCTTTGTCTTAACATATACTGCTCTTTATCCCCCTATATATACATATGTATGTAATAAATAAAGAAATTGATTTTTTATTTCATGGCTCTGAGCCTTGGCTCTTCTATCGTCTTTTTATATAACTTAGAACGCCCGTATTTATTCATATTGTACAAATTTCATAAAGTTTGTGTTTAAAGACTGGACTTTTCGCAAAAATGTGTTATTATAGTATATGTAAAGCGGTATAGTTTTGACATTTAGCTACTTAATGTTGCTGCTGTACAACTTTACAAATTGCAAATACCGGGAGGTTTAGTTATGAGTTTTGATAAAATTATCGCCATTACAAGACAGTATGGTTCAGGCGGACACGATATCGGTAAAGCACTTGCCGAGAAGCTTGGTATATCGTTTTATGATAAGGAGCTCATTTCTATTGCCGCTAAAGAGAGCGGTGTATCTCCCGAGGTATTCAAGCATGCTGATGAAAGAGCTACCAACAGTCTTTTGTATTCATTGTCTGTGGGACTGTACAATTACGGTAACAACTTTTCTTCAGTGGGTGACCTGCCGGTTAATGACCGTCTTTATATTTTACAGCACAAGATTATCAAGCAGCTTGCTGAAAAGGAAAATTTCGTTGTTGTCGGTAGATGCGCCGACTATGTTCTTAAAGATAATCCGAAGCTTGTGAAGGTATATATTTATGCTGATCTTGATAAGAGAATTAAAAGAGCTGTTGACAGACAGGACATTGACCCTGCCAGAGCCAAACAGGCAGTTTTGAAGGCAGACAAGAACAGAGCAAATTACTATAGTTTTTATTCAGGGAAAAAATGGGGTCTTGCAGACAACTATGATTTGTGCCTTAACAGCACTAACATTACAGTTGATCAGGCCGTTGACATTATTATAAGTTACATCAATATTTGTGACTCAAATAAAAAATAACACTCATATTCGAGCATTTCCTGAATATACTATATTGTTTTATTAAGGAGGTGTACTATATGAAATTTGTCATTATGGATCTTGATGATTTTATCTTTGGTAACGAAGAATGGCATGAAAGCGAAAGATAATCGCTTTTCGGACAGAATTTTAATTTATTTACCGTGATTTTTTATCATTGACATAAAATCAAAAAAAGAGGCGGATACTCAATCAAAAGTATCCGCCTTTTTTGTTGCCCCTTAAAACGAAACGAGGGCTTGCATTAATATTGTATGCGCCAAAATCGCAATTATTCATTGTTATTTATAAAAGAAAGCGGATCGGCGTACTTGCCATCAATCTTCACTTCAATGTGTATATGGTTTTCGTCCCCTGCCTCAAAGGGGACTGCGCCGATTGTACCGACCTTCTTCCCAACATCGATTGAATCACCCTTGTTTACATCGACCGAGCCAAGTCCGCAATATCTGCATATGACATTGTCGGTTGAAATTTCAACGATTTTGCCGAGCATTTTATCTTCACAAACATTAGTAACTACTCCGCCAGTCATTGCGGTTACATCATCGCCGAGTTTGCCGCCGAAATCAACTCCCGTGTGCGGTTTCCATACATTCAAAGTTTTGAAATAAACACTTTTTTCGCTGTACTCACGAACAACATTGTTTGAATTAAGCGGATAGTTCAGGCTCAAATCTGTTGAAAGCATTGTTTCAAGAGCGTTTTTTGAACTTTCTGTCGGATTTGTTGACGGTTCTTCGGTTGCCGCAATGGTAGGAACTTCGACATCAAGCTTAACCTCGGGCAAGGTTTGGGTTACACCCGTGACATTTTCATTAACCTTAACCTCATTGCTTTGAGTTGCGGCAGGAGTTTTTGCACTTGGCACTGATAATGTATTGTAGGTTGAGTACACCGCCATGCAAACGGCAATCAGACAAATTGAGCAAGCCGTGTAAAATCCGATTTTTTCACGGCGACTGCGTTTTTTCTTTCTGTTGTTATAATAATCGCTCATAAAAAAGCACCTCCGTTTCTATTATTGACTGAGGTGCTAAATTTATACAGTTGTATATACAAAAATCCCTCCCGAAAAACGAGAGGGATAAGTTTGTTTTTAAGTATCAATTAGTATCAATTATACTTTTCTGCAAACAGCATTGATTGACTCCGGAATTTCGCTTTCGTCAGCAGAAATAAGGAGAACAATGTTAGTTGATGCAGTTTCGGCAAGATCCTGAAGCTTCTTTGTGAAGGTTTCAAGGCCTGCAAGAGCCTCCGGGCAAATCTTGAATGTTGAGTCAACGAGAATGTCAGTAACATCATAGTTGCCTGCGCAGATACCGCTGATAAAACCGAAAAGCATATCATAACCGCTGATGAGATACTGCTCTGTATCAATAAGTCTTGCCTTATGTGTAACATCATATGTGAGCTTTGAGCCTTTTTCAATTACAACAACATTGCCTGTTGAAGCGGCAACAGCCTCGTTAGCAAGAGAGATGAGCTTTTTAGTTTTGCCTGTTCCTTTTTTACCGATAAGTAAAGTAACCATAATTAGTTCCTCCGTTGTTATACTTTATTAAGAAATTATCCGAGTCTTGCCTCAAGAGCAGCCTTCTGATCCTCATAGCCCGGCTTGCCGAGAAGAGCGAACATATTCTTCTTGTAGCTTTCAACACCCGGCTGGTTAAACGGATTAACACCGAGCATATAACCTGAAATAGCACAAGCCTTTTCAAAGAAGTAGATGAGATAGCCAAGCTCTGATTCGTTCATTTCGGGAACATTAAGAACAATGTTCGGTACACCGCCGTCATTATGAGCGAGAACTGTACCCTCGAAAGCCTTCTGATTTACGAATCCCATTGTCTTGCCCGAAAGGAAGTTAAGACCGTCAACATTTGTCGGGTCTGTACCGAGAGTAACTTCTTTTTTACATTTATCAAAGAGAACAACAGTTTCAAACATTGTGCGTCTGCCGTCCTGAATGTACTGACCGAGTGAATGAAGGTCTGTTGAGAAGATAACGCTTGCGGGGAAAATACCCTTGTTATCCTTGCCTTCACTCTCTGCAAAGAGCTGCTTGAACCACTCTGACATCATTGTGTAAGCCGGCTCATAAGAAACCATAACTTCCATAGTTTTGCCCTTGCGGTAAAGCATATTTCTGATTGCAGCATATTTGTAACAATCGTTTGTCTTTAAATCATCGTTGTCAAATTCTTTCTGAGCTGTTGCGGCACCCTGCATAAGAGCATCAATATCAGCACCCGAAACTGCGATAGGAAGAAGACCTACTGCTGTGAGAACCGAGAAACGGCCGCCTACATCGTCCGGAACAACAAATGTTTCGTAACCTTCTTCGTCTGCAAGAGCCTTGAGTGTACCCTTAGCCTTGTCAGTTGTACAGTAAATACGCTCTCTTGCGCCCTCTTTACCGTACTTCTTTTCGAGCATTTCACGGAACACACGGAAAGCGATGGCAGGCTCGGTTGTTGTACCTGACTTGGAAATCATATTTACGGAAACATCCTTGCCCTCGCAAAGCTCCATGATTTCTGCAAGTGCAGATGAACTGATTGAGTTACCTGTGAAGAAAATCTGCGGTGTGTCCTTGCAGGTAAGGTTGTAGTTCTGTGATGAAAGAAATTCAATAGCCGCTCTTGCGCCGAGGTAAGAACCGCCGATACCGATTACAACGAATACATCAGTATCTTTCTTGATTTTCTCTGCACACTTCTTGATGCGTGCGAACTCTTCCTTGTCATAATCTGTAGGAAGATTGAGCCAACCCAAAAAGTCATTGCCGAGGCCGCTGCCATCATGCAACACCTTGTGAGCTGCTTTAACTTCGGCAGCAACACCGTCATATTCGTGTTCGCCGATAAAATCACTTAAATACTTGTCATTTAACTTTGTTGCCATTTATAAATTCCTCCAAAATTCCTATAGCGAAAATAGAATCGCAATAAGTATCTTTGTTGTTTTATTATACTATAATATGAGCGTTTTTGCAAGGTCAATTTGTGAATTTTTAAAATAAACCCGCATTGTTTTTTGCACTGCTTTTAATAACAATGCACAAAAGCCTGATTTTCCGACAAAATCAAAGCGAAATCAGCGAGGCGAACACATATTCAAGCAATGCGCCGAAGCTTGTTTTTTGAACAGAATCGCCTGCACAAATATCAAAGCTCTGCACCTTTTTTGAATTGACAAGATATGTAAGCGTACCTATCTTTCTATTCTTTTCAACGGGAGCGTCAATCTTGTCAGGCAGGTCGATTTCGGTTGTAATTTTAGCACCACTGCCCTTATCAACCACTATTTTTGAAGAGACCTTACATTCAAGCTTTACGCTGTCGGTCATACCGCCGTTTACTTCAATGCTTTTTGGCATATCTTCGGGAAGTGTTAATTCTTTTACAGAAACATTTGCAAAGCCGTAATCAAGAAGTGCCGCCGCATCTGCAAATCGCTCTTTGCCGGTTTTACAGCCGAGAACAACACTTATCAGCGAAACATCTCCCCTTGTTGCGGTTGCAGACATACAGCAACCCGCATCGTTGGTTGTGCCTGTTTTCAATCCCGTAATTCCGTTATAGGTTTTCAACAGCTTGTTCGTGTTGACAATCTGAGTTTTACCGCCACGAAGATTGTCGAGCCAAATTGATGTGTAGTCAAAAATTTTCTCGTGTTTTGTAAGCTCTCTTGACATAAGCGCAACATCATAGGCAGAGGTTATATGCCCCTCCTCATCAAGTCCGTTACAGTTTTTGAAAACGGTGTCGTTCATTCCAAGTTCTTTGGCACGGCTGTTCATTTTTTCAACAAAAGCGTCCTCGCTTCCGCTGATATGCTCCGCAAGCGCAACCGCCGCATCGTTGGCAGATACAACAACCGTTGCCTTTATCATATCATCCGCACTCATGGTTTCGCCTTTTTCAAGCCAAATGTCACTTCCGCCCATTCCTGCGGCGTGTTCTGATGCAGTAATTTCATCGTCAAGGCTTAATTTTCCGCTGTCAACAGCCTCAAAGACGAGCAAAAGCGTCATTATCTTTGTTACGGACGCACACGGTCTTTGTTCATGCGGATTTTTCTCAAAAAGGACTTTGCCTGTTGACGATTCCATTAGCACGGCAGACGGAGCGGATATGCTGTCCGCACTGAGAGCATTCACTTTTAATCCGACAAACGGCGACAATAAAAACACTGCACACAATGTTATTGAAACAAATGCCTTTCTTAACATAAAAAACACCTCGTTCATTAATATGAACAAGGTGTCGAATGTATGTAATAAAATATGTGCATTTTTTGAAGCTGTAACTTTTTAATACTTCTCAATAAGACAAACTGCGTGAGCGGAAATGCCCTCAAGTCTGCCTGTAAAGCCGAGCTTTTCCTCGGTAGTAGCCTTAACGCTGACGAGAGAAACATCAATTCCGCAGGCATTGGCGATATTTTTTCTCATTTCGTCAATATGCGGTTTCAGCTTTGGCTGTTGAGCAATAACGGTTGAGTCGATATTGACAATTCTGTAGTTGTACTCGGCAAGCACACGGCACACCTCTTTCAAAAGAAGAATACTGTCTGCGCCCTTATACTTTTCATCCGTATCGGGAAACAGCTTTCCGATATCACCGAGAGCCGCTGCACCGAGAAGTGCGTCCATAATTGCGTGAACAAGCACATCGGCATCCGAATGACCGAGAAGTCCGAGTTCAAAGGGAATCTCTGTACCGCCGATTATCAGCTTTCTGTTCTCGGCAAATTTATGCACATCATATCCGTGACCGATTCTCATATAAATCTCCTTTGCACAATCAACCCTGTTGTCTTGACTTGAGAATACTCTCGGCAATGACAATATCAATCGGGGTTGTCAGTTTAATATTTTCCTCATTGCCCTTTACAACAAGAACCTCGCCGCCCATGTTTTCAATCAGCGAGCAATCGTCTGTAAAGTTGATGAGATTATCGCCGGCATTTTCAAGAGCAAAGCGGTACAGATCACGCTCAAAAACCTGCGGAGTCTGAACTGCACGGAGCTGTGAACGGATAGGAGTGCTTTCTATATTATTGAAACCGTCAACAACCTTGATTGTATCTTTTACGGAAGTTCCGAGAGTTGCCGCACCCGTATCAAAAGCCGCCTCAACAACACGCTCGATTTCTTCAACGGTAATAAGCGGTCTTGCACCGTCGTGAATAGCATAGTATTTGGCATTTTCACTGCACGCACCGATTCCGTTACGCACGCTGTCAGCACGGCTGTCACCGCCCTTGACAAGTTTTGAAACCTTGCTGAAACCGTTAAGCTCGATAATTTTATTGATTCTGTCGTTATCCTGTTCACGGCAGACAATTACAATTTCTTTGATAAGGTGACATTTTTGGAATGCCTTCAGGGTGTATTCAATTGCAGGTCGTGACAAAAGCGGAATAAACTGCTTGCTGTCGGCAATTCCCATTCTCACAGAACCGCCTGCCGCAACAATAACCGCAGATACAAAAGCTGACATATTCAACCCTCCGTAAATTTATTTTGCAATTTTATATATAATTTCTTTTGAAGAAAATTAAATCTTATCAAGAGCCTGACTGATGTCGGCAATAAGATCATCAACATTTTCAAGACCTACCGAAAGTCTGATAAGGTCGGGTGCAACACCTGCTTCAATAAGCTGTTCATCCGTCATCTGACGGTGGGTGTGGCTTGCGGGATGAAGAATACAGGTCTTTGCGTCTGCAACATGAGTTTCAATGTCGCAAAGCTTTAAGCTGTCCATAAATTTAACCGCACAATCTCTTCCGCCCTTAACCGCAAAAGAAAGTACACCGCATGAGCCGTTCGGAAGATACTTTTCAGCAAGTGCGTGATATTTGTCATCTTCAAGGTCGGGATAATCAACCCACGCAACCTTGTCATTAGCCTTGAGGAATTTTGCAATTTCAAGAGCATTTTTGCAATGTCTTTCCATTCTCACATGAAGACTTTCAAGACCGTTCATAACATAAAAAGCATTCTGCGGTGACTGGATTGAACCGAGGTCACGCATAAGCTGAGAAGTAGCCTTTGTAATGTAGCCGAGCTTGCCGAATTTTTCGGCATAAACAATGCCGTGATATGAATCATCGGGAGTTGTAAGTCCCGGATATTTGTCGGCATATTTCAGCCAGTCAAAGTTGCCGCTGTCAACAATTGCACCGCCGACAGAAACACCGTGACCGTCCATATATTTTGTGGTTGAGTGAGTAACAATGTCAGCACCCCACTTAATCGGCTGACAATTGACAGGGGTTGCAAAAGTGTTGTCAACAATAAGCGGAACACCGTGTGAGTGAGCAAGTCTTGCAAACTTTTCAATATCAAGGACAGACACGGTCGGGTTGGTAATTGTTTCACCGAACATTGCCCTTGTGTTTGGTCTGAATGCCTTTGCAAGCTCTTCTTCGGGAAGATTCTGATCGACAAAAGTAACATCAATGCCCATTTTCTTCATTGTAACACCGAGCAGATTATATGTACCGCCGTAGATTGCAGACGATGCAACAATGTGACTGCCTGTTTCGCAGATGTTAAAAAGTGCAAAGAAGTTCGCCGCCTGACCGCTTGATGTGAGCATTGCGGCAACACCGCCCTCAAGGTCGGCAATTTTTGCGGCAGTCATATCATTTGACGGGTTCTGCAGACGGGTATAAAAATATCCGCTGTCCTCAAGGTCAAAAAGTCTGCCCATTGCGTCACTTGAATCATACTTAAAGGTGGTGCTTTGATAAATGGGCATCTGTCTGGGTTCTCCGTTCTTAGGCACATAGCCGGAATGCAAACACTTTGTTTCCTGTTTCATTGTAAAAAATCCTCCGTAATTTCATTCATTTTAACTAAATATTAACTCAAAATCGGATACCGAATTATCCGAAAAATTCTTTAATAAAATTCATTATTGCATCTGTTCCGAACACAACGCCTGCAACTATAAGCAAAAGCAGTAATGCGCTGACAATTCTTACGGTTGTACGCTTTGCGCCCGTCATTTTTTCAAACTGCTCGTCAAGCGTTTCACCGTCATTCTCGGTGTATTCAACATCTTCGTCAAGAATTTCTTCGCCCTCAAGCTTGATTGCGCCGATTCCGACACAGGTGTCGAACGCCTTTTCATAAGCCGAATACGGAACATAGACATCATAGGTCAAATCATCATAACCCGTGTATGCCTTAATGCTTTTGCTGTACTTGTTTTCCATACATTTTTTGATTGTAGCGTCACACGGAACGGTGCTGTCCTCAAGTGCGGCTTTAACTCTCTGCAATTCAAAGCCCGATGCCGTGAGCAGATACACGGGAGTGTTTTCATCGGTTATTGTTTTAAGCTGAGCCTTGCAACTTTTGCAGACTGTTTCCTCATCGTTATGCAAACGCTTGCATTTTGAACAATATTTCATAGACAAATCCTTCGTTATTTCATTTTGTTATCTACAATTTTAACACAAAAAGACAGCATGAGCAATACCCCACGCTGTCTTTATCCATAAATTTTTGTGCAGTTTTGTTATAAATTTAATTTTGTAGCGACGGTCAATGACCGCTAAAAAGTAAAAATGCAAACATTACGGTAATACAAACCTTATAAAAGGAACAAAAATAATACCATTCTGTAGGGGCGTCCCATTGGGCGCCCGCGAGTAACGGCACAGAATTTATGATAAATACGATTATATAAATACCGCAAAGATAATGCCATTCTGTAGCGGCGAACCGCAATATTCATCATACAGAAAAAACACCCGATCATACAATCGAGTGTTTCCTCTAAGTTAAATACCCATAAACATAAAATGGAAGTATTAGACTAAATTAAAATGTATGTTTTCTTTTGAGAACAAACATAACCGCTGCCGCCAAAATCATAACTGTGGCAATAATTGCAGGAGTTGCAAAGTCGCCTGTTGCAACAACGCCGTTGTTAGCTGTGCCGTTTGTGCTGTTGTTATTGTTTGCATTGTCATTTGTTGCAACATCACTTGTTGCGGAAGAAGTGTTGTCGCTTGGCTTTGCAGGCTTTACAGGAGTGTCTTCTGTGCTTACAGGCTTAATTGACGGGTTAGGATTGTCAACTGATTTTGCTGTGTAAATCATTTCAGTATCAGAAGAACCCAAAGATACCGAAAATTTGTAATCACCTAAGTCGTATACCTGCATATCTAAAATGTTTCCGTATTCATCAAAATTCTCTAATGTGTAGTTTACAAGGTAGTTGAATATATGATTTTTTTTAAAATCAGCAATAGCAAAAGTACCACACTTTTCGCCGTTAGCGTAATATAGGGTCGCTTCCATACCTTCACAATTGTGAGAAATAGAATTGTTTATATCAAGAGAATCAAGCCATTTATAATATTCTCCCGGCAAATAATCAGGCTCACCTGTCCAAAACGGTGCTGTAAACACCTTATCGGGGAGCTTTGTAACTTCAACTCTTGTAATAGAGTGCGGATCTGCTACTTCCTTGACAGAATACTCAGCTGAAATAGTATTTCTCTCCCATCTGTCGTCTTCGGAAGAGGCATAACAATAATCTACAGTAAAATCGACAGTATCTCCTATACAATAGTAACGAACAGTTATATTGCCAGCATAACCGCAAATCTCGGCAATCGGCGGAACAATACCGTCTTCACTGTCAGCGCCGTCACAGTTTACATCATATTCTTCACCGTTGCTGTAAACGATATGAAGTACAACATTGCTCCAAAAAGTGCTGTCGGTAATTCGACCATTATTAACAGTAACGCTTTCGGGGGCTTTAACAACTTCCATTGAAACAGGTTGCATTACGTCAACAGAAAATATCGCTGTAATATAATACTCATAACCGTAACAATATTCTACCGTAAAATTGGCAGTACCATCTTCACGATAATAACCGACAGTTATATCGCCTGTATAACTGTCAATCTCGGCAATCGGCGGAAGAATACCTCTCTCGCTGTCAATACCGTCACAGTTCACATCAAATTCCCTGCCATCGCTGTAAACAATGTGCAACACAACATTGCTCCAGAAATTACTATCGAGTTCTTCACCCTCAAGGAAATTAACAGTTTTTGGAGCTTTAACAACTTCCATTGAAACAGGACGCAAGCCGTCTGTAGGTTCGTCAGGTGTTGCTGAGTTTTCGGTTGCAAATGCCTGAACAAATACTGTCTGCACAAGGCATACCGCCAACAAAGCAGACAGCAAAATCGTAATAAATTTTGAATGTTTTCTCATAATTTCCTCCATCATTTTATTGTTTTATTTGATATGCAAGATTAATATTTTTGTTTTAAACACCATTCCCCTCTGAATAATTATTTAAAAATTAACCCAAAATACCATTGCTGTTTTACTGCATTTTGCGGTATATTGCAATACAACAATCTGCGGTATGCTATACTGTATGCGAGGTGAATTCTGTGTATAAAAGAATCAGGGAACTGAGGGAAGATGCCGACCTTACGCAAAAAGAAGTTAGCAAAATTCTGCATTGTTCACAACAGGTTTACAGCAATTATGAACTTGGTCAGCGTGACATCCCCACAGCTGTTTTGATTTGCCTCGCAAAACATTATCACACAAGTACTGACTATATTTTGGGATTGACTGACAACAAAGACTTACCGAATTATACGCACAATTAAATCGGCAAGCTATTCGTCCCGAAGATGTTCTTCGGGATTTTTATGACATTAGTTTACTGCATTTTGCGGTATTTGTCAATATATATACAGATAAAATATTATTTTTATTTAAGCAACGCTCTTATTTAAGGTGAATTAAATTTTTCAAAGTAATCATCAACTCGTATTTGCGGTTCATTGGACACTTGTGCAAATAATAATACACAATTTATGATAAATACGATTATATGAGTACCGCAAAGATAATGCCGTTTGTTTTCTCATTTTTCAGGCAATTATATTTTAGGACAATTTGTCCTAAAAGTCAATAGGTTACTATGTACTATTTTATAATTTATTCGGTGATGAAATGAAACTGAGAATAAAAGATTTGCGTGAGGACAATGACCTTACGCAAAAAGAAGTTGCAAAGGTTCTTATGTGCGACCAGTCGCTGTACTCAAAATATGAACGGGGCGAAAGAGAAATTCCCCTCTCCCTGCTCATTAAACTTGCCGACTGCTACGGCACAAGCCTTGATTATCTGACCTGTCGCACAGACAATCCAAACATAAAATAACAGCCGTTTTGAAAATTTGCATTTCAAGACGGCTGTTGTTTTTATTTATTAAATTGTTTAATTATCAAAGTGACTCCACAAGTCTTACGAGATACTTTTGAATAAGCGTTGCATCTACAACATTGATAATGCCGTCACCGTTTACATCTGCGGCATACACATCTTCCGCATTGTTGACATCAATAAACTTATTTCCATTTTCATCTGTAAGATTAACAACATATTTCTGAATATCGGTAGCGTCAACTACATTAATAATACCATTATTGTCAACATCGCCTTTAAGTCTTGTGGTTTCTGATGAATTAAACTTGTAGCCGTACTTTTTGGCAAAGGTTTCTGCTGTTGAGCCAATCTTACCGTTAATTACAAGAGCATTGCAATTGCCGAATGAATCACAGCAAATTGCCTTTACATTTTCCCCGATTGTCACCGATTGAAGATTTTGGCAGTTATAAAAGGCATAGTATGAAATAAATTCAAGATTTTTGCCGAATTTCAGATTTTTAAGTGAAGTACATTCCTCAAATGAACTGTCGCAAATGCTGATAATACTGTCGGAAAAGCTCACCGATGAAAGGTTTGTGCAACCTGAAAAAGCAGATGTGAGAATAGATTCAAGTCCGCTGTTCAAAGTAAGCTTTTCGATTTTACTTCCTGCAAAAGCATAATTGCCTATTGCCTTAACCGTTTCGGGAATTGTAACAGTTTTCAGCGTTGATGCTGACGGGAACGATATCACAACCGAGCCGTACGGAGCATAAGATGTGTAGCTTCTTGATTCCGTAGAAGGTGCATCAGGATCAGTAATATCTTTTGTCACTGAATACATATGATTCTTGGCGATAAGTAAATCGTTTTGAACATAGAAGTTTGTGTTTCCGCTTTGAACCGTAATGCTTGAAAGCTGTGAACAGTACGCAAATGGATTATAACCCATTGAGCTTACACTTTTCGGAATTGTCACAGTTTTGAGATTAGTGTATGAAAACGCCTGTTCACCGATTGAAACAAGGCTTGACGGAAGTGTGACTGATGTAAGCTTTTGGTCCGTAAAGGCATAATCGGCTATTGAAACAGTTCCGCTTTTTATCGTAACAGAGCTGTTATCCGCAAGCTTACCCTTGTACTTATACGCAACTTTTCCTGCGTAAACAATTCCGTTAGATTGATTTGTGTACCAAAGGCAATTGTCAAATGCGTTATCACCTATCGAAACAACGCTTGACGGAATTGAAAGTGTCGAAAGGCTTGTACAATTTTTAAATGCCCAAAAATTTATTTTTGTCAGTGTACTCGGCAGGCTTACACTTGTAAGTGCGGTACAGCCGAGAAATGCACTTGAACCAATTTCAGCAATGCCCTTGGGAACAATAATTGTTTTCAAAGTTTTGTTAAACGAAAAACAATTGTTGTCGATGCCGACCATATCACAATCACCGACTGACGCAGGAACATTGACGCTTGCAGACTTACCGGAATAAGATTCAATCCATGCGTTAAATCTTCCGTTTGATTTCTGACCCACAATGCGATATTTGTATCCGCCATATGTATAGCTTTTATAAAGCTCATGTTTTGGAATTGCCTCCGCACTTACCTCGCTTGCCGTTGATACAACCGCATTTGCCGACATCGGCAATGCTGTAAACACACCGAACGCAAGAGTTGCCGATAGTGCAACAGAAATAATTTTGTTTACTCTTTTTCTCATTAAATACCCACTCCTGTTCAGCAGAAATACTATACTTTAAGTTATCACACTATTTTTTAATTGTCAACTCAAATAACAGCCGTTTTGAAAATTTGCATTTCAAGACGGCTGTTGTTCTGTTATAAAAAAATCGGCTGATGTTGTTTTCCCTGCAATGCAAGGGTTACGCAATCTTCAAGCTTATCAAAATCAGCCACAAGCGAATTTGGTTTCTTGATGCAATCGTCCTGTTTTAAAGGAACGAAGTAAATATTTTTCGTGTTGAGAAGTCTGCCGATGTTCTGTGCCGACGCACCGAGAGCGTCATTTGTTGCAACGCACAACAGCACAGGTCTTAAAATTCTCAGATGCGACTTTGCCGCCATTGTTACCGCCGTGTCGGTAATTCCGAGCGACAGCTTTGCAAGCGTGTTGCCCGTACACGGTGCAATCACAAGCAAGTCGCACATTTTTTTAGGTCCTATCGGTTCTGTCTGCACAACCGAGTGCAGAACAGCTTTGCCCGTTATTTCTTCTGCCCTCTTTACCGTTTCCTCCGCTTTTCCGAAACGAGTTGATGTTGAAAAGGCATTTTGCGACATTATCGGAATAACATCATAGCCTGAGTCAACAAGCCTCTGCATTTGCGTAAAAGCCTTTGAAAAGGTGCAAAAGGAACCGCACATTGCAAATCCTATGGTTGCTTTTGTCACCTGTAAACCTCCTTGATGATGTCAAATACAGTAGTTTTTATAATTTCTCCTGCCGTTTTCGGAGCACATTTTCCGGGGAGCGACAATGCCCTAACGGCATAAATTCCGAGTTTTTCTGCGGTATCAAAATCAACCCCTCCCGGCAGGGACGCAAGGTCTATAATAAGGGTGTTTGTGTCGGTATTCATAAGAAGTTCCCTGTCAAAAATTAACCTCGGAATTGTGTTGAAAACAATGTCAAACCGCTTTACCGTTCTTAGATTTTCCGTATTAAGTGCATTGTAGCCGAGTGCTTTTACATATGCAAGGTCTGACTGCTTTCTTGCACTCACGGTAACATTTGCTCCGAGTAAAACAAGCTTGTGAGCAAGAATTTTTCCGATTCTGCCGAATCCCGTCACAAGACACTTACTGCCCGAAATCGTTCCCTCATATTCTCTCATTGCACATTCAATTGCACCCTCTGCTGTAGGCAATGCGTTGAGAATAGCAAAATCATCTCTTGCTCCGTAATCAAAAATTTCACCGTCGGAAAGCCTTGGATATGCCTTTAAAAATCTGCTTTTCATCGTAGTAAAAACAGGCTTTTTAAGGATAATTTCAATATCGTCACCGTCAAGCAAAATGTTCTCGTTTGAAAACGGAGTGTTAAGACTTCCGTCTGTCCTTATTGACGGCAACGGAAAAATCAATGCGTCACTTTCCGAAATTGCCTTTTTAACATTGCAAAGGCTCAATGAACCGTAGCTTTCAAGACTGTCAAATCCGCCGAGCAAAACATCGTAACAACTGTCAGAAATTGATTTTGCAAGAAAAAGCTGTCGCTTGTCACCGCCGATTATGCCAAATGTTCTTATGTCGCTCTTTTTCATACACAACACCCGTAAATCAAGTTATTCTCTACACCCTCATATTATGCCGAGTGTCCTTGTGTGTGAACAACACATAAAAGCGACCGCAAAGTATATCACTCTGCGGTCGCTGTTTGTAACTTATTATTTATTTATTTTTCTTTAAATAATCCCAAAAATTATTTTCATCAGACTCATCAAATGACTCTCCGTTTTCGTCCTTTGTACATTCATTAAAAATGTTATACTCAAGCCATGCGTTTGCAGAGTCATAATCCTTGCTGAAAATATCTGTGTTCTTTATATCAAAAATTCCCATACAATCACCTCAAAGTAATTTTTGTATGTACTCCGTAACTTGATATTACATCATATGAACAAAAAATTCAATACTCATATTAGTATGTTTTATATTTTATTTAATGATTTACCGAATAACGGAACAAAAGAATTTTTTAAAAATAAAGTTACGGTCTGAGTCCCATTCCGCCCTCAAGGGTGATGGTTTCGCCGCTCATATACTTGAAATCAGGTGATGCAAGTGCAACACAGGCACGGCCGATTTCTTTTTCGACATCACCAAAATGTCCCATTGGCGGCACTTTTACATTCGCCTTGAATGCGTCGGGATAAGCCTGCTCAAATTTTTCAAGCTGAGCAGTCCATGCAAGCGGACAGACAATGTTGACATTTATTCCGTCCTTGCCCCACTCGTTGGCGGCAACTCTTGTAAGACCTCTTATTCCCTCTTTTGCGGCTGCATATGCACACTGACCGAAGTTTCCGAAAAGTCCGGCACCCGAAGCAAAGTTTATAACCGTTCCCTTTGACTTTTTAAGGTACGGATAGCAAGCCTTCATATAATAGAAGGTTGCGTACAATCCCGAATAAACAGCAAGGTCAAATTGCTCTGTTGTATGATCAGCAAGCGTAATACCCGACGCAGAAGCCTGAGCGTTGTTAATCAAGACATCAATTCCGCCGAATGTTTCAACAGCTCTGTCAACAACATTCCGAACAACCTTTTCGTTATCACCGTCCTTGCTGACATCAGCCTGAACAGGCAACACATTTACTCCGTAAAGTCTTTCGAGCTCTTCTTTGGCATCCTCAAGCTTTTTGACATTTCTGCCTGTAATAACAAGGTTTGCACCCTCTTTTGCATAAGCAACAGCAATGCCGTAGCCGATTGAACCGCAACCTCCGTCGCTGAGAACAGCCCTTCCTCCGCCTGTAATAACAGCGGTCTTTCCTAATAAAAATCCCATTAATCCATCCTCCTTTTGGTAAAAAAATATGCTGCAAGAATACAAATATTCTCACAGCCTTATATTACCAGTTATTAAGTTTGGTGTCAATCGGGGTAATGCTATTATACGGAAATATTGGGTTTTGATTTTGAATTAATCTTTTCCTTTTGTAAATTTTCTTTTGCAGTATTAATAGATGCAACCAATATTCTGCGAATAGTGCCGCACCGGTTATATAAATCAATTGATAATTCTCTAAGCTTTGATTCAGCCATACGAACCTCTTTTAATTTATAACAAGTGAAATATACTTCGTATGTGAAATAATACTATTTATTGTGAAATTTTCTGCTTACGCAGAAAGTGAAATAAAATAAATCCTTTCACGCCGTCAGGCACTTCACATGGAAAATCCATATTTCACACCGATAGGTATTTCACAAATCCTTTTGGATTTATTTCACTGAAAAAAGCACTTGCAAAAGCAAGTGCTTTTTTCTTGGCGGAGGACAAGGGATTTGAACCCTCGCGCCGCGTTAGCGACCTACTCCCTTAGCAGGGGAGCCTCTTCACCACTTGAGTAATCCTCCGTGTGAAGTTTAAATTCACTATAAAATAAAATGGCGGAGAGGAAGGGATTCGAACCCTTGGTCCCTCGCGGGATCACTAGTTTTCAAGACTAGCTCCTTAAACCACTCGGACACCTCTCCGTATGCTCATCTTGCCTTTCAGCATTTCAGCAAGATTTATTCTAACACAAGTTTCTCCATTTGTCAACACTTATTTTTAATTTTTTTGAATATTCAGTAAAATAAGAAAATTTCCCAATTTCTTGACAAATCGCAAGCCATCATATACAATAGTTATGTTATGTGCCAATAGCTCAGTTGGATAGAGCGTTCGCCTCCTAAGCGAAAGGTCGGGGGTTCGAATCCCTTTTGGCACGCCAAAAACTCCGCCGGAAAACCCAGCAAAAGGCAGGCTCACATAAGGATACTTTCAAAAAGTGACCGATGAGAGCAGCACAACGCCACAGAGTTTTAAAACTCTGTGGCGTTGTGCTTTTTTATAGCTAACAGGAAAATGAGTCCGTACCAAGCGATATTCAGCCCTTCAATTCCGAAAAGATTTTCTATTGCATATCGGTTCAAATCCTTGTTTCCTCGCTTTTCTCAGTCTACCCGCAGCATACGGTAACCGACGCCGATATGAGTCTGAATGTATTGCGGACAGTCCCTTTGTGGCTCCAGCTTTTTGCGCAGTGTCGCCATAAACACCCGCAGAGAAGCAATATCGTTTTCCCAGCTGCTGCCCCAAATCTGCTGCGTGATATAGGTGTGCGTCAGCACCTTTCCGACATTATGAGAGAGCAGACACAAAAGCTTGTATTCAATCGGGGTCAGGTGCAATTCCTCCCCATTTAGATAAGCGCAGCCGGCGGCATAATCGATTTTAAGCTTGCCGTTTTGGAAAACGGGTGAGTCGGCGTCGCCGCTTGCCTGAAGCAGCAGCAGCCGTCTTTGCGTGACCCGAAGGCGTGCCAAAAGCTCCTCTATGGAAAAGGGCTTTGTCAGATAGTCGTCCGCCCCGGCATCCAGCGCCGTGATTTTGTCTTTATCCTCGCTGCGCGCACTGATCACAATAATGGGCATATTTGACCATGAGCGGATGCTTTCGATCACCTGTGTGCCGTCGATATCCGGCAGTCCCAGATCCAGCAGAACGATATCCGGGTTATGGGAGGTCGCTTCTATAATAGCGCTGTGTCCGTTCTCCGCGGTCAGGTAGTGGTAATCGTGAGCCTTTAGCGTTGTTACGATCAGATTGCGGATGGGGCGGTCGTCCTCCACGACGAGTACAAGGGGTTTATTCATTCAAAGTCACCTCGCTGAGCGGTAAAGTAAAGGTAAATATGCAGCCGTGCGGTACGTTATCCGTAAGCGTCAGCGTTCCGCCGTGCAGCTCTACGATAGATTTACACAGGGTAAGCCCGATTCCGAAGCTTCTGCGGCTGTCTGCGACGGTATTTTTTCCGGTGTAAAACATCTCAAAAATATGCGGTTTCATATCGTCTGCAATTCCGTTTCCGTCATCGGTGACTCGGATCACGGCATCCCCGCCCTGTTTTTCCGCACTTACGCAGATCTCGGAGCCTTGTTCGGTATATTTCAAAGCATTATCAATAAGGTTGACAATGACCTGCACGATAAGCTGTGCGTCCATACGGGCAAGGATCAGATCGTCGCACCTTACCGTCACCTTGTGTCCAACGGATTTTTTCTTCAAATGCGAAACGGCTTCGTTGACCACTTCGTCCACAAGCTGGTCGGTAAGCTCCAGCTTCAGGCGTCCGTCATTCAGCCGTGTAACATACAGCAGATTTTCCACCACGCCGATAAGCCATTCGGAATCGTCATAAATATCTTTATAGATCTGCTGCTTGGTTGCTTCGTCCAGGCAGTTTCCGTTATGCAAAAGCGTGTCCGCATTACCCGAAACGGAGCAAAGCGGCGTGCGCAGATCGTGTGAGATCGACCGCAAAAGGTCGGCGCGCAGCTGCTCGCTTTTTGCAAGATCTGCCGCCCGTTCCTTTTCGGCGGCGTTGTGAGCATTATCCATTGCCAGCGCACATTCGTTCACAACCGACAGTACGATGCTGCTCTCAAATGAATCGGGCTTTTCGGGTTTCATCGGTATCCCAATTACACCGTAGACTCTGCCGCCTGCACGGATCGCAAGATAAAGACATTCGGATTTTCCAAACTGTGCTGTCGCTGCTCCTGCACGGTGACCGTTTTTAAGCACCCATTCTGCGGTCTGCCGCTCTGCATCGCTTAGCAGCTTTTCGGCGTGTGTATCCTTTTTTTCGGCATACAGCCGCCCGGACAACATTCCGTTTTCGCCTTTCGTATAGGCAACAATACTGCGGTCAAGCAGCCGCGAGAGCTGCATACAGGTCACGCTTAAAACATCATCGTTGCTTTTTGCTTTTTGCAGCAGACGGTCAGTGTCAAACAGCACCTGCACACGGAACGCGGAGCGAGCCGAGAGCCTTGCATGATCTTTCAGCTTCGAGGCAAGCGTGCCGGTGAGAACGGAAGACGCCAGCATAACTGCAAAGGTAACGGGATAGCCTACGGCATAGGTCTGAAAGGACAACCTGGGTTCGGTAAGAAAAAATCCGAACAATGCAACACTTAGAAGTGAGCCTGCTATACTGCAAATGTATCCTTTGGTCAAAACGGAGATCATCAGCACACCTAGGATGTATACCGTAACGATATTGGAATCGGGAAAGCCGAGATGGTCGAACAGAAACCCGATCGCCGTACATACGGCAAGCGCCAGGACGGTCACGGCAATATCCCGCAGCGACGGTATCTCTGCACCAAAGAACAGACGGCGTCTGTGCGACTTTGTGTAGTTCAGTGCGTCGGGAATAATATGAATGTCAACATCGGGGGCGGAGGAGATCAGCTTTTCGGTGAGAGTCGGTCTTCCGAACAGTCCTCTGCGTCTGGCACTGCTTTGCCCGATCACGATTTTTGTGACATCGGAAAGCCTGACATATTCCGAGATCTGCAGCGCTACATTCTCGCCGTGCGTCATAACGATCTCGGCGCCGAGTCTTTGCGCGAGCTGTATGTTCTGCGAAAGCCGGGACTGATCCTCATCATTTATGACCGTATCCGTCTGCACATAGATGGCGGTAAATCTTGCATGAAGGACCTTAGCCATCTTTGCGGCGGTGTGTATAATCCTTGCATTGGACGGCGAAGAGGATAGGCAGACAAGAATATGCTCGTCTGTATCAAATTTTGACTGTTCGGTTTGTACTTTCATCGGTTTCACCGCCCTTTTTATTTTATTTTATTATTATACAGTAAAACTGTAAAAAAATCTACCGCAACCTAAAAATCATTCTTCTGCCCATCGGAAAGAATAATATCGACATTTCCGTGCGTTTCACGAAAACGGCGGATCTCACATAATATTTCACTTTCGGACAGTCCATGCGGCAGCAGGACTTTGGAAGGCTCGCAGGATTCGTTTTCCTTTAACAGTGCCTTTCTGTTTTCTTCAAGAAATCGATCCAGCCTGCTCATAAGATAAAATCCGAAAACAAATACGGCAAGCAGGCTGACAATCAGCAATAGCTCAGCCATCCTCATTCACCTCTGTTAAATGCGAAAACACTTTTGCAGTTCTTTGTAAGCACCGAGAACCAAAAGAGTGATCTTGTCCGTAAAAACGGTTTCCGGTGAAACTGCCATATTGATTTTTCCGTTCTCCTTGGTTGCCATAATATTGATGCTGTATTTTCTGCGGATATCCAGTTCTCCGACGGTTTTGCCGATCCATCCCTTCGGCACCTCTACCTCAAAAATGGCATGACCCTCATCAACCTCAATGTAATCCCGAATGTGGTCGGCGGTGTACCGAATAGCAGCCCAATTTGCTACCTGTTTTTCCGGGTAAATGACCTCGTCCGCTCCGTTCCGCAGAAGGAATTTTTCCTGCACATCACGCTCGGCACGGGATACAACTAATTTTGCGCCGAGTTCTTTCAGCAAAGAAGTGGTTTCCAGCGAGTTTTGAAAATTTCCGCCGATGGTGACAATGCACACATCAAAGTTTCCGATGCCGAGCGACCTTAAAAACTCCGTGTTTGTGCTGTCGCCAATCTGTGCATTGGTGACGATCGGCAGACTTTCATTGACTCTTTCTTCGTTGATGTCTACCGCCATCACCTCGTGTCCGAGCTTATTCAGCTGCAAAGCAATATGCCTACCGAATCTGCCGAGACCTATTAACAATATGTTTTTCATAATATAGTAACTCCTTTATCCGACTGTGATTTTTTCGAGTGGCAGCTTTGCTCCGCTCTGATTTTTGTTGGAAACCGCCGCGTAAATCAGGGTAAGTCCGCCGACTCTGCCGAGATACATCAAGACGATCAAAATAAGCTGAGAAAGAACACCGAGTTGCGGTGTGATTCCAAGGGTAAGCCCGACCGTTCCGACAGCGGACGCCGTTTCGTAAAGGCAGGTGCTAAGCGGCAGACCTTCTGCCGTGCTGATAACAATGCCGCCGACAAAAAACAGCAGGAAATACATTACGGCAACGGCTGCGGCGTTTTTCACTGCCGAACCGTCAATGCGCCTGCCGCAGACTTCTGCATCGTCCTTTTTGCGACAGACGGAGAATGCACTCAGAATCAGAACGGCAAGCGTGGTCGTTTTCATACCGCCTGCCGTGGAGCCGGGCGAGCCGCCGACGAGCATGAGCAGGGTCATAATTGCCTTGGAAGAACCGGTCATAGCGGGAAGATCAGCGGTATTGAAACCGGCGGTTCTCGGTGTGACAGACTGAAAAAGCGATGCAAGAATCCTTTCGGCGAGCGGCAGCCCCGTAAAATCGCAGAAGAAAAAGAATACTGCGGGAGCGATAATGAGGATTGCCGTTGTTACCAATATGACCTTACTTTGCATACGGTATTTTTTGAAATGCCACTTGTTTGTGTAAATATCGTCCCAGGTCAAAAATCCAATACCGCCCACAATAATTAAAAGCATAATTGTAATGTTTATCGCCGGATTTCCTATGTATCCCGTAAGTGACGGGTATTTGTTTTCGGCGGTGCCGAGTATGTCAAAACCGGCGTTGCAAAAGGCGGAAACCGAATGAAACGCCGCCATCCAAATTCCCTTAAAACCGTAGTTTCCGCAAAATGTCGGCAGCATGACGATCATCCCGATAAGCTCGATCAAAAAAGTTCCCCGCACAATAAAACGAGTCAGGCGGACGATCCCGCCGACCTTAGGGGCAGAGATGGCATCCTGCATGGTACTGCGCTGCATCAGCGATATTTTTCTGCCGGACAGCATAGCGAAAAGTGCCGCAACTGTCACAACACCGAGCCCGCCTATCTGAATCAGCAGCAGTATTACCGTCTGCCCGAAAGCGGACCAATAACTGCCCGTATCCTGCACGACCAGCCCCGTAACGCAAACGGCGGAGGTCGATGTGAACAGCGCCTCGTGAAACGGCGTAACAACTCCGGCAGTCGATGAAAACGGCAGCATCAATATCAGCGCTCCAAGCACTATGACGCCGGCAAAGCCCAAAACGATCAGCTTAAAGGATGACAGCCGCTTTTTTCTATGTGTAATTTTAGGCATATATACTTCTCCTGTTTCTACTTGTTTACAAAGAGTATACCGTGAAATATAAAAAAACGGTGTAATGATTCGGCACTCTGTATTAAGATTGCATTAAGGCGCTCATTCTTTAAATAAACAGCGCAGAACATAGCAAACGGCACAGACAAAGGCGGATCGTTTGTAACCGTTGTGCGGCTTGAAACAAAGCTCAGAGCCACTCTCACAGAACAACAAAAGGCTCTGTTCGAACAAATTAACAAACGGATGTAGAAATTACGACCGGAATGAGCTACAAGCGTTCACAAACGGATTTCGATTTGCATCGCGGCTAGCGTTTCAGGCTTTTCTCCAGCAGTATCAAAGCAACTCATAAATAGCTATATATAAATGTAAAAGGATGTTCCGTTTGGAGCGTCCTAATTTTTCCTTGCCTATGTTTTATATTTGTGTTTTGTTTTTCTTGGGATTGTCGGGCATATCAGTCATTTTTGACATTCTCACAAGCATTTCTTCTATGCCTTTTCTTCCTCTGTCTCTGTCGTCAATATTCATAACAACACTAAAATATGAGTGTCACAATGCGTGGTACTCCTTGATTTTATGCGGATATTTAGAAATACTTAAAAATCGTAACGCAGAATTTCACAGTTTTTAACACCGAAATCTGCATACTCCTCATTTGTCATATCGTTAAAATATGAGTTGACAACTCTTGCAATGCCGTTGTGAGCAACTAAAACACAAACCTTTCCGCTTGCTTTCACATCATCAAGCAGATTGTAAATTCTTTGTGCAAGGTGCAGCATAGACTCTCCGCCGTCATAACGGCTGACGAAATCTCTTTTGGCAATGCGAAACTCTTCGCCGTTTCTTGGCGTTCCCTCATATTTTCCAAAGTTTTGCTCGGTTAATCTCGGCTCTGCTTTTGCAGGAATTCCCGTGATTTCCGAAATGTGCTTTGCGGTTTTTTCGGCTCTCATAAGCGGAGAATAGAGGATGATATCTGCTTTTATATTCTCTGAAAGAATTTTCTTGCCCGTTTCAACAGCCTGTTCATGACCTTTTTCCGTGAGGTCAATATCCGTTGAACCGCAGATTTTATTTTCAACATTCCACACGGTCTGTCCGTGTCTGACAAAATACATATGTCCCATAAGCGTTCTCCTTGCAGTTTTTCTAAACACTATTTTAATTGAGCCGACAACGAAAATCAAGTTACAAAACAAATTTTTGCAAATAAATTGACAGCGGCAAAGTCAGCTGATATATTTGATATGTACAGTTCAAAATTAAAAACGGAGTGATTTGTATGAAGAAAACTTTGATTGTAATAGATATGCAGAATGATTTTATTGACGGCAGTCTCGGTACTGATGAGGCTGTGAAAATTGTGCCTAATGTACGCAAAAAGATTGAAGAATACCGTTCAAACGGTGATGAAATTATTTTTACAAGGGATACTCACGGTGAAGATTACCTAAACACTCCCGAGGGCAAAAAACTGCCCGTTGTACATTGCGTAAAAAATACTCACGGCTGGCAGATTGCAGACGGACTTGATGTTCCCGACGCAATTCATATTGACAAGCCGTCATTCGGCTATACTCATTGGGATAAATTCTGCTTTGAAAGAATCGAGCTTGTAGGACTTTGCACCGATATCTGCGTTGTGTCAAATGCGTTGATTCTAAAGGCACTTTTCCCGAACGCTGAAATCAGCGTTGATTCGGCTTGCTGTGCCGGCGTAACCCCCGAAACCCACAATTCCGCCCTCGAAACAATGAAAATGTGCCAGATTGATGTGGTGTGATTTAATAATAAAATATATTGTGATTTTAAGTTCGTGATATTGAATATATTAAAATACTTTGCGATAATTACTTGGTAAGGAAACGGTGGCGGCTGTTTCGACTCCCTTATCAGAGAGGGGGGTGATTGCGTGGAATACATAGCTGTGATAATCATCTTCACATTTTTTATTGTGTTCACCATAAAGAAACAACCGCCCTGTGTCGTGAACAGAGCGGTTAATCTTTAATTAATTTTTATTGTTCAAACTTACGAAACAGCTAAAGCCGTTTCCTTACTTGTATATTATCATTGATGAACAATTATGTCAATAAAAAACTTCAATTTCGGTTGACAAGAGATTGAAGTTTTATTTTTTGTATGTGCAAGTTTTTTAGAAAATTGAAGATTATTCAAAATTAATCAATTGTAAAATTTTTTGTATGAAGCTACTCGGAAAGTTCAAATATTCTTTCTATAACAGCTTTGAAAAATGGTAAATCTTTTTCCTGCTGATAATCCATATAACTCCAATGTGTGATATATCTCCATTTTGAAATCAACAATGATGTGGCTGTGCTGTAATCCGTATGTTTCAGCATTTTTTTAAGCTGATTGTAATCGGTAATATTTAAAATGTTTTTGTTATTATATTCATATTTTGAATCATTGAAACTGCCTAATTTAAATCCCATTTTTACCAAATCATTACCGAAATTCATTTCAAAATCATGAATATCCATAGAATTATTGATGAATTTTTCGTAGTATGGTTTTAGCACCTTAGCGGTATTTTTTCTTCCGTTTATGTATGAAATAGGATTTTGCGTCATATTTACTAAATCGGCAATGTTTTTGTTTATGTAAATATTCGGCTTATTAACTGCTTGACAGGTGCAGTATTTGCGATTTGACCTTGAAAGATTTTCTTTGCACAATCGTGGATAGAATGGAGTTTCCACACCTGAAGAATACCACTTCATATTTTCATAAACTCCGACAATCAGTCCGTGATTTACAGCAATAAGATAGTCGCAATTTTCTGCTCGTTTGGTGTCGATTATCCAATGACCTCTCGCACATTCCATAACTTGGCTGTCTGACATATCGTATTTATAAAGCGAATTTATTTTAACAATTAAAAGATTGCGGAAAATATCTTCTTTTGAAAGAATTTCAGCACCGTAAATTTTTTCAAAATCTTCAGCTGTAATAACAGGTGCTGTGTGGTGTCCCGAAACCACATTAGTCAGTGATTGAGAGTCAATGTAGTTCATTATATTTATCAAAGTCGATTCGGCAACGAATGCCTCTTTTTCCGAAAGACCATATGATATAATTAGTTTTTTGATTTTGTTACCCGATGAGAGTATTTCTTTTATACGATTCGACTTATTTGAGTTATCGAGTTTTTCTTCGTGTTGAAAAATACGGTTGTTAATTCCTTTGCCTATGTAAAATATTTTGTTATCTCTTGGATCTGCAAGGGCATAAACATAGTAACCTAATTTTTGTTTTACCTTATCGGAAAAGCCATTCATAAGAAACATACCTTTCAGCTTAATTTATTTAATGATACCATAAATGTTAAATACGGTAAAGCGTTGTTTTGTGTATTTGATTTATACAAATACGGTCGGGAAAATTCGGTGTATTGTTTTACACCTGTCTTCCCGACCGCATTTTTTATTATTACCTATTTTTAAAAATCATTCTTCCATTTGCTTGCCGAGGAATGCGGCGGCTGTTTGTGCAAGCTTGATTTCGGCATTTGTCGGGATTTTGGTCTGTTCGCCTGTGAGCATAACTACCGCACCCGAAACATCTCCGGCGGCGATAATCGGATAGATTACCGATGCATAGTGTTCAATGCCCTCAATCGGCTGAATATCGCCGAGCGTCTGCTGTGTTGCCGAATAGGTTTTGCGATTTTCCATATATCCCTCAAGCACGGTTGTTACCCTGCGCTCAAGAAATTCACGCTTTGAAACTCCTGCGGCAGCGATTACATGGTCACGGTCTGTTATGATTGTCGGCATTGAGCTGATTTTGGCAAGCACATCTGCGTATTGTGACGCAAACTCCGCAAGCTCTCCGACAGGCGAATATTTTTTAAAAATAACCTCGCCGTCCGTTGCGGTATAAATTTCGAGCGGATCTCCCTCACGAATACGAAGCGTCCGCCTGATTTCTTTCGGTATAACCACTCTGCCGAGATCGTCGATTCTTCTGACGATTCCTGTTGCTTTCATATTAAAAACTCCCTTCGGACAATTTTGCCCTTTGTCTGATACATATTCAGCAAATTATTTGCAGTAATATTGTTTGATTCATACAGTTTTTTATACCGAAATTTTCTTTGGTGACATATTTTTACAACATATAAAAAATATAACTTTATCACGATTTAGTTAATCGTAACCAACTAAATTGCAAAATAATCTTGACTTAGTAAAAACAGTGGTTTATAATTTAGTTAATCGTAAATAACTAAATCGTAAATGAGTAATTTGCAAACGGTCAGAGGTGAGAATTTTGTTTATAGGCAGAAAGAATGAGCTTTTACAGCTTAACAGATTGTATAACAGCGGAAAATTTGAATTTGCCGTCATATACGGTCGCCGCCGTGTAGGAAAAACGGCTATCATAAACGAGTTTGTCAAGGATAAAAACGCAATTTGTTTCACAGGAGTTGAAACAAATGCAAAGCAAAATCTTGAAAATTTGAGCGAGTGTATTCTTGAATTTTCAACAGGAATGAAAACGGATACTGCTTTTTCAAACTTTCAGTCGGCACTTGAATATGTTTTTAAATTGTCAGAGAACAAAAGAATCGTCCTTTGCCTTGACGAATATCCGTATGTAGCAAGGGCATCAAGAAGTCTTGCATCAACACTGCAAATGTTAATTGACAAATATAAAGACAGTTCAAAGTTGTTTCTTATTCTCTGCGGTTCATCAATGTCATATATTGAGGACCATGTGCTTGCATACAAAGCTCCTTTGTATGGCAGAAGAACGGCTCAGTTTAAGATTTTGCCGTTTGAATTTTGTGAGGCTTGTGAGTATTTTAACGGGATGTCACCTGAAGATAAGGCGCTTGCCTACGGGCTTGTGGGAGGTACACCGCAATATCTCTTGCAGATTAACAACAAAATTTCAATAGAGGATAATATAAAAAATATTTTTCTGAATCCTGTATCGGCTCTGTATGAAGAACCTAACAATCTTTTGAAACAAGAGGTAAGAGAGCCGGCTATTTATAATGCCGTGATTACGGCAATTGCTACAGGTGCATCTAAAATATCCGAAATTTCAACAAAGGTTGGAGAAACCTCAAGCACTTGTGTTGCTTATGTCAAGAATCTTGTTGCTCTCGGAATTGTGAGAAAAGAAGTGCCGTACGGTGAAAAATCCACAAAGAAAACAATTTATTCTATCGAGGATAATATGTTCAGATTTTGGTATCGTTTTGTGCCGGAAAATTCTTCGATAATTTCAAGAGGTGCGGTTGAACTTGCGTACAGTCGAATTGCACCGTATTTGTCGGATTATATGGGTGCTGTGTTTGAAGAAATCTGCAAGCAGTATTTGTGGAAAAGGTTGCTGAACGGTGATTCCGAAATTGATTTTACAGATATCGGCAGATGGTGGGGAACAAATCCAAAAACAAGACAACAGGAAGAAATTGATATAATCGGCTCGGCAGATAAAAATACGGCTCTTTTTGCTGAATGTAAGTGGCGTAATGAAAGTGTTGACCTCGGTGTTCTTGAAACACTTATTGAACGCAGTAAGCTTTTTAATTTCGACAAAAAGCATTTTTATATTTTTTCAAAATCCGGTTTTACAAAGGGTTGCATTGATAAGGCAAATGAACTCGGAAATGTCAGCCTGATTGCTTATGATGATATTTTAAAATATAATAACGAAAATTAAATGTAAAAATCCCCGTCGGAGAATGCTGAGGTTTGATAAGGCAGTATGATAAAACTTAATAAAACTAAGGCATTGCAATGGCAGATGAGGCTTTGACTGTAAAAGGTCAGAGCCTTTTTCTGTTTCTTAAATCCACACATTTGTCTTTTCGTTTTGTATTCAGCATAATGAAGTTACCAAATCCAAGGAGGCTTCAATATGAAAACAAATTTTGAAAATATAGGCGGTAGTTATTCGCAACAAGGCGATTATCTTTTGCCAACTCTTACGCTACCTGATGAAAACCAAAGGCAAATCAGTGTGTGGGCAATGAGGCACAGACGCTATTTGAAATCAAGTCATCGAGTGCTTTATTACAATCTTCTTACATCGGGTAAGCTTTACAATTACCTTGCCGATGTTGAGCTTCAGGCAGAGAATTTGTTTGAACAGACAATAAAATCACTTGCTGAGCAGGAACAAGTTACGGAAAAACTCAAAGCCGAAAATATGATGCTGTGGGTGCAAAAAATGAATAATATTCGCAACAGAGCAACAGAAATCGTTAATGAACAAGTGATTTATAAATGAGAAAAAGGCACAACTTACGGAGAAAATTTCCGTAGGCTGTGCCTTAAATTTTATTTGCCAAGTTGCAATGCATAATCTTAGCGAGCAGACCATTTGGTTATCCAAACGGTAATTTTCTCGTTAGGGACACCCTAAGACCCGCTTTTTGTATTCGACTTTAATATTGAAAAAGCAAAGTGGCTCAATGTTGCAAAGAAAAACATTATTGACATATAGTCAAAGAGATAAAGCAGAAGGTGTTCGTTATCGCCAAGGAGGAAAAACTGATTTTTAAGGAACAGGTAAGATGCTATATCTCGTTTGAAAAATGCGTAAATTCCGTATGCAAAAATGAGTATGAATATTATTTTGAAAGCAGTCTTCACTTTTGGTGAGAGTTGCTTTTTCTTTTTTATCATTAGCAAAATCATATTGAAATGAAGTCCGAGGTGGAGCGACATAAATATAAATTCCCAATATGCAGAAAGCATATGGATTCTGTTCGCTGCATAGGTTGATTTTATATTCAAAAATGCAAACAGATGCCTTGAAACAATTACCCCGCTGACGATTGAGCCGACAAATGATATAAGCACAAGCAAAACAAGAATATTTTGAAAAATTCTTATAGGTGTTTGCCTGCCTTTCGCTAAATGCTTTGCCCAATTTATATTGAGTGCGTGATGAACAACAAAAAGCACAAACATAGCAACGCCGACTACCTCGTGTGCAGTTGAGCCTAAAAGCTCGTAGGACATCAAAAGAAGCAGAGCAAATGTCATTAAAATATCAATTATCGGCTTTAACTTCAATTTCATTTTAGAGTTCATATGTTTTTGCTTAAATCTTTAGCCTCTTTAATATTCGTTGCCATTCCCATATATTTCATACCGTAAAGTGCGGCAAAGCGTTTCATTGTGTATTCGCCTGCGTCAAGCATCCACTTTTCGGGTGCCGCACCTTGGAATACAAAATATAGCTTTCTGCCTAAGAGCTCGCTCTCGTCAACCTTGCCGTAAAAACGGTCTAAAACATTACGAACAGAGCCGCAAATATTGTGCCAATAAAGCGGAGAACCGATAACGATTGTGTCAGCCTCTTTCATTTTTTCAATCACTCTGTCAAGTCCGTCATGAGGTAAAGTTTGACCGTATGAGCCGATTGTGAAGTCAGTTAAATTAAGTGTTTCGTATTCCTTGCCGTTCAAAAGAATTGAGGCAAGATTAGCAGTATTTCCGTTTTTGTTCGGACTGCCGTTAATAAAAAGAATTTTCATAATATTACCTCTCTTAATAATTTAATGTTCGCCGAAAAGCCAAGACATAATGGTATCACCGTAACAGTAACCGCCAAAAGCACAGCTATAGATTTGATAAACTTATTTAAGGTCAAGACCGTTTACCCAAGATTCGACCTTGCTTGATGAGGCACCTGAAGAAAATCTTTCGCCGTCCTGCCAATTGCCTGTGCCTGCCATATCTGCTAAAAGGTCACCGCTTTGACCTAAACCCGAAGAAGATGAGGTGCAAAACGGAATAACGGTTTTGCCGCTGAAATCATTGCCCTTAACAAAATTGTTTACAGGCCAAGCAGCAATGCCCCACCAAATCGGATAGCCGATAAATACTGTATCATAATCTGCCCAATTATCAGGCGTAGTCTTTGTAAGTGGTACATCACGCTTGCTTTCGTCGTTGTGCTCAACACTTACACGGCTGTTGTCATCAGTCCAGTTAAGGTCATCACTTGTGTAAGGGTCAACAGGTGTAATCTCAAACAAATCTGCTCCGGAAGTGTCGGCTATAGTTTCTGCAACAGCTTTTGTGCTACCTGTTGCAGAATAATAAACAACTAATATTTTTGAACTTGTATTAGAATTTTGGATATTTTCATCGGTGGATTTTGAAGTATCTGCCGGAGCATTCGCAGTTTGTGAAGTGCTTGAGGTTGTATTTGAATTGTCGCTCGAATTATTAGAGCAAGCTGCGAAAGAAAACACAAGCACAAGTGCCAAAAGAATTGAGGTTAATTTTTTCATAATCTTAATCTCCTTTAGTTTAATTATTTTTGTTCGTCAACAGGCGGTATCATCTCGACATACTTTTTAAGCATTTCCGGTGTTGAGGTATAATATCTTACGCCCTTATCAAGTAATGATATTTTTGCCATTTCTTCATCAGTGAGTGAAAAATCAAAAATATCAAAATTAGCCTTGATATGGTCGCTGTTCTTTGAACCCGGAATAATAATGTTGCCCTCCTGAATATGCCAACGAAGAATGATTTGAGCTGTCGACTTACCGTATTTTTTCGCAAGGCTCTTAAAGAGCGGCTCATTGAGAAGCGCATTATCACCGTGACCCAGCGGATACCAAGCCTGAATTTTAATATCCTCGTGAGAAAGGAATTTTTTTAGCTCATTTTCCTGATAATACGGGTGCACTTCGGTTTGAAGAACAGACGGCTTAACCTCGCAGATATTTAGGATTTCGCAAATCTGCTCTTCGTTAAAGTTTGAAAGACCGATTGCACGAACCTTGCCGTCCTTGTATGCCTTTTCCATTTGCTTATATCCTGCAATGTAGTTTCCGGCAGGCTGATGAATTAAAAGCAAATCGATATAATCTGTTTGAAGTCTTTCAAGAGTTTTGTCTACTGCATTGTCCTGCTCATAAAATGACGGCCAAAGCTTTGTTTCAAGAAAAATATTTTTACGGTCAATGCCAGCGTTTTTCATTGCTCTGCCTACTGCTTTTTCGTTGCAATAAGCATTTGCTGTATCTATAAGCTGACATCCGTTTTTGAGAGCGTAGGTTGCAGATGCCTCTGCCTCGTCAGGTGTGAGCAAAAATGTTCCGATACCCTGCATTGACATTTGAACACCGTTATTTAATTTTGTAAATTCCATAATAGTTACTCCTTTTCTGCTTGATAATTAAATTTTAATATCTAAAGTTTACTTTAGGTCAAGGGTTTACTTACATTCTTCAAAAATTTGAAGAATTTCTTCGTGTGTCATCTTTTTGTATGCACCCGGTACAATGCCGCATGAGTCTGCAATTTCTTTAAGGTTGATATTTTCATCAATTCCAAGTTCTTTAAAGGTTGTCGGCATACCGATTTCCTTAATAAAATCTGCCAGGGCCTCAACACCTGCTTTTGCAAGCTCTTCGTCTGTTTTGCCGTCCTTTGAAATACCCCAAACATTAACTGCAAACTGAGCAAATTTCTTTTCGCCTGCCTTGCAAATATGTCTGTAATAAACAGGATGAAGAACGGCAAGACCTGCACCGTGGTTGCAGTTAGTGTATGCGCCGAGCTGGTGCTCCATTTGGTGACATTCAAAATCCGTCTTTTTGCCAAGTTTGATGATACGGTTTTCTGCCATTGTTGCGTCCCACATCAGGTTACTTCTTGCTGTGTAGTCCTCGGGATTTTTGATAGCGGCACGCAAATTGGTGATAACATTTTTCATAAGAGCCTCGGATATATCGTCCGATACATTGCTTTCATTCGGCTCGCTGAAATAGATTTCCATAATGTGTGAAAGAGTATCAAAAGCACCCGATACCATTTGAAATTCAGGAACGCTGTAAGTATATGTCGGGTCAAGCATAACGAATTTTGCGTTAAGCTGAGGATAATCTTTGCCCGTTTTGATTTTAAGTTCTTCATTTGTGATTACGGCACCGCCGTTACATTCACTGCCCGTGCCTGAAACAGTGACGATCATACCAAGCGGCAACGGTTCAAAATCAATCACACCCGGTCTTGCCCAAAAGTCAGCCCAAATATCACCGTCATATTTTGCACCGAGTGAAATTGCCTTACAGCAGTCCATAACACTTCCGCCGCCTACTGCAAGAATCAAATCGGCGTTGCTTTCTTTAGCAAGCTTAACCCCCTCAAGCACCTTGCTGTATGTCGGGTTTGACGGAATACCGCTAAACTCAACAACTGCCTTGTTTTCTTTTTTGAGTACGGTTATAACCTCGTCATAAATGCCATTTTTCTTAATCGAGCCACCGCCGTAGCAGAGCATAACCGTGTCGCCGTAAGCTGAAAGAATATTTGAAAGATATTCCTTTACACAGCCTTCGCCAAAATATACCTTTGACGAATTTTCAAAAATAAAATTATTCATAGCTTTCTCTCCTATCCTGAAAATTTGATTTTATTATTTCATCGAGTGATACATTTTCATTCCTGTATCGCTCGTTTTTGTTTTTCTCGTGCTTAATGATAATTGCCTTTTGAGGGCAAGCGTGAACGCAGGCAAGGCAGTATTCGCATTTTTTGCTTCGCCTTTGTGCGTAATCCGTCAGCACAATTATATTGCCTGTCGGGCAAACCTTTTCGCACACTTTACAGCCGATACATTTATCGGTTATTTTAATCATCTTGCCGTTATTAAATGACGGAATGATTTTATTCAGCGTTGCCACTTGCTTGTGGAGTTTCCTGTCTGCGTCTGTTGCAGTTGGAACACCTTTTTTCATTAGTCTGATATTCTTGATTATATGTGCAATTTGAGCATCTGTATCTTTGTCAATTTTCTTTTCTTCTGCCATATCAAAAACAGGCAGGTAATTATCAACGCAGTGAACGGTATCTATATAATCAAAGTTGATACCGAGAGCCTTAAACTCGTTATATGTAAACTCGGGGCAGTCGCTTGCACTGTTGCCATAGGTTAAAATGAGATACATATATTTTGTTTCAAACTTCGATTTTTTCAAAAACTCTTTTACCGTATTCGGTATTTCGCCGCAATAAACAGGGCAAACAATACCGATTTGGTTGTCTGAATAGATTGATGAATTTTTTATAGCCTGCGGTATGCTGACAGGATATTCTTCAATACACTTTGCAACATAAAGGCTGTTGCCCGTTGCGGTGAAATAAAATACCATAATTACTCCTTGCTTTTAATGATGAAAGCTTGTAAATGTAATTTGTTCTTTTTCGGGAAGCCCAAATTGCTCCTTGCCCAGTGCAATGCTCTTGGCCATAAAAGCAATGTTTCTGCCGAGCGTTCTCATAGTCTGCAAGCCCTCTTTGTCCTGTAAAACTTCATCTGCCTGACCGCCGTAAACCATATTCCAATACTGACTTGTGGCAATCGGCATAGAGCTGATTGAAAAATATTTGTTGAGCACATCGTATGATGCTGTGTTACCGCCTCTGCGACAGGTTGTAACAGCCGCACCGACCTTCATTGTCTTATCAAAATTCGTACTGAAAAATAATCTGTCAAGAAATGCGATTGCTCCGCCGACAGGAGATGCGTAATAAACAGGTGCTCCGATAACAAAAGCGTCTGCCTCGTTAAATTTAGGTGCAACCTCATTTACAATGTCATCAAATACGCACTTGCCGATTTCCTTGCATTTTCTGCAAGCGATACAACCGTGCACATCCTTGTGCCCTACATGGATAAGTTCAACATCCATACCTTCTTGCTCCAATGTGTTTTTGAGTTCGGTCAATGCCGTGTAAGTACAGCCCTTTGCTCTCGGACTGCCGTTTATAAGCAATGCTTTTAATTTTTTCATTTCTACCACTCCTTAGTTTTTCTTTTCAACTATATTATAAGAAAAACGAGACCTCAAATGAAGTCTCGTTTTGTTGTTCAGTATATACCTTTGGATTATAACTGCTTATTTAGTTTTAACTATATTCTTAGCCGCATCTAAAACCCGTCGAACATTTTCGCTTGGAGTCATCGAATGTAAAAGACCGTACGGAATACTGTATTCCCACTCAACAGGAATAACTTTCAGCAAAGGATGAACATTTGCCCAACCCGGTATCGCAAGCAAAACATCGTTCGTGTTTTCGCATCTGTTAAATATGCTCATATTGTAAAAATCGAAATCAACAATATGTATCTGCGTATGATTTTGCCAAATATCGTCACGCAATCGGTCAACATAATTGCTCCAGCCACGGTGCATAAGCATTAAATTTTCGCCGTATAAATCGCTGATTTGAAGTTTATCCTTTTGTGCAAGCTTGTGGTGAATGGATACTGCACAGCAAAACGGCTCACGGGATAATTGCAAGCCCTCGCATTTTCTGAGTTTAAGCATTGTGTCGTCAAATATTCCGCCGATAATATCAATGTTCTTTCCCAAATTCGCAAGTATTTCTTTTGCGTTTTCGGGTGTGTTCTCAAATGGAACAATTTCAAATTTTATATCCGGGCATTGCTCTTGAATTTTCGGCCACATTTGCATAAGTAATTGGGCAGGAGTTGTAGGTGACGAGCCGATACGAATAATATTTTCGCCCTCGCTCATTGCATTTTTCGCCCTGACAACACTGTCCTTGCAATAGCCGATAATGTACTTAGCGTCTTGATAAAGCGACTTGCCTGCGTTAGTCAGTATCAACCCACGGTGCGTACGCTCAAACAAAACCAAGTCAAGCGAGCTTTCAAGCAAATTGATTTGCTTAATAACGGCAGTCGGCGTGATATACAATTCATCTGCCGCTTTGTTAAAACTTCCTGCGTCCGCAACCTTTATAAATGTTTCTATCTGTGGATTATACATCATCCCACCACCTACATAACAAAATTAAATCACAATCTGTTGTATATCAAAATGATAAATATTTTTCTTAATTATACTTTAAAACTCTCAAAAAATCAAATTGACTAATAAATAGCCGTCTGAACACACAGGCGGCTATTTTAATTTTTTAACTTTTCCATCTTATGGTGGTACAAAACGCTTCCCCCTGTTCAAACAAGTAAGGGGGTAAATAAAAATGTTTTGCAAATCAAGAAAATGGGTGTGCATTTTGACACCTCTTGTCCAAATGAATAGAGAGGTAAATATTAAAAAATATAAATTTTTCAAAAACACCCCCCAAAAAAGCGTTCTCAGTTCTAACAAGTGAAGGGGTAATAAAAAAATATTTGTCAGAGGGTTAATTTTTGACCGTTTTCGTTGCCTACCAAGTGAGAGGGAAAATTTATTTGCAAATAGGGGGTGCAAAATGCCTCTCCCGGTTCAAACAAGTGAAAGGAGTTTTTACAATGCCGAGATTATCAAAGAAGGCAAAGCGAGAATGGGATTTTTTCATAAATCCCAAAACAGGCAGACGAATATATAACAGCCTTTGTCTTAAATGCAAAAACAAATGCAAGCAGAGCCACAAGACAATCGTTGTTTTCTGCCCGAAGTACAAATCCAAAAGAGGTGCAAAAAGCGTTAAAAATTGCCGTGAATATGATGACAGCGGTTAATTTGATGTAGAGATACTTGTTTTCAATAAATAGCCGATACAAAAGAAAAAATTACCGATTTTGGCACCAAATCAATACAGAAACAGAGGTGATACAGTGAACAAATATTTCAAAACATCGGACGCCAAAAATTTTGCTTTCTACAAAGTACCGAAAGCGTTATTTGAAGAAAAGTACAAATCGGTTTCAACCGATGCAAAAATGCTGTACGGACTTTTGCTTGACCGAATGTATTTGTCCGTCAAAAACGGCTGGATAGATAAACAAGGCAGAGTATATCAATATTTCACAATAAAATCCGCTCAGGAAAAACTGCATTTCGGTCACGAAAAGATATGCAAGTTATTCTTCGAACTTGAAGTCGCAGATTTGATTATTCGCAAAAGACAAGGTCAGGGGAAGCCGAGCATTATCTATCTGAAACAATTCTGATTTTCGGTTTTCTTAATTTCCGAATAACGGAAGGTAATAAGACTTAGAAGATTAAGACTGTTACCGGCCGAGAAAAGAATATATATGGAGGTTAAAATGATAAAAAACATAAGTATAGATTTGCTTGTTCCCTTTGAAAATCATCCGTTTAAGAAAAGAAGCGGAATTGAGCAACAAGAATTAACAGAAAGCATAAAAGAAAACGGATTGCTTGAACCGATAATAGTTCGTTCTTTTCCGGCGGGTAAATATGAAATTATCAGCGGACACAGACGAGTTGAAGCCTGCAAAGCGTTAGGGATAACAAACATACCCATGATAATAAAAGAACTTACAAAAGACGAGGCAATTGTGCAAATGGTGGATTCAAACATACACCGTGAGCATATTTTACCGAGTGAAAAAGCTTTTGCCTACAAAATGAAATCAGAGGCTTTGAAATATCAAGGGAAAACTTCGTGCCAACTTGGCACAAAGTCAAGAACAGATGAAAAAATTGCAGAAACCGTCGATGACAGTGCAAGACAAATACAGCGATATATCCGCCTGACATACTTAATACCCGAATTACTTAAACTTGTTGATGAAGAAAGAATAGCCTTTACTCCTGCGGTGGAAATTTCATATCTGTCGGAATATGAACAGCAAATATTGCTTGAACAAATCGAATTTACCGACGCTACACCGTCATTATCGCAGGCACAGCGATTAAGAAAATTCAGTAAAGACGGCAACTTTTTCGTCGATACGGTTTTCGCCGTTCTCAATGAAGAAAAGCCAAATCAAAAAGAGCAAGTTAGATTTATGGAAGAGGATATACGCAAATATTTCCCGAAAAGCTACACCAAATCCGATATACAAAAGACAATCATTTCCCTGCTTGAAAAATGGCAGAAACAAAGAGAAAGAAACAGGAGGGACGAAAGATGACAGATAAAAACAAATCAATATATGCACCGTATTTTGAAAAGAATGATGAAGCGTTCTTTATGAAAATAGGCAACACAACTTATGAAGTCAGTACACATTTTAATCCTAACGGCAGAGAAAATGTGCTTCAACAATTTGAAGATTTACTTACAGAATTAAAGATAGCATAAGTTTGCACAATCGACACTGCGGCATTGCAAGTGTACAATACCTATACATTGCAATGCCCTGTTGTCACAGAAAGGAGCAGATAATTTATGGCAACAAACAAAAATATGCAAGGACAAGAAGAAAAAATCACCGCTCTGTATTGCCGCTTATCTCAAGACGACAATTTAGAGGGTGAGAGTAATTCAATATCAAATCAAAAGGAAATTCTTATGACTTATGCAAAGAAAAACGGATATTTACATCCGCAATTCTTTGTCGATGACGGTATCAGCGGAACAACATTTAACCGTCCCGGTTTTCAGGAAATGGAAAGCCTTATTGAAGCAGGTAAGGTATCAACCGTAATTGTAAAAGACTTATCCCGTTTTGGCAGAGAGCATTTGCTTTGCGGTCATTATACGGAAATTGTCTATCCGACCTTAGGTGTCAACTTCATAGCCATACAGGAAAATGTTGATACCACGAAAGGCATGGGAACGGAAATGATGCCGTTTCATAACATTTTTAACGAATGGTATGCTGCACAAACTTCAAAGAAAATCCGTGCCGTTAATGAAATGAAAGCCTCAAAGGGTATGAGGATTTCTTCAACAGTGCCTTATGGTTACAAGAAAATTGAATGTAACAAGGAACAATGGTACATAGATGATCCTGCGGCTGAAATTGTTAGAAAGATATTTAATCTTTGCATTTCGGGTAAAGGTCCGTCGCAAATTGCAAGACAACTTGAAGCCGAAAAAGTGCTTACGCCGACAGCATATTTCAATTCCGTAGGTAAGAAAACAAGCAATCCTATGCCTATTAATATCTATCATTGGAGAGAAAATTCTATTGTTCATATTCTTGAAAACAGACAATATACCGGCTGTACTGTAAACGGCAAAAGTACAACAGTCAGTTATAAAGTGCATAAGAAAATTGAGAAATTACAAGAGGATTATCAGATTATTCCAAACACACAAGAAGCAATTATCAGTGAAAACACTTGGCTGAGAGTGCAAGAACTCAGGAAGAATAAAAGGCGAAATACCGCAACAGGAAGAAGGAGTTTGTTCTCAGGTTTAGTATATTGTGCCGATTGCGGTTCTAAACTTCACTTTTGTGCTTCTAAAAGCTTAAAGAAAAATCAAGAGTTTTGGAGGTGTTCTTCCTACAAAGACGGTCGTGGTACTTGCACAATTCACTTTATACGAGATGTTGTACTTGAAGCAATCGTTAAAGAAGCCATATCCGAACTTGCGGATTTTGTTCGTTGCTACAACAGTGCATTTCTTTATCTTATCTCCGAAAAGAAAGGTGCAGAATCTATAAATCGAGAAAAATCTTTGCGAGCCAAAACCGAAAGTGCAAAGCAAAGAATATCCGATTTGGACAAACTATTTTCAAGAATTTATGAGGATAATATTCTCGGTAAGTTATCCGATGAGCGTTATTCCCGTATGGCAAATGAATACGAAGCTGAGCAAAAGCGACTTATATCAGAGGTTGAGGAAAATGAAAAAGTTCTCATTGAACTTCAAAAGCAAACTGTCGATATGAAGATGCTTTATCAGGGACTTATGGAATTTACAGAGATGAAACAACTTACTCCAACCGTTGTAAACAAACTTATTGAGCGTATAGAAATTCACAACAATGAGAAAAAGCATTCTCACAACAATGTTAAAGTGGATATTTACTTTACGGCAGCCGGATTATTTGACATTCCGACAGAGCAACAGCTTATTGATACAATGGAAAGAGTAAAACAGAAAAAAGCGGAGAAATCCGCTTAAATAATAAAGAAAAAGGTGTAACCCCCTTTATCGGGATTACACCATAATTCCTTAAATACTGCCTTATTAGCCAATGGCTAAATCTGACGGGGATTTGACTTTGTTGTAAGCGATTACGCTTTTTTGGATTTTGAGGTGATTTTATCTGCGATTTTGGTAACTATGATGCAGAGGATGATTGTGAAAACCATATCGGGCAAGGTGTTGCCGACTATGGTATCAACATTCAGCAAGAAGCGATATGCCGCAAAGCCTGCAAGCCATACTATGATGTTGCAGATGTCAACGGCTTTGTTTGCTCTGTCTTTTTTGAGAATGAAAAAGTCTGCAATCTGAATGGCAATCATCGGAGCAAATACCGAACCGATGAGATAGAGAAAATCGGTGATGTCATCCATAGGATAAACAATTGCGGCGATTACACCTACTATTGTTACTGCAACGGCAACATATTTTCCTTTGAGTTTTGAGAATATTGATTCGCTTGAAATGCCAGCCGAATAAGCGTCAAGGAAGGTTGTTGTAACTGTTGAAAGAATTACAATTATAAGACCTGCAATGCTGAGTCCTGATTTAAGCATGATTTTTGCAATATCGCTTTCGCCTGTAAGGATAGATGCACTCATACCGATTATGTACATCCAACAGCTTACCGCACCGTAAACAAGTGTGCTTGCGAGAGTTGCCTTGAACGGCTTTTCCGCCTCTCTTGTGTAGTCGCTGATGAGCGGTAACCATGAAAGCGGCATTGCTACCGAAAGCTCAACTGCCGCACCGAATGACATTGAGTCATCGCCTGCCGCACCCATACCGTTGCCGTTTCCGAAAATAAAGAAACACATCACGATTGTGAGAATGAACAGTGCCGCCATTGCGATTGTGTTGAGCTTGCCGAGGTTTGAAATGCCGACAAGAATCCAAAGTACAATCAATGCACCGATTACAATACAGGCAATCCACCTGCCTGTGTCGCCCATATTCAGAATACTGTTTACCGAAAGCGAACCGTCATAAATCATAATGGCTGTCCAGCCGACAAGCTGAATAACATTGAGGACAGAGAAAAGAAGTCCGCCCTTGTTGCCAAAGCTCATTTTTACGGTTTCCATTGAGCTTTTACGGCACTTACCGCCGATGAGTCCTGCACAAAAGAGCATTGCACATCCGATTATGTGACCGATGATTACGGCTAAAATACCCTTTTCAAAACCTAACGGAGCAAAGTATGTACCTGTGAGAATTTCGGCGATTGAAACGCCTGCTCCGAACCATATCAAACTGTTTTCAAATACACTTGTCTGCTTTTTCATTGCTCTGCCTCCGAATTTTCTTTTGTAAATTTACTTTGAATGTCAAAAGCGTGGTTCATGGGACCGCTGCCTTTGCCGAGGTCAAGCATTGCCGCAAGTGCGCCTGAAATATAATCCTTTGCACGCTTTACGGAAGCGTCAAGGTCAAAGCCTTTTGCAAGATTAGCGGCTATTGCACTTGAAAGTGTACAGCCTGTTCCGTGTGTGTTGGGATTGTTGATTCTTTTGCCGTTGTACCATGTGTAGGTGCCGTCTTTAAAGAGCAAATCGTTTGCATCGTTAATCTGATGTCCGCCCTTGCAGAGAACCGCACAACCGTACTTTTCGCTGATTATTTCAGCGGCTTTTATCATTTCTTCCTCATTTGAAATTTTCATTTCAGAGAGAACTTCCGCCTCCGGAATATTCGGTGTAAGAACTGTTGCAAGCGGAAAGAGATGCTCTTTGAGAGTGCTTACCGCCTCGTCGCTGATAAGCTTTGCTCCGCTTGTTGCCACCATAACCGGATCGACAACAATATTTTTTGCATCGTACTTTTTCAGCTTGTCCGAAATTGTTTTTATAAGGCTTGATGAAGAAACCATTCCGATTTTTACGGCATCGGGATAAATATCCGTAAAGATACTTTCAAGCTGTTCACCCAGAAATTCGGGTGTGGATTCCATAATTGCCGTAACGCCGGTTGTGTTCTGTGCGGTAAGTGCGGTGATTGCGCTCATGGCATAAACACCGTTTGTTATCATAGTTTTGATATCCGCTTGAATACCGGCGCCTCCGCTGCAGTCACTGCCAGCGATTGTTAATGCTGTTTTCATTTTAATCTCCTCTTTGCATTAATTTTTTACAGCGACAAAAGGTGGTGCCCCCAATCTGCCGCTTTTTCAAAGCTGTCTGCGTAGTAATCGCAAACGGCTTTTATTCTGTTTTTGTCATTCCTGCTCGATTCGTCATACACTCCCACCGTTTTGAAACCTGCCTTGTGAGCAGTTTCTGCGGCAAAAACAGCGTCCTCGAATACAAGCGTTTCACTCGGAGCTGTTCCGAGTTTATCTGCACAGGCAAGGTAAATGTCGGGGCTTGTTTTGCCTTTTCCGATTTGTGAACAGGTCACAATGTCCGTAAAATATTTTAGAATACCGAGCCTTTCAAATGCCTTTTTAATATGCGTTTTATCGCTTGATGTTGCAATAATCATTTTGATATTGTTCGATTCCAAAAACTGCAAAATTTCTTTTGCATTGTTTTTTAAACCGACCTCATAAAAGTAAAAATCTTCAATGATTTTCAGCACACCCGAAACTATTTCATCAGTTGAAAAGGAAAGAGCATACTGCTTTTTCATATACTCCGCACCTTCCGTCAGACTCATAGCACAGAGCTTTTCGGAAAGTCCGTTTTCGGCTGTTTTGCCGACAGACGAGAGGTAACGCTCTCCTGCGTCATCCCATATCTTCATTGAATCGAGAAGTGTGCCGTCAACATCAAATATTGCAGATTTAATCATTTGCAATCGTCTTTTCCGTAAGTGCTTTAAGCTCTGCTGTTGCCTTTGTAATATCGGGCTGAGCGAAAATAGCACTGATAACGGCAATGCCTACGATACCTCTGCCCTTGAGTTCCGTAACATTTTTAGAGCTGATTCCGCCGATTGCGATTACAGGAATGTCAACAGCCTCACAGATTTTCTGAAGTTCATCGTGTGAAACATCGTCTGCATCGTCCTTTGAGCCTGTTTTGAAAACTGCTCCGACTCCGAGATAATCTGCTCCGTGCTTCTGAGCAAGAAGAGCCTGTTCAACAGTCTGAGCCGAAACACCGATGATTTTGTCGTCACCGAGAATCTTGCGGACATTGCCTGCCTCCATATCACTCTGACCGACATGAACACCGTCAGCGTCAATTTCTTTTGCAATTTCTACATTGTCATTGATTACGAACGGAACATTGTACTTTTTGCAGAGTTTCTGAATTTCAAGAGCCTCTTCAAGAAAATGCTTTTGGTCAAGATTTTTTTCTCTTAACTGAATGAATGTTGCACCGCCTTTAATAGCCTTTTCAACCTGACTGCAAAGTGTTTCACCGTTAAGCCATGCCCTGTCGGTTACGGCATAGAGCAACAAATCTTTTTTATCGCAATTCATATTTTGCTCCTTTTTCAAGTGTTTCGGCATCCATATTATAGATAGCGTCAATAATTCGGTTGCGGTATGTTGAGTTGCCGTCTGTTTCTGCCATATTTGCAAAAGCGATTTCGCCTGCAAGTCCCATTGTACAAACTGCTGCGGCAGTTGCCTCAAGAACATTGTCGGGGTTTGCAACGATAAATGCAGTTGTCATACCCGAAAGCTGACAGCCTGTTCCTGTGATTTTGCTCATCTCGGGACGGCCGTTGCGAATTACATAGCACTTTTCGCCGTCACTTACAAGGTCAATAGCACCTGTGATTGCAATTACGCATCCCGACTTTTTGGCATAATCCTTTACAAATGCAACTGCGTTATCGAGATTTTCTTCTGTTACCGCATCCGATACATCGGCATCAACACCCTTTGTTGTGCCGCTTCCGAGTGCAAGAGTTTTGATTTCCGAGATGTTACCTCTGATAACATCAAATTTGATTTCTTTTGCAAGCTTAACCGCTGTGTCTGTGCGGAGCTTGCTTGCGCCTGCGCCGACAGGATCAAGTAGAATCTTGTGAGAAAGTTCATTAGCTTTTTTGCCTGCAATGAACATACCCTCAATTGAGTTTTTGTTAAGTGTACCGATGTTGATGTTAAGACCGCCGCAAATGCTTGTGATGTCGGCAACATCATCGGGTTCGTCTGACATAATCGGACTTCCTCCGCAAGCGAGAAGTACATTTGCAACATCATTTACTGTTACATAGTTTGTGATGTTGTGTACAAGCGGTACATTTTTTCTTACATTTTCAAGACAATTTCCAATCATAGCGGATTCTCCTTTATAAAAATAAAACGGACACACCAACAAAAGGTGTGTCCGTAAAGGCTCGCTGTTTCCCTCCGTTGGCATTATCCAAATCAGGTCATAGGTCGAGGCATTCAGCCTCCTCTCAGCCGACTAACTTGTCAGCTCCCTTACTTATAATATACAATTTGTGTCGTAATTTGTCAATGAAAACTTGACAAATAGTCACCGAGAATGATTATACGAATCTATCCTCAGTAAAATCTTCTGTATTCAGTATATCTTTTATGTAAAAAAACACTGATTTTTAAATATCAGTTGACTTGAAGAAGAAAAAACAGTACAATAAAAATAAACAGATAATATGGTTGAATTTGCTGTTGTAAAGGGGTTTTCCTCGAAATTATTTTTTGTTGAACAGGAGAAGAAGTATGTTTTGTAAAAATTGCGGAAGACAGTTATTGCCTAATGAAAAGTTTTGTGCCGATTGCGGAGCGCCTGTACCCGTACAGGAATCAGCTGTACAGAACGAACAGCCGATTGCAGAAAATCAGTCGGTTGAACAGACTGCCGATATGAATGTTCGGAATGAGCAGACACAGCCTGTTGAAAATCATCAGACTGACGCATATAATCAGATGCCTGCAAATGATTATTCCGCACCGCAGTATCAGACAGTTAATGCACAGGGCGGATATAATCAGTATCAGAACGGTCAGCAGGGCGGATATTCTTATGATTATAACAATCAGGGCGTTCAGCCACAGTATGCACAGCCGATTCCAAAGAAAAAGTCAAAGACACCGTTTATAATTACAGCGTGCGGCATTGCGGTTGCACTCGTTGTTGCAATTGCGGCATTCTTTATATTTAACGGACTTAACAAAGCCACTCCTCAGGGACAGATTCAGGGTACATGGATTGCCGAGGAGAACGGAGTAAGCCTACAACTTGAGTTCAAGCCTGACGGAACAATCGGTATTCCGAATGCAAAAGAACTCGGCGAACTTATTTCAAATTATGTTGGCAGCTCGGAATACAGCGACATTATTAACTATGATGAGATTTTTAATTTGATTGATATGAAGTACAGCATTGATGATGAAAAAACTCTTTCAATCAGCCTTGAGGTTTCTTTTGTAAATCAAAGTCAGTCGCAGTCACTCAAATGGTCTGACGATCCCGCAAACGGCGGTTCGGATACATGGGGAATCGACGGCGATACTCTCTACATAGCCGGCACAAAGCTGACAAGAATCAATAACTGATATAGTCTTAAAAAACAAGGTCACGGTTCAAAATCGTGACCTTTTGTTGTGTGGAATATACAGGCTCTGCCAAAGGGATTCCGTCGTTGTCCGATGAACGATACTGTATGACAATCATTTTGTGTTTTTAGATAATTCTATTTATTTTATCACAAAATTTGTGTGCTTACTTGCGGGCGGATAATATTCGCACCTACAGATTTGTACAAAAAGAAAAGACAGCACGATTCTGTACTGTCTTAGTTGGAGCGGATGACGGGGCTCGAACCCGCTACCTCCACCTTGGCAAGGTGGCGCTCTACCAGATGAGCTACATCCGCATTTTATTGGTGCCTCCGGGCGGAATCGAACCACCGACACGGGGATTTTCAGTCCCCTGCTCTACCGACTGAGCTACAGAGGCAAAAATTGGCGACCCGGAACGGGTTCGAACCGTCGACCTCTAGCGTGACAGGCTAGCGTTCTAACCAACTGAACTACCGGGCCAAATGTGGTGGGAACAACAGGGCTCGAACCTGTGACCCTCTGCTTGTAAGGCAGATGCTCTCCCAGCTGAGCTATGCTCCCACATGCCTATATCGCTCATCGAAGTTCTGTCGAATTTCGATTACATCTCAGCGACAGGTAATATAATACTATAAAATCAGTCGATTGTCAATACCGTTTTTGCAGTTTTTTAAAATTTATTTGCTAATTACAATTTCGTGATTATCGGCAATCAGAACATAGTCGCTGAAGTTATTAATACAAGTATGGTAAACTCCTTATTTCAAACAGTAAACAAGAGTTTCGCCCCGTGTTTTCACACGGTATTATTTGAAAGCGCAGTTCGCTGTTACAGTATAACAATTGTTTTGCGACATTTATAAAATCGGGTCTGTCAAAAGAATTCAGTAGTTACTTGCGGGCGGATGATATCCGCCCCTACGAGATTGTACAAAAAAGAAAAGACAGCACAATTTCTGTACTGTCTTAGTTGGAGCGGATGACGGGGATTGTTTAATGCAAAAAGTTCTACCTCGCCAACTGCTTGCGGTGCGTAACCCTAACTCTCATCAACGCTCTTAATTTTAAGGTTTACCGTCTGAAATACAGTCGCAATGCGTTGCACATAAATGTATTTCCTTTTGCTCCTTATTTCAGACAGTGCTTTGCTCCCTCTTTCCGCCACTGGCGGCGGTCGCAAGGCTACACCTTCGAGCCCCTTGTTTGGAAAAAAAATCTGTAAAATAAAAAAACCAGTACATCAACTGTACTGATTTAATGGAGCGGATGACGGGGCTCGAACCCGCTACCTCCACCTTGGCAAGGTGGCGCTCTACCAGATGAGCTACATCCGCATTTTATTGGTGCCTCCGGGCGGAATCGAACCACCGACACGGGGATTTTCAGTCCCCTGCTCTACCGACTGAGCTACAGAGGCAAAAATTGGCGACCCGGAACGGGTTCGAACCGTCGACCTCTAGCGTGACAGGCTAGCGTTCTAACCAACTGAACTACCGGGCCAAATGTGGTGGGAACAACAGGGCTCGAACCTGTGACCCTCTGCTTGTAAGGCAGATGCTCTCCCAGCTGAGCTATGCTCCCACATGCCTTTGTCGCTCTATCGAAGTTCTGTTGAATTTCGAATATCTCTCAGCGACAGATATTATCATACTACAACTTGTTCCAAATGTCAACACTTTTTTGAAATTTTTTTCATTTTTATGAGTGACATCACGAACATTTGCGACAAGGCCTTTAAAAATCTTTATTCTTTGCTGTTTTTCTCTGCAATCAGCTTTTCAAGGTCATCCTTTGTAAAGACATATTTCTTATTGCAGAAGTGACAGGTTGCAACGGCAACACCCTGTTCATTGACCATAGAACGGATATCGTCATCGCTGAGGGTACAAAAATAATTTTCAAGCTTTTCTTTTGAACAACCGCAAACATACTTAACAGGGTTTTCGTCAAGCACTTCAACCTCAAAGCCTTTGAGGGCTGTTTTGCAGATATCAAGAATACTCATACCCTTTGCAAGCATAGTTGTAACGGGTTCAAGCTCTGCAATATTCTTTTCCAGCTTGTCAATAACAGTATCGTCTGCACCCGGAAGAAGCTGAATAAGCAATCCGCCTGCAAGCAAAACCTCGCCGTCCTCTTTGTCAATCAGCACACCCAAGGCACAAACTGTGGGAATCTGTTCGCTTGTTGCGTAGTAGTTTGCAATATCCTCGGCAATTTCACCGCTGACAAGCTCAACCTGACCTATGTACGGATCGCCTGAACCGTAGTCACGCATAACATTTAGCATACCTGTTCTGCCGACTGCTTTTGCAACATTGATTTTGCCGTTTTCATAATATTCCGTCGGGCAGTCTGCATTGCCGACATAACCCTTTACATTGCCGCTGCTGTCGCCGACTGCGATAACGGGACCGAGTTCACCATCACCCATTACACGGAGGTTGACTGACGCATCTTTCTGTTTGAGCATATCGCCCATAATTGAGGTTGCACACAAAAGTCTGCCGAGTGCGGCTGTGGCACTGCGTGAAAGATGGTGAATCTTCTTTGCAGTAAAAACTATGTCAGAGGCATCAACGCAAGCCGCCATAATCGCACCGTCAGATGTAATACAACGAATTATTTTATCCATATCGGTTATCCTTTCGATTCATTAAACTCTTTGTTGCGTGATTTTTTCATCCTTGCAACATAAATTGCCCTCTGTTCATCCGCTTTCGGGCTTTCAAAGGTAAGGTCGCCGTAAACAGCCTCTACTTCAAAACCTGCATCCGTTAGCATTTTTTTGATTTCAGCATCTGTATAGGCTCTTTCCGAAAAGCTTTCGGACGAACGATAATACACACCGTTTTCTTCCTCAAAGAAATCAAGGTCGATTTTCACCTTGTTATCATCTTCGGGAGTGTTTTGCCATACGCAGAAAACGCTGTCGTTTTCATACACAAAGGTATTATCCGCAAGAATATTTTTATGCTTGTACACCGTGTTGACATCAAAAATAAACAGACCGTCATCGTCCATAAAAAGTCCCACACGGTCAAATGTCTTTGCAACATCTTCAATTTTTGTAAGATGATTTATGCTGTCGAGAGTACAAACACAGGTATTTATTGTACCATACAAGTCAATACTCTGCATCTTCTGCCTTAAAAACAGGATATCAAGCCCTTCTTCGGAGGCACTTTGCATTGCCTCGCTGAGCATTTCCATACTGTAATCAATTCCGAAAACATCCACGCCCCGCTTTTTCAAAAGTCGGGTAAGAGTTCCCGTTCCGCAGGCAAGGTCAAGCGTTATGCCCATATCATGACCGAAACTTTCGGCAAGCTTCAAAATATAGTCACAGCGTTTTTCATAGCAGGCGTCCTGCATAAGTCCGTCATAAAATCGGGCAAATGACAAATAGCTCGGCATTACTCTTTTTCTCCGTTTTTAATTCGGTCAAGCACAAGCGTGTAGCCGTATGTATCGTTGTCAAACAACGCTCTTTTCACTCGGCTGATAGTTGCGGTTGACGCACCTGTTTCCTTAACAATTTCGGTATATACTTTTTTTTCGGTAAGCATTTTTGCAACAACAAGACGCTGTGACATGGCTTTAAGCTCTGCACTTGTGCATAAATCTTCAAAAAAGCGATAGCAATCTTCCTCGTTTTCAAGAGAAAGAATTGCCTTGAATAAATAGTCGGTAGAATCATTTTTCAGCTTTGAATTCAAAACCGTTTCCTCCTTAATTTTGTTTCCGTAAATTTTGCAAGCAATATGTTTTCATACACTAAAATTTTAACACACAAAAGTACGAAAGTAAAGTAAAAACTGTTTTTTCGTCTTTTTTTACGAAATTTGCCTGTGATTTTTTACACATAAATTTATGCAAACACAAAACAGCCGTCCGACTGAACAGCTGTTTTGCACTTACGGTTAAATGTTTTTCTTTATAGTATCGAGAGCACCTTTTTCAATACGGCTGACCTGTGCCTGTGAAATTCCTATTTCAGCCGCAACCTCCATCTGAGTTTTGCCACGGAAAAACCTCATTGAAAGAATCCGCTTTTCCCTGTCCGAAAGATTTGTAATTGCCTCTTTTACGGCAATTTCTTCAAGCCATGTTGAATCGTCATTCTTATCGCCTATCTGATCCATTACATATATAGTATCGTTTCCGTCCGAAAACACGGGTTCATAAAGCGACACCGGCTCGACAATTGCCTCAAGCGCAAGCACCACCTGTTCCTTTGGCATCTCCATAATTTTGGCAATTTCTTCAACAGTCGGCTCACGGTTGTTTTTATTTGTGAGCTGTTCTTTTATCTGCATTGCACGGTAAGCCGTGTCCCTCATTGAGCGTGAAACCCTAACTGAGTTGTTGTCACGCAGAAACCGTCTGATTTCACCGATTATCATAGGCACTCCGTAGGTGCTGAATCTTACATCAAGCGTCGGATTAAAATTGTCAATCGCCTTGATAAGCCCGATTACACCCACCTGAAACAAATCATCGGGATTTTCGCCCCTGTTTGTAAATCTTTGAATTACGGACAGCACAAGCCGCAAATTTCCGTTAATCATCTTGTCTCTTGCCTTTTTCTTTTCGGCAGGAGAACCGTTTTTGATTATATTAAGCAGTTCCCGTTTTTCGCTTTCTTTAAGCAGTTTTAGCTGTGATGTGTTTACTCCGCAGATTTCAACTTTTCCGTATTGCAAAGAATTACCCCCGAATCTGAATTTTAATCGGTTTTGTCTTTACAATAGTTATTGACGGTTTTATTGCTTTTATACTTTGAGTAATTTTTTTAAAAAGTTTTCTAAACTTTAAAATTGTACATTGACAATGGTACAATCAAATGGTACAATTTAAGTGTAGAATTAGCCATGTTATACAAATTCGCATATAAATCATTAAAAGGAGGACGGCTATGTTTACAATTGATTTCACAAGCCGTGTGCCGATTTACGAGCAGATTTGCAACAATGTAATCAGACTTGCATCGGCGGGTGTGTTCAAATCGGGTGACAGACTGCCGCCTGTACGAACGGTTGCAAAAGAAATCGGAGTAAACCCGAATACCGTTGCAAAGGCATACCGCACGCTTGAAATTGACGGCTACATTTACTCAACTGTCGGCAGAGGAACATTTATGACCGACAAGCTGACAAAAGACACGGCATACAGAGATATGGCTCTGAAAGCATTCAGAGAAGCCACCAAAAATGCAGAACTGTACAGCGTTCCCCGCCAACAGCTTATTGACATTATTGACGCCATATACGAAGGAGGCGGTAAGAATGATTGAGGTTAATCACATAACAAAAAGGTTCGGTAAGGTAACTGCCGTTGATGATTTTACGCTCGACATAAACCGGGGCTCCGTACTCGGCATTGTCGGAAGCAACGGCGGCGGAAAATCAACACTTCTGAGAATTTTGTCAGGTGTGTTTGATGCTGACAGCGGTGAAGTTAAAATTAATGGTCAGAACATTTATAACAATCCGTCTGTTAAGGGCGAATGTTTTTTTATTCCCGATTTTCCGTATTTTTCAAACAGTGCAACACTCGAAAACACGGCATATCTTTACCGCAGTCTTTACCCGAATTGGAACGAGAACGCTTTCAGACAATTTTGCTCCGTGTTTCCTATTGACCCTGATGCAAAAATAATTGATATGTCAAAAGGTATGCAAAGACAGGCGGCTTTGATATTGGCGATTTCAACCTGTCCGAGATATCTTTTGCTTGATGAAATTTTTGACGGACTCGATCCGGTTGTCCGCCGTCTTGTAAAGAAAATTCTCATTGACAATGTTTCCGCAAACGATATGACCGTTGTCATTGCGTCACACAATCTGCGTGAGCTTGAAGAATTGTGCGACAGAATCTGCCTTATCCACAAGGGCAAGTTGCTTCTTGAGCGTGAAATTGACGAAATCAAGCTTGGACTCCGCAAGGTTCAGGTTGCGTTCACGGAAGTTCCCGATAATTCGTTCTTTGAAGAAATCAATGTTATCAATTTGTGGAGAAACGGAAATATATTCGACCTTACAATCAGAGGAACGGAAGATGAGTTTATGCCAAAGCTTGAGGAGCGTAAACCTCTTTACATTTCAGCCGTTCCGATGACATTGGAGGAAATTTTTATAAGTGAAATGGGGGCAGCAGGTTATGACGCAGAAAACATCATTTAAAAGCAGAATGAAACAGGCATTTTCATTCTTCCGCAGTGACCTGAGAGCCTGTACTCCGTTGCTTGTGGTATTCGGACTTATCTCGGCTGTAACGGTTGTAATCTGCTACACAATATGCGTTGTGCTTGGCGAGGACATGACCTTTACAGGTGCGTTGTTAAGCCTTAACTTTCTGGGAGTTACGAACTCAGGCACAGGCATAATCGAGATTTTCCAGTATTCATCGGCAAACCTCATTTATCTTATTTCAATAATATTTACAATCATCTACACGGTGCGAATTTATTCGTATCTGCACAATAAACGCAAGGCTGATTTGTACGGTTCTCTGCCGATTGGCAGGTCGACGCTGTTTGTCACAAAAACAGCGTCGGCATACCTCATGTCAATTATCCCGACATTATTCTTCCTCGGAGTGATTTCAATTATCACGGTCTGCACAGGAAATTCCGTAATAAGCGAGCTTAGTTCGATGTTCCTCAAAATATGCCTCGGAACACTTGCATCAATCTCGTTTTTCGGTCTTATTGCAATTTGTTGCGGAACAATGCTCAACTCCGTGCTTATGTTCATTGCGGTTTGCGTAGCTTATCCGCTTTCCGCAATCTTCATCAAAGGCATTGTTGTGGGTTGTTTTGACGGCTTTTATGTCGGAATTTTCAAAGACAGCATTATCATGAACGCACTCAATCCGCTTGCCGCATATGACGGAATCAACATTATTTACTGGCTGATTTTCTCGGTTGCTTGTATTGTTCTCGGTGCTTTTCTTGCAAAAAAGAGAAAAGCGGAAAGAGCACAGTCGGCATTTGCATTCCACCTTCCGTGCTACATAATCAAGGTGCTTGTTTCATTCCTTGCAGGCATGTTCCTCGGTGTGCTTTTCGGCTCGGTAAATGTTCTGGGCGGATATGCAGGCTTTGTTTTCGGATTTATTCTTGCAAGCGTTCCCGTTTACATCATCGTTCATCTTATTTTATACAGAGGCTTTTCAAAGCTTATCAAAACTTCGATTCCGCTCGGTGCGTTAATTATTGTAAGCTGTGTCGGTGTTGCTCTCTGCTGTTTTGACGCATTCGGCTACAACAGTTATGTACCGAAAACTCAGGATATCAAGAGTGCCGGATTCTATGACGCAAATTCAAACTATCAGGCAAAAGGCAGTGCTGTCGGCAAAAATCTTAAAGATATGGCTGACGATATTACAGACAAAGACACAATCGCAAATATCCTGAAGGCACATTTCCAACTTGTTGACAACCGCAATTATTCGGTAAAGAACAAGTTCAAGAACACTTGGATTTCAATGTTCAAGGACAATGTTCCTGTATTCAGCGAGATTTCAAAAAATCCCGATTACGCATTTGCATACACGCTTAATAACGGTCATATTGTCACAAGAGCATACAGTTCAACATCGGCTTTTGAAGAAACTGAGAGCTATCTTTCAAGCACTTATAACGAACTTGACACATCCGACATCATTTATTCAAAGGGCTATATCAAGGCATACAGTCCGCTTGTAAAAGCTGATTACAAGGATATTAACACATTTATCGTTGCAGGCTTTGACGGCAAAGCAACTGACGATAAGCATCCTGATTTTGTATCAAGCAAAATCATTTATACTGATGATGACGGAACAGTAAATTATTCTAAAAATTACAAAAATACAGCCGAAAAAATTAAAGAGGCTTTTCTCAAAGACCTTGATAATTGCAGTGACGAGGACTTTGCGAAAATAGGTCAAATGACCGAGTATGCAGATCATGCGCTTGATGTTGCCTATGTCAATTACGGTTCATACGAAAGCTTTATAGAATCCGAACCCGATGCTGTATGTGTGATTGCGATTGCAACAGGTGATGTTAATTCGTATTACGATGGAATAAGAAATATGGATTCTTACAACGGCAATACTGCCGCAAGAGCACAGGTTGTTTATACTGTTCCCAAAAGCTTTAAAAACACTATAAAAGCGTTGCAGGAGCTTGGTATTCTGAACAGCAAGCTGTATATGGACAAGGATTATCTGCCGGGTGATTCAACATCTTATAAGGAATACGCAGGCGAATATTACTACGATGATTACACCTCCTCATCCGATTTGTATGACTATACAGATGATTCTTATATTGACGACAGCGAATATTGATACAGGCATTACACTACAGGAAAGCAGGATTTTAAATGGAACTTTACAACGGACGACCAACCGACTTAACAGGCAGAGAAGACCGTGAAATCAGAGTATATGACCTTCTCGACAGCCTTGGAATTGAATATCAGCGAACCGACCACGGACATGCTGACACAATGGAGGCTTGCAACGAGATTGACGCTGTGCTTGATGTTCTGATTTGCAAGAATCTTTTTCTGTGCAACAGGCAGAAAACCGACTTCTATCTTCTTATGATGCCGGGTGACAAACCTTTTAAAACAAAGGAGCTGTCAAAGCAAATCGGAAGTGCAAGACTTTCGTTTGCGACTCCCGATTTTATGCTCGAATTTCTCGACATCAAGCCGGGTGCGGTGAGCGTTATGGGGCTTATGAATGACAAGGACAACCGAGTAAGACTTCTTGTTGACGAGGATGTTCTCAAGGGCGAATATGTCGGCTGTCATCCGTGTGTAAACACCTCAAGTTTAAAAATCAAAACAGCCGATGTTTTCGGAAAGTATCTTGATGCGGTTCACCACACCGCAACAACCGTAAAGCTTATCGGTGAAGATTAAGTGTTGAAATCATTAAAGTATTAAACGGCAACGGGATAAATTTTCCCGTTGCCGTTTCGTTTTTCACAGAACATAACTGCCCCCGAACCTTTGAAAGATTCGGGGGCAGTTGTCTGAATATTAAGAAAAATGAGTGTCAATTATTTGATTTACTTTTCAATCTTTCTTCTGTAGCAAACGAACATTGCACCGCTTGCAACGAGCATTACAAGTGCAACCGAAACAGCAGTCATCGGGTTGCCTGTCTGAACTGCACCGTTGCCGCCTGTTGCAGATTTTGTTACTGTATCCTTTGTTGCAGTATCTTTTGTTGAAGAAGTTACGGCAGACTTTGATACATTGTATTTTACTACAAACGAAAAATCAACATCTGTCATATATTCTTCATCCTCGTCAAGGCCAAGGAGTTCATTTACATCAATTTGGCAACCAACTTTAAACTTCTGATCCTTATCATCCGGGAAGTCAACACATACATCATCAACATAGATATCTTCTGTACCGTCAAATTTGATTGTATAAGTTTTGCCTGTTACGATATCCTTAACAACAACTTCCATACCCTTGTAGTCAGGAGTAAAACCGTAAATCGGCTCATCATCATAATCGTAATCAGCCAAATCTACGATATCAGCCTTTGTGTAGTTCACCTTTTCGGGTGCTTTTACAGAAACCACTTCGTAACGGTCATTGTCATCGGGTAAATCGGGATTAAACGGATCGTCAAGATATTCAAGCATAATCTTATAGTTTGTCTGTGCATCCTGATATGATACATTTACAGTATACTCTCTGTAAATCATATCAACTAAAACTTTAAGAGCTTTTTCAAGGAGTTCATAAAACTCATCTTCGGTCATATCTTCTGTAAACTCAGGCATATTTTTCTCATATTCAATCAATGCCTTAATTACTTCGCCGTAATTAAACGGATCAGCAAGCTCAGCTTTGCAGTCCTTAGCATCAACCTTTTCGGTTGTACCGTCACTGTAAACAGCTTCAATTTCCATACCTGTAAGGTCAAGTTTGAGTTCAAGATTGAACTGACTGAAATACTTGATTAGACTTTCTTCTGTTGCATTTTCGTCTGCGATTTTTGATAAATCAATATCCGGTTCAATCACATCCTCTGATGTGTATGTAAGCTTGTCGGGGAGCTTTGTAATTTTAAGCTCTGTTACCTTTTTTGCCTCATCGGGTGACGCTGTGTCGTCTGTCTGTGCAAACGCTGTGAACACGCATGAAAATGCAAGCATCAAAACGATTGCAAGAGATAATACTCTTTTCATAAATTTTTCCTCCTGAAAACTAAAAATCATTGTATGATAAATGTATATACAATCACAACGCTATTGTAGCACACTATTTTGCAAAAATCAACTGTTTCAACAAATAATTGTCGCAAAAATTCTTCACTTGCTGTTTTTTATGAATTTTTTATATAGTATATTATTGCATTTGAGATTTAATTATAATTGTTCAAAATAAATTTGTATTTATTGCAAATTTTCTATTGTAAAATTCTGTCATTGCTGATATAATTGTAGACGGAATCAAAAGATTACCGAATACCCGAAAATCGGCATAAAATCTACCTAGCAAATATGGTGATTAAATTGAAAATTCTGCTTAATCCAGACAAAGAAATTGTAAAAGAAGTTCGCAAACAGCTTATACGCACGGGCGGTTATTGTCCGTATATGTTAATCAGAAGCCCTGCAACGCTGTGTATGTGTGAGGATTTCAGGGCAAAAATTGCCGATCCCGAATTTGAGGGATACTGCCATTGCCTGATGTATTATAAACAAAAATAGAATTTTATACATAACAAAATAAAAATAATCGGAACAGCCGTGATTGGGTTTACGGCTGTTCCGATTTTTTAGGCAGAAAAACTCAATCGAGTGAAGTAAATCTGAACTTAAATGTTATAATCCCGTTTTCAAATTCGGCTTTATATTTGAATCCATGCATTTCAAGGGCGGATTTTACTATTGAAAGTCCTATTCCGCTGCCGCTCTTATTATCTCCCTTTGCGGCTCTGAAATAAGGCTGCCACAATTTTGAGAGATTTTCCCTGTCAAATGACGAGCATTGATTGCTGATTGACAATACATCATCCGAAACATTAATTGTGATATCCGAACCGTAATCGGAATATTTTTCGGCATTGTCGATAAGATTTTCAAGCACCGTTTTAAGCATGGCAGGGTCAGCCTTTATTTTTGCCTTTGAGTTGTAAATGAAAATAATTTCGTGTTCTGTGTGAACATAATAATTTTCAAGAATTTTCTCAATAAACGGTTTAAAGTCAAAAACTTCGCAATTCAGCTTTAATGCGGGCGAATCGAATCGTGACAAATCGAGCATTCTGTGAATAAGAATGTCCATTTCCTCGGTCTGTTGCTGAATGATTTCTATGTTATGAAGTTTCTTTTCGGTATCTTCCTCATTTTTAAGATTTTCCGCAAAACCGCCTATGACAAACAAGGGGGTTTTGAGATTGTGCGCAATTGCATTTGTCATTTCAAGACGGGTTTCCTCCTGTGCGGTTCGCCTTTTAAAATCTTTCCACGAGAAAATTTCAACCGTAATCACCACCGCCATTATCGTAAACGCAACAGCAAATACCGTTATAAACTTCCATAGGCAATCATCAAGCAGATTTATTTCTTTTAAAGAAGTAATATGAAATACTCTTGTAACCTCTTTATATTCATTCGGCGAGTTGTTTATCATATGATTTTCGGTATAATAAAGGGAATCTCCCATTAATACATAATATTTAAAAATCCCGTCAGGAACTGCCCCAGTCTCATCATAGATGTCTGTAAACAGACTGTTGTCACTCAGGATGTCACTCAGGATTTTTTCAACATCTTTTTGGGAGTATTTCGGTTTGCTTTTTCCAAGGAAAAAGTCCTTATCAATTATATTACGGTGCATTTCGTCATTTTCAAACGGAGAAGCCTCTAATTCTTCTATGGTCAGATAATCATATTTGCTAAGGTCAAAGCTATATGTTTTAACAACTTCATCCTGAACATACCAATCATTCACTTTGTTGGTCTTTAGAACCTCAAGCTGACAAGGGACATAGCCGTATTTTTCGCTTTCATAAAACTTTTTGCAAATCAAGATATAGTAATTTCCGTCATTATCAGTCGGAGTGTTGAGATATCCGCAAATTTCTTTATACTCATTATCACTGAGCAAATTTTTAAGTACATCAAACCTAATATAATTTTCTGTACCCATATCCAATATTCCGCCGTTGATATCATTATAATGGACAGTCAGTACATTGTCTGTCGTAATCGTCATATCGTTATCATAGGTTAATTGAAAGTATGTATTGCCCTTGTCAACATTTTCATTAATCAGCGCCACATACTCATTGTAGGAATTATTCGGACTTGTTACGATGCCGTTTTTAATATAGTCCATCTTTGTATTCAGTTCATTTACTGCGTTGGCTATGAGTAAATCCCTTGAACTGTCGAGTATTGCAAAAGAGGTAAAAACCGTTCCCAGCAGACACACAATTATTGTTACGGAAATTATAATGTAATGAAACTTTTTTCGCCGTTTGATATATCTTGATTTCATTTTTTATCCTCCGCCTTATACCCTCGCCGTATTACCGTTTTCAAAACAGACGCATTTTCGCCCAATGCTTTTCGGATATTTTTGATATGCGTGTCAAGCACTCTTTCATCAATCATTGTGTCATAGTGCCAAACGGCTGTGATGATTTTTTCACGGGACACAACGCTGTTTTTATTCTCTAACAGAATTTTAAGAATAGCATATTCCTTTGCGGTAAGGGTTACTTCTTCACCGTCGGACACAACAACACCGTTGTTCGGATTGAGCGAAACATTCCCCACCGTAAGCAAATTGTGCCGTACAAGTCCTTTTGAACGCTTGATAAGGGCTTTCACCTTTTCATAAAATACGGGCAGAGCAATCGGCTTTACAATGTAATCGTCACAGCCGAGAGCGTAGCCGTTGAGCATATCCGCCTCGCTTGTTCTTGCCGTGATGAACATAATCGGCACATCGCTGTATCTGCGGATTTCTTTGCAAAGCGTAAAACCGTCCATTTCGGGGAGCATTACATCAAGGAGCAAAAGGTCATAGCTGTTCTCATATGCCTTATCAAGTCCCTTTAAGCCGTTTTCCGCAAGGGTGATATTAAATTTTTCTTTATCTCTTTTTGAAAAATATTCGACAAGCATTTCACGAATATTTTTATCGTCCTCAACCAAAAGAATGTTGTACATTTTCCTCACCGTACTTTGATTGTAATACATTAATCTGAAGTTGATATGTAGATTTCTGTATATTTAAAATTCAGTTTCTGTCATAACTAAAACGGCGGATGCAATTTTCAGCATCCACCGTTTTTATGTATCTTATTTATTGACAAAATATCTGATGATATCCTGACGGGTTACGATACCGATAAAAGTACCGAGGTCATCGGTTACGGGGATAAAGTTCTGATTCATTGCCCGTGCAAGAAGCTCGTCCATACCTACCGAAATTTTAACCGCCGGATTAAAGTCGGGACGGAGTATGTCACGGATACGAAATTCTTCCTGTTCTTCAATATCGCCCGAAGTCTTTTTGTCAATTATATGCCACAAAAAGTCACCCTCGCTCACCGTGCCGACATATTTTCCGTCACGGGTTATAACAGGGATAGCGGTGTAGCTGTGAGCACGCATTTTTTCAAGTCCCTGTCTTAGGGTATTGTCCTCATAAATATATTTTAAAGAATCTTTATGCTTTAAAAGCATAATAACATTCATCTTTTCACCTCCAGTCAAAAAACAAATATTTGTCAGCCAAAGGTCATTATAGTACCAAACAAACAATATTGCAATATCTTTTTACAATATTTTACACAATTATTGCATTTTTGATTTTACATACTTATTTGTAACATAAAGCTGCCCGATAAGGTACACCACGCCTGCCGTGAGCAAAAGCGTTTTAACCTGCAAAAGTCCGCTCATCATAAAAATTACTGCGGTTACGGCTGTAAGAAGATATGCCCATAATTTTGAAAATCTGTTAAAGCATAAAAGCCACAAAATAAGTGCAACGACCGTCAGAACACAGGTTGAGATTATCCAAAAGGTTTCCATAATCGGCTTTGTAAAACCGCCCTCAAGCACGCCGATGTTAATTCCCATAAGGAAAATACTGCAATATTTTCCGATTCTTTCTATGTAAAGCATAGCCCTGTTATCAAAAATTGTTCTGTCTATTCTGTTGCTTTTTATATAGACGATGTCGGGTACAAGCAAAGCAATTGCAAAAGCAAGTCCGTACCAGTTAAAAAGATTTGTACTGAAAAAGTCCATAAGTTCACTCCGTTATTTATTGTTTTCGTGGTATTCACAAAATTCCTTCGTTTTGCTCCAATACTTTATTCCCCAGTTTTCTAAATTCTACTCTTCCATATAATCGTTACATTCGTAGTCGATATACCACAAAAGTCCGTTGTTTAAAATGAAATTTGTCGGAAAATAATCTATGTTAATTCCTTTTGAATTCAACAGTCTGCACATTTCACGAATCTGCTCAATATATTCGGGTTTCATCTCATTCTGCAAAACAAGCTCATATGCGGTTTTGCCGTCAATGTAATCTTTAAGAATCCTCTCGTTTTCCACATCGCAGTCAATAAGCTTCGGCAGTCTGAGCCCGGCATTTTTCAGCCGTTTGTAATCGTTAAGCTCACTTTGAATTTTGTTACCGAAGGTATAGTATGAACACGGCTCGTGGTGAATCTGCTTTAAAATGTAATTGTGTTCTCCATCTGAAACAAGGTAGGAATAACCGCCCTTACCTTTTCCGAGAAGCTTAATGACGGTAAAATCTTTTCCGTTCACACACATAGTATCCATGAGAACACCTCCGCACATATTACCGTATTATTTTATCACAGCTAAAGTTTGGGTGCAAGTTTTAAATTCTTTATGTGTAATGAACAAATGCTAAAATAAGTACATTCGATAAAATAAAAAAGCGTGAATTTATAAATTTATTTTCTCAGGCGGCAATTTATTACAAATTTGTTGTTGATTTTCTTATTAAAAAAAAGTATGATTAGGATATATAATTCTGCGCAAATGCCACAGATGTGACATTTGCTGCCCACTACAATTGAATAATAACTTTTAACACACAGGAGAAGATTTATTTGGAAAAGAAAAAATTCAGAATCAGCGGAAAGCTGATATTTAATCTCGCTGTTGTGGCAATCTCGATTTATCTGATCATCTACTTCTTTGTTTCGGAGGACGGTCTGATCGACTTGCTCAAAAAGCCTGACGGCTGCAATATGCTGATTATCCTTGCGGCTTTGCTGATTTATGATTTGAACATCCTTGTTGACGCTGTTGTCACGCTGATATATGTGCGGTCAAAGTATGAGAATTTCAGCTTTATTGAGGCTTTGAAGGTCGCATTTGTCGGAGTATTCTTCAGTGCGATTACACCGTCAAGCACAGGCGGACAGCCTATGCAGCTTTACCTTATGTCAAAAAAGAACATAAGCGTAGGCTTCGGTTCGGCTTGTATGACGCAAAAGTTCATTGTGTATCAGATAGTAATGACCGCTGTCAGCGTTATTGCCGTTATCACAAGGTTCAACTATTTCAGCGATGCTTTTACAAACATCTGGTCAACACTTTTCATTATTTTCGGATTTACCGTTCAGCTTGCAATGACGGCTTTGTTCCTGCTTGTTTCATTCAGCCACAAGGTTACAAACAAGCTCATCAATCTTATTTATAAGATTATGAAAAAGTTCAAGTTCATTAAAAATCCCGAAAAAAAGGTTGAAAGACTTCACAAAGAAGTTGATATGTTTCACGACACAAACAAACAGCTTTTTTCAAGCGCAAAACGGCTTGTTGTAATTTATGCACTTGTATTCATTCAGGTAATTTTAATTCTTTCAATCCCCTACCTCATCTATGTTTCATTTGGTATGGCTCCGATTGCAAGAGCGGCAGGTCAGCCGACACTTTCATTCTATGATTCAATCTGCATTCAGTCATTCGTGCTGTTCACGGCAAACCTTATCCCGCTCCCCGGTGCGTCGGGCGGTGCGGAACTTGCATTCACAATGTACTTCGGTTCGTTCTTCAAAATCGGTGCAATAAGCAAAATCAAACCGGCAATCCTTATGTGGAGATTCATTACATACTACGGAGCAATGCTGATCTCTGCCCCGTTCTCCTACTTTACAAAGGGTAAAAGGCGTGACGATGAAATAAAACAAATTGAAGAAGAACTTGAATCGGAAATGGAAAATAAAAAATCAGAAGAAAAAGTAACTCAGTAGTATTTTCATAAATATCTCTTTCAAAAACGGAGCAGACACAATTCAGTCTGCTCCGTTTTTTGTTGTATGACAAACCGTTAGCCATTTTTTACGGTCAATTGTTGGAAACAATTTGTAGTGGCGAACCTTGTTCGCCGCTACAGTATATCATCAAACATTCTGTTTAAGGCAGGTTTTCAGGTCATCTTCTGCGTTGCTGATTGGACGCAAGCCGAATGTTTCTGACAAATACTGCAACACATTCGGGCTTAAAAATGCAGGGAGTGTCGGGCCGAGGTAGATATTCTTTATTCCGAGGCTTAAAAGTGCCAGCAAATCGGCAACCGCCTTTTGCTCATACCACGAAACAATCAGCGACAACGGCAATCCGTTTACATCTGTATCAAACGCATCGGCAAGTGCTACGGCAATACAGATTGCGGAGTAAACATCGTTGCACTGACCGATGTCGAGTAATCTCGGCAAGCCGTCGATGTCACCGAATTCGAGCTTGTTAAAGCGGTATTTTCCGCAAGCGAGCGTCATAATTATGCAGTCTTTCGGCACATTTTCAGCAAACTCCGTGTAGTAATTTCTGCCCGGTCTTGCACCGTCACAACCACCAATAAGGAAAAAGTGTCTGACTTTTCCGCTTTTGACGGCCTCGACAATTTTATCGGCATATGAAAGCGTAGCGTGATGACCGAATCCAACAAGAATTTCGTGCGGTTCAACATCTTCTTTAAAACCGCCGAGTTCAATTGCTTGCTGAATAATTTCGCTGAAATCTTTGTCGCCGTTTTCCTTTTTGACGATATGCTTAACACCCTCCCAGCCGACAACATTTGTACTGTAAATTCTGTCTTTGTATGAATCTCTCGGCCGCATAAGGCAGTTTGTCGTCATAAGAATACAACCGGGGATATTGTCAAACTGCTTTTGCTGATCTTGCCATGCACCGCCGAAATTGCCGATAAGATGCGGATATTTTTTTAAACCGTCATAGCCGTGACACGGTAGCATTTCGCCGTGAGTATAAACATTTATGCCCTTGCCCTTTGACTGTTCAAGGAGCATTTCAAGGTCTTTCAAATCGTGACCCGACACAATAATAAACGGACCTTTTTTGATGTGAACATCAACCTTGTGCGGTGACGGATTGCCGTAGGTTTCAGTGTTTGCTTCATCAAGTTTTTTCATAACTTCAAGAGCATTTTCACCCGTTCTCATCGTCATTCTGATAAGCTCCTCAACCGTGAGCAAATCATCCGTTGTCGCCTCAAGTGCAGTGATGTAAAAATCGTCAACCTGATCGCTGAAATAGCCGAGTTCACGAGCCTGATGACCGTAGGCGCTTATGCCTTTGAGGCCGTAAACAATTGTCTGTCTTAAAGAGCGGATGTCGGGGTCAAGCGACTTTTCGTACATAATTCCCGCAAGAGGTGCGTCTTTGAGCATTTCCGACTTTGTTTCGGGAAGATTGTAGGTTGCGTGCAGAGTATGATTTTTGATTTCGCCCACAACTTCACGAAGTTTTTCCTTGATTTGCTGAGATTCACGCAAAAGCGACACATGCACATTGGCATCAAAGTTTACATTCGTCAGCGTTGTAAAAAGGCAGTTTTCCACAAAGCGAACAATGTCCTTGTCAATGTGCTGACCTTTTTCAATAAGCACCTTGCCGTAACAGCTTATACCCTTCAGCTGAAAGATAAGTAAATCCTGAAGATTTGCAATTTCGGGAGTTTTTCCGCAAACACCGAGCCGTGTGCAACCCTTTCCGTTCGCAGTCTGCTCACACTGATAGCAAAACATCTCATAACCCAAGTCCATATTATTACTCATAAAAATTACCTCCGAAACATTCTGCAAATATTATCTGCAAATTTTCGGAGGTTTATTCTTAATTTGGATTTTTAATAAACACTGAATGAAGTGCTCTCACTCTGACCGCCGCCTGAAACGGTTATCGGATAAGTTCCCGATTTTGTTCTTGTGCCGACTTTCCAAGACCACGATGCGTTGCCATTGCTGTCGGAAGTAACATCTTCAAGTCCGCTTGCCGTTGATATTCCGCTGTTATACACAACTGTGATTGAATATGTTGTGTTTGGAGCGCCGTGAATACTAACGCTCGCAAACGAACCTGCACTTACGCTTGATGTAACATTTGTAAATTCGAGCGTTGTTTCAGCCTGTGACGACTTATCCTCATGCTTTTCTACAACCTTTTTTACAGGTTTTTTAGTGGGTTTCTGAGTAGGTTTTTCTGTAGGCTTTTCAGTCGGTTTCTCGGTGGTCAGCTCTTCCGTTGTAGGTTCTTCGGTTGTCGGCTCTTCCGTAGTCACTTCGGCAGTTGTTTCGTCTTCAAAAACAGACGAAACAATGTCATCAACAGTATTGCTTGACTCTGATGCTTGGGAACATCCCGAAAATGTAAGGAACAATCCCAGTGTTACCGCAACAGCTAATGTTCTAAATTTTCTCATCTATTGTCACCTCATACAATTATTTTATTTAATAATAGTACAATTTGTTTTATTTGTAAAGAGCTTTTTGTGCAAATAATCAATAATTGTTATTTTTTAGAACATAACTGTGTAAAAAAAGAACAGCCAAAAGGCTGTTCTAAAAAATGTATTAGATTTTTATTTTAAAGATTTGCGAAAACCTTTGTGCCTTTATTCTTAATCCAAAACCAAACCGGAAGGCTGATGAGGATAAAATAAAATGCTGTGCAGGTGAGGAAAATTTCAGTCGAAATTTCAATTTCAAAGCTGAGAAGAACCGGATACGCAATAGCAGGTACGCATACGGCAAGGACTGAAATCAACAATGAAAGCATAACGCTTGCACTCTGTTTTACTGCCTCAGCGGTTGTATTCCAATCAAGCTTTGGCTTTTTCAGGTCAAACATAAGTCCGAGAAGACCCGAGAACAACGAGAAAATTATCGGAATAAGAATTGTGATAATAATATTAACCGGTTTCATTCCGAGCATTATTGAGAGAACAATTGACGGGACAAGTGAAACAACGCCGTTTACAATAAAGTGAAGTTTCAGCTTTTGCGTAAGCACCTGCAACGGTGATACAGGAAGCGACTGCATAAGCCAAAGGTTTTTAGCTTCCATTGAAATTGATGCCGCAGAAATCGGTCCAATTGAAATCACAAAGGCAATCACAAGTGGAAGATATACTGAAATCATTTCAATCAATGTACTTGGAAATTGCTTCGGCGTATTAAGCTGGAACGCCGCATAAATTGTTCCGCCTACCATAATTAACGCACTGAGTCCGCTGTTAAGCATATAGGTTGCGTTGCCTGTGAACATCATTCTTTCTTTGCGTAAAAGCGCCTTTGATGCAGAACTTACTTTCAGGGTTTTCTCCTTATACACGGCTTTCTTCGCACCCTTTTTCGCTGTTGCAAGCTTTATGAAACTGTGAGAAAGCACCGCATAAACAATTGCAAAGAATGCAATAATTACTACAGCAACACCAAAAAGCGGCAACAAGTCGCCCGATGCGCCAAGTCCTGTGAGATAAAGCGGATATGCACTGTCCATTATATTTGCACCGATGCCAATTGAATTTGCAGCGAGTGTTTTTACAAGGTCCTCTGCCTGATAATAAAGGTAAAAATACAGTGCAAAGAAAACAAGTGAAAATACGATTGTCACAACATTTTTATGTCTTGTCCTTGATGTTACAAATGCAATCAGCCAGCCGAGAACACACGAAACGCTCAGGCTTAAAAGCGGAACTAAAAGCAGAATCACAATCTGACTTACTACAAGCGAAATCGAAACAGACGCATTTGTTGCATAGGCCGCAAAAGCAGGGACCTGTACAAGTGCACAAAAGAGAAGATTTTGTGCATACAGTGGCAACATTCTACAAAAGAGAATACTGCGAGGCGGTATAGGCATTGAAAGCAAAAGTTCATTATCCTTTGCCTCATAAAGCTGTGAGAGCGAAAGGAAAATACAGCCTATTGTGCTGATTACAAACGACGCACCCATAACATAGAGAAAATACAACCAACTGAATCCCGATGTTGCAAGCATAGGTGCCATCATGCTGAACATATTGTAGAACATAAATGCAAATACAACACCGACAAAAGCGAGAAGAGCAAGATAAACAGCCGGTGAGTTAAACGAACTTTTTTTGCCGTTCTTTTTCTTGTTTGACGAATTTGCGGTGTATCGTGCAAGTGCCTTTTGAAATTGGAGTTTAATTAAGGTTTTAAGCATCTTTCTCCTCCAGTTCAAGGAATACATCTTCAAGCGAATCATCGCCCTTGACCTCATCCATTGTACCCGACTTGACAAGTTTGCCGCTTTTGATGATAGCAACCTTGTCGCAAAGCTTTTCGGCAACTTCAAGCACATGGGTTGAGAAGAAAATCGCACCGCCGTTATCGCACATCTCTCTCATCAAAGCTTTGAGAAGGTGGGATGATTTTGGATCAAGACCTACAAACGGTTCATCCATAATGATAAGCTTGGGGTTATGTATGAGTGCGGAAACAATTGCAAGTTTCTGTTTCATACCGTGAGAATAGCCGTCAATTGTCTGAGCAAGTGCATTTTTAATTTCAAACATTTCAGCATATTTACTGATTCTTGCCTGACGGTCAGACTGGCTGATTCCGAAAATATCGGCAATAAAATTGAGGTACTTAATACCTGTCATAAACTCATACAAATCGGGATTGTCGGGAATGTAAGCAATTTTGCGCTTACATTCGAGAGGTTTTTCTTTTACCGACACACCGTCAACATAGATTTCGCCCTCGTCAAAGTTGAGAATTCCACAGCAGGATTTGATTGTTGTTGTCTTACCTGCACCGTTGTGTCCGATAAAGCCATAAATCTCGCCTTTTTGAATATGAAGTGACAAATCGTCAACAGCCTTTTTGTCACCGTATTTTTTAGTTAAATGTTCTATTCTGAGCATAAGCGCTCCTCCTATAGCCAAATAAATTACGCAAATTATACTACACAAAATATTCTTGTGTCAATATGTTATAAAAATTCAACAAGTTTGAATTACAAACCAATAAATCTGCGAAATTTGGATAACAGAAACCATTTTTGATGAAATGTAAAATCTATTGAAATATTTTGCATTACGAATCATCTTGAATATGCGTAGGAATGATTTATAATATTAGTACAGATTATTTTTTGGAGGTTCATCTTGGCAAAGTTCAAAAGAAAATATACACTCGGGGAAGAAATTTTCAACTCTGTATCACACGGAATCGGTGCAGGTCTGTCGATTGCGGGAACGGTTGTGCTTATCGTTACGGCGGCAATCCACACAAATGCGTGGGGTGTTGTCAGCTCATGCATTTACGGTGCATCGCTCATCATACTCTACACAATGTCAACTCTGTATCATTCTTTCACAAACGAAAAGGTAAAAGCATTTTTCCGAATAATGGATCACAACACAATTTTTCTGCTGATTGCAGGAACATACACACCGATTACTCTTTACTACCTCAACGGTGTGACGGGCTGGATTTTGTTCGGAATTGTGTGGGCATCGGCAATTTTCGGAATAGTTATGAACTCAATCAACCTTGAAAAAGCAAGGATTCCGTCAATATTCTGCTACATAGGAATGGGTTGGGTAATAATCTTTGCAATAAAACCGCTTATGGAACACATGCCGTCAATTTCGGGAATCTTCCTCATCATAGGAGGAGTATTCTACACGGTTGGGATTATATTTTACGCAATTAAAAAGGTAAAATATTTTCACTCGATATGGCACTTATTCACGGTTGCGGGAAGTGTGTTTCACTACTTTGCAATTCTTCTCGGATTTTTCCGTATTTAACGAAAGCGAAAGCTGACCGCATAAAAATCCGCAGGTAAATCTTTCACACACAAAAAATGGGCTACAGAATAACCTTTCGTTTTTCTGTAGCCCTAAATTTTATAAAAAGATTTGTTTAGTTAGCGGGAACGCCTACGGAAACCTCTCTTACAGACAAAGCTTCCTTTGGAAGTGTGTACTTCTGCTTGTAAGCCTTGTAATCTGCGTTGTACTGAATATCGTCTGAATTTTTGAGTTCGTGAAGATATTCGTGTGCGTCGTAGCCGTTGCGATTGATTTCAATAACACCGATTGCAATGTTTGAGCAATGGTCGGAAACTCTCTCAATATTTGTGATAAGGTCAGAGAATACAAAACCGAGTTCGATTGTACAGATACCGTTAGTAAGACGCTTAACATGGGCGTCTTTAAGCTTGTCACGCAAACGGTCGATAACCTGTTCAAGCGGTTCAACCTTTGAGGCAAGTGCAAGGTCATTATCAACAAAAGCAACAGTAGCGTTGTTGATAATTTCACGAAGTGCGTCAACCATAACGGCAAGACCTGCTTTCGCCTCTTTTGAGAACGAAATGTTCTTTTCGTGAATTTCCTGAGCAACCTTTACAATGCTTACCGCATGATCGCTGATACGCTCAAAATCACCGATTGTGTGAAGAATGAGCTGAATAGTTTTACTGTCGTCAGCCGAAAGCTGTTTGGAACTGAGCTTTACAAGATATGTTGAAATAACATCCTCGTAGGAATCAATCATATCTTCGTTTTCATGAATTGTTTCCGCAACCTTTTCGTCATAATGGTCAACAAGCTCAAGTGCGCCGAGGAGCGTACCCTCAGAAAGACGAGCCATTTTTTCAGCAAGTGACTTTGCACGCTCTGTTGCAACAGAGGGAGTGTTGAGAAAACGCTCATCGAGGAACGGAACATCCGAATCCTCTTCCTTGTCCTTGATTGTAAGGCAGGCAAGCTTTTCAAGATACTTGTTGAACGGAAGAAGAATTGCAGTTGCAAGCAGATTGAATGCTGTGTGGATAACCGCAATGTTCTCCGGACCTACGATATCATTAAGGAAACCGTAGTTGATAAAGAGGTTAGAACCGTAGAATAATGCACAAATTACGAGTGTACCGATAATATTGAAGTAAAGATGTACAAATGCGGCACGCTTTGCGTTTTTCTTTGCACCGATACAGGAAATAAGTGCGGTTACGCAAGTGCCTATATTCTGTCCCATAACAATCGGGATTGCCATTGAATAGCTGATTGCGCCTGTTTTGGACAATGCCTGCAAAATACCGACAGAGGCGCTTGAGCTTTGTATAACTGCGGTCAGCAATGCGCCGGCAAGAATACCGAATACAGGGTTGTTAAAGAGTGTGAGGAAACCTGTGAATGTCGGATCATCCGAAAGCGGTTCAACAGCCGCACTCATCTGATCCATACCAACCATAAGAATACCAAATCCGAGGAAAATTGTGCCGAGATGCTTCTTCTTTTCCGAATTGCAGAACATAAGAAGAATAATTCCTACAAAGGCAAACACGGCAGAGAAAGACGACGGCTTTAAAAGCTGCATAACCAAGCTGTCGCCCTCAATACCCGAAAGGCTGAGAATCCAAGAAGTGATTGTTGTGCCGACATTGGCACCCATAATAATACCGATTGCCTGGCGGAGTTTCATAATTCCCGAGTTTACAAAGCCGACAACCATAACGGTTGTTGCCGAAGAGGACTGAATCACCGCAGTAACAGCCGCACCGAGAATGAATCCTTTCATGGTGCTGTTAGTCATTTTTTCCAAAGTTTTTTCAAGCTTACCACCGGAAAGGCTCTCAAGACCGTCGCCCATTGAATTCATACCGAACAAAAATAGCGCCAGACCGCAGAGCAGTTGTAAAACCATAAACAAATCCATAAATACATACTCTCCTTTATCATCAATAATATTAAACTAAAGTCATAGGATTGTCAATGAATTGTAAAGAATTTGTAAAGTCTGAAAGCTTGGTGAATATCTTTGAAATTTGTCAAAACGGAGTATTTTTTATGTGAGATTCGTGAAATGGTATTGTTTAAGCAATAAAAAAGCGGTACTGCACAATATAGTATGCACAGCACTGCTTGAAATTTATTTTCTCTGCAAAGGATTGTAAAAATATTCACATCAGAACATTGCGGTAAATGTTGTTCCCTGTTCACTGCTTTCAAGAGAAATCTCTCCGCCGTGTCTTTCGGTAATGTGCTTGACAATTGCAAGTCCAAGACCCGTGCCGCCTGTTTCCTTTGAACGGCTCTTGTCAACACGGTAAAAGCGTTCAAACACACGCTTGTGGTGCTTTTCGGGGATACCGATTCCCGTGTCGGCAACTTTAACAAACGGATGTTCATTGTCATCACCTGTTATTATTTTTACCGAACCGTTTTCACGATTATAACGGATTGCATTGTCACAAAGATTGTAGATAAGTTCGTAAATCTGATTACGGTTTCCGCTTATGACGGCAGTTTTTGTATCAACAGTGATTGTAATTCCATGCTTTTCGGCATTTGAACGGAGATCCTCGGCAACCTCGGATGCCACCCCTGCAAGGTCAACAGGGGCAAATTCTTCATCGCTGAATTTTTCGTCAAGCTGTGAAAGCTCCATAATATCGCTTATAAGAGAGAGAAGTCTGCCCGATTCCTTGTGAATTTTATTTGCGAAATTCGGAATATCATCGGGCTTTACAAGACCGCTTGCAATGATTTCTGCATAGCCCGAAATTGAAGTCAACGGAGTTTTCAGCTCGTGAGTTACATTTGCCGTGAATTCACGACGCATTTTTTCAGCCTTTTTCTTAGCCGAAACATCAATAATAAGACAGATTGCACCGTTTTTTTCGCCGTTTGAATAAACAGGATTGGTGATAATCTGCAATGCTCTTCCTTTTACGGTTGTGTCGCCGTTTTTACTCTCGCCCGAAAGAGCCTTGTCAACGCAATCGTTAAGAACCTCGTTGCGTGAAAACGCAATCAAAGTTTTGTCGGTAACACCGTCATCATCGGCACCGAGAAGCTTTGACGCCGAATAATTGCTCATAAGCACCTTTTTGTCAACATCAATAAGAATAAATCCCTCCGCCATATTTTCGATAAGCGTTGAAATTTTATCCTTTTCAAACTGCAGTCTGCGCATCTGACGCTTGATTTGTCTTTGCTGGCTTGCAATTTTCTGTGAGAGCGGTAAAAGCTCATCATACGGCGAGCCGTTGCCGTTGTCCGCCATTTCCTTAATCGGTTCAATGATTTTCTTCGTGGAGCGCTTTGCCAGAATTGTGCAGACAACAAATACACCTATCATAATTATAAGAATTGACGGAATAACAAAAAGAAAGATTCCGTAAATGCTGTCAATTGTCTTTGCAACACGGATTACAGAACCGTCTGCGGTTTTTTCTGCATAGTAGTATGTTATTTTATTCAAAGTTTCCGACATTCTGTGGCTTGAACCGTTGCCGTCCTTGATTGCCTGTTCAAATTCGGGGCGGTCGCTGTGATTCGGCATAGAATTAACATCTGTGTCAACGCTGTCGGATACAACCGAACCGTCACTTTTTATGAGAGTAACACGAAAATCGCCTATTCCGTAATATTTTGAAAGGTCGATTTCGCTGTCAGAATTATAAACGCTGATGATTTTATCGGTATATTGCCGAACCTCTGCCTCCTGTTCATCGGAAAACACAAACCAGAAAGTGGCTGTTGAAAAAACAGCCGTCAGAAGAATGGACACCACAGCGATAACCGAAAAGTTTTTTAAAAGCTTTTTACTCAGTTTCACTTTATTCCCCCGCCTTATATCCGACATTTCTCACGGTTTTGATAAGGTTTCCGCAGCTGCCGAGTTTTTGCCTGAGGGTTGTAATGTGCATATCAACCGTTCTGCTCTCGCCCTCAAAATCATATCCCCACACATTGAGAATGATATTTTCACGGGTAAGCGCCATACCTTTATTTTTGAGAAGATACTTTAAAAGTTCGTATTCTTTGAAGGTGAGGTTACATTCCTCACCGCAGCTTGTTACAATGTGCTTGGAATCGTCAAAAACAATCTGACCGAGCTTTATTACATCCTGTCTGTCATCAACAGAACATCTGCGGAGGATTGCACGGACTCTTGAAATAAGCTCAAGGACTGAAAAAGGTTTTGTAATATAGTCATCGGCACCCATGTCAAGGCCTTTGACCTTATCCATTTCACTTCCCTTTGCAGTAACAAGGATAACGGGAACATTTTTTGTCACGGCGTCCCTGCGCATTTTTTCAAGCACGGAAAGTCCGTCAAAATCGGGTAACATAACATCAAGAATTACAAGCTGAGGAATTTCGGCTGTACAAGCCTTAAAAAAGCTCTTGCTTTCGCCAAAGCTCTGAACCTCATATCCGCTGCTTTTCATGGCATAAGATTCAAGCTCTCTGATATCGGTATCATCTTCAACAATGTAAATTAACATCTAATACTCTCCCTCAACAAATGTGTATTTAAATGCACCGCAAAGGGGCGTTTGCACTTAAATTAAAATCGGAACATCCGCCATAATTATAGACTTTTTTTGCAAAAATGTAAAGTTTAATAAAACAAAAATCAGGAGCATACAGCTATGCTCCCGTTTGTTAAGCAAAATATATCAGTCGGACAAATCGCAGCTGCCTGTAATTGAAAAAGCAACCCACTCTGCAACATTAACCGCATGGTCTGCAATTCTTTCAAGATACTTTGCAATCATAACGATATCGAGAGCCTCTGAGCCGAGTTCCTTATTCTTATGAATGAGTTCAACCGTTTCATTCTTTGAACGGTTGAAAAGTTCGTCAACGATATCATCCTGACGGGCTACCTTTTTGGCAACCTCAATATCGCTCTTAACAAAAGCGTCAATAGCCTCCGTTACCATTTTTGAGGCATTGTCTGCCATTTCCAAAATGTGAGTAAGATTGAACACCTGCTTTTTGTCCTTGATGTAAACAGACATTTCAGCAATATCAACTGCCTGATCGCCGATTCTCTCAAGGTCGGTAATCATTTTGAGTGCGGCGGAAACATATCTGAGGTCGTGTGCAACCGGTGCCTGATGAAGAAGAAGGTGCAAACATCTGCTTTGAATGGATTTTTCCGCCTCGTTAATACGATTTTCATGTTCTCTTGCGATATCAAGCAAATCTTCGCCGTCAACAATCATCTTCATTGTATTTTTGATTGCCTGTTCAACAAGACCGCCCATTTCAATAAGGCTGTCGTTAAGCTGTGTAAGCTCTTTATCAAAATATTCTCTCATTAGCCAAACCTTCCCGTAATGTATTCTTCGGTACGCTTATCCTGCGGATTTGAGAAAATTGCGTCGGTTGAATTACATTCAACCATTTCACCGAGTAAAAAGAACGCTGTTTCATCTGAAATACGCAAAGCCTGCTGCATATTATGTGTTACCATAACGATTGTATAATCGTTTTTCAGTTTAAGGCAAAGCTCCTCAATTTTACCCGTTGAAATAGGATCAAGTGCAGAGGTTGCCTCGTCCATAAGCAGAACTTCGGGTTTTACGGCAAGTGCTCTTGCAATACAAAGTCTTTGTTGCTGACCGCCCGAAAGACCGAGAGCGCTCTTTTTGAGTCTGTCTTTAAGCTCATCCCAGATTGCGGCGTCACGCAAAGATTCTTCAACAATCCTGTCAAGTTCTTTCTTGCTTTTGATTCCGTGTGTGCGAGGACCGAAAGCGATGTTATCGTAAATGCTCATCGGGAACGGATTGGCTTTCTGAAACACCATACCAACCCTTTTGCGGAGAATGTTTACATCCATATCTCCGTAAATATCCTCGTTGTCAAGGCGAATGTCGCCTGTTATCTTACAACCCTCAACAAGGTCGTTCATTCGGTTGAGCGACTTTAAAAGAGTTGACTTACCGCAGCCTGACGGACCGATGAAGGCTGTGATTCTGTTTTTCTTCATACGGATATTCACATCCTTTAACGCATGAAATTTTCCGTAGTAAAGATTCATGTTTTCTATGGTAAATTTATCCATTGTAAAATAATTATCCTTTCCTGTTACTTCTTGTTGTTTCCGAGTTTCTTTGCAACAAATGCCGAGAGTGTATTGATTGCAAAAACAAGTACAAGAAGTACAACTGCGGTACCCCATGCCTGATCTGTATGAAGTCCTTCGTTGGTAAGTACATACATATGAACGGCAAGTGACCGTCCCGAATTGAGAGGGCCTGCCGCATAGCCTGTTGCCGAACCGTAAGTATAAATAAGTGCGGCTGTTTCGCCAACTATTCTGCCGACAGCAAGAATGATTCCGGCAAGAATACCGGGCATCGCACTCGGAAGAATAATTCTCATAATTGTTCTGAGCTTGCCCGAACCGAGTCCGTAACTGCCCTCACGGTATGAATCGGGAACTGTGAGAAGTGCCTCCTCGGTTGTACGCATAATTGTGGGAAGTACCATAATTGCAAGCGTAAATGCACCGGCAAGAAGTGAATAACCCCAGTTAAGGGCATACACAAAGAAAAGCATACCGAAAAGGCCGTAAACAATTGACGGAATACCGGCAAGGGTTTCTGCCATTGTTCTGATTACCTTAACAAGCTTGTTGCCACGCTTTGCATACTCGGCAAGATAGATTGCCGCTCCCACACCGAACGGTACGGAAATTATAAGGGTTACAAGCGTAAGAACAATTGTGTTGATAATTGACGGCATACACGATACATTGTCGCTGTTGTACTCAAGCGAGAACAGCTCGGGGGTAAGGTTCGGAACACCCCGCACAAGAACATAGGCAATGATAAATATGAGAGCCGCCGCTGAAAGTGCCGCCGCAAGACCTACAAGAATGAGCAGTACAAGTGAAAGGGGCTTTCTTTTGTAGGCTTTCATTCTCTGTTTAAACGATACTTTGTTGATTGCCTTAATCTGTGACACATCAACCGCAACGGCATCGCTTTTTATGTTATCGCTGTTAGCCACGCTTTTCACTCCTACTCTTTATAGCCTGCATTGAAAGTGTGATGAGCAGAACAAATACGAACAGAACAACACCCGTTGCAATAAGTGCCTGACGGTGCAAGCCTGTTGAATAACCCATTTCAAGAACAATGTTTGCGGTCAGGGTACGAAGTCCGTCCGTAACGCTGTGCGGAATCTGAACCTGATTGCCTGCAATGAGTACAACTGCCATTGTTTCGCCCAACGCTCTGCCTATGCCGAGAACAACTCCTGCAAGAACGCCTGATTTTGATGCCGGAAGAATTGTCTTGAACACACTTCTTTCCTTTGTAGCACCAAGTGCCAGAGCACCTTCATAGTAGCTTTCGGGAACTGCTCTGATTGCCGACTCTGACACACCGATGATTGTCGGAAGAATCATAACTCCGAGTACGATTGACGCCGCAAGCCAGCTTGAACCGTCACCGCCGAAGTTATCACGGATGAACGGCACAACTACCATAAGTCCGAAGAAGCCGTAAACAATTGACGGGATGCCTGCCAAAAGCTCTGTTGCCGGTTTAAGCACCTTGTAAAGCGGTGCAGGACAAAATCTTGCAAGAAATACTGCTGTGAGAATCCCTATCGGAACACCGATTATGATTGCTCCCGCAGTAACATATATGCTTGCGATAATCATATCAAAAATTCCATATGATGCAGGCACATTCGTAGGCGCCCATTTCTGTCCGCCTACGAAATCAAAGAAGCCTATTTCTGCCATTGCAGGAACACCGTTACAGAATAAGAATATACAGATTATGACAACCGCCGCTATACTTGTTACAGCTGTGAGGAAGAAAACTCCCTGCATTGCCTTTTCACGAAATCTGTTTAATCTCATTTAATTATGTCACTCCAAACAGTTGTTTCACCTGTGTAAATTGATTTTACCTGATCAAGTGTGAGGTCATCACATGTGTTTGCATTGTTTACGATTACTGCGATACCGTCTTTTGCGATTGTTTCAACCTTGAGTGCGCTCTTTTCCTCATCTTTAAGGTCACGGGACGCCATACCGATATCACATGTGCCGCCCATAGCTGACTGCATACCTGCCGATGAGTCGGATGTCTGGATTTCAACCTTAGCGTTTGTGTTTACCTTCTGATAAGCCTCGGCAAGCTTTTCCATTACAGGTGATACCGAAGAAGAACCTGCTACGCTGATTTTGCCTGACGGCTTCTTACCGCTGTATGCGGCATTTTCCGAAACTGTTACATAACCGTTGTCCGAAACAATCTTCTGACCGTCTGAGCTCATTATGTAATCAACAAAATCCTGAGCAACATCACTGAGTTCGCCCTTGTAAGCAATGTTGAACGGACGGCTTACTGCATAGTCGCCTGATTTTACATTATCGGCTGTTGCCTCAACACCGCCGATTTTAAGAGCCTTTACCGTATCGTTGAGTGAACCGAGTGAAATGTAACCGATTGCCGCATCGTTATCCTTAACATTTGTAATAACAGCCTCTGTGCTGTTGATTGTTACAGCCGAAGCAGTTGTGTTGTCTGTCTTGTTGTCGCCGTCCTTAACAAGAACGCCTGTAAGCTCTGTGAATGCGTCTCTTGTGCCTGAACCTTCTTCTCTTGTTACAACAGAGATTGTTTTTGATGCGTCAAACTTTGCGGCATCCGAACCTGCATCGGATGAGCCGTTTGATGAAGAGCCTGCACCGCCGCAGCCTGCAAATGCAGAAACTGCAAGAACACCGAATAATGCTGTTGCCGTAATTTTTTTAGTCATAGATTTCATTTGAATTTTCTCCTTAAATTCATATCATTTGTGTACCTCTTTCGTACAACATCAGTCTATGACTGTTTTGTAAAATACGCTGTTTGTCAATTGTAAAAAAAGTGTAAATAAAAATATAGGTTTTGTATGCTGAAATAAATTTTTACAAATTTGCGTGACAAAGCCTTTTATTTGTGGTACAATATTACAGAAGTGTGCAGGATGTAAAATAATTCCTGCAAATTTTCAAAGTGAGATTACATTCTGTTTACAGAGAAATATTATTCCAAGGAGGTCATTTTAGTGGCTGAAAACAAAATCCCATACAAAATATACCTTGACGAAAGCGAAATCCCGACAAAATGGTACAATGTTCGTGCAGATATGAAAAACAAGCCTGCACCGCTTTTAAATCCTGCAACACTCAAGCCTATGACACACGCAGACCTTGCTCCCGTGTTCTGTGATGAGCTTATTGACCAGGAGCTTGACGATACAGACGCATACATTGACATTCCGGAAGAAATTCAGGACTTCTATAAAATGTACCGTCCATCTCCGCTTATAAGAGCATATTTTCTTGAAAAGGCTCTTGACACTCCCGCAAAGATTTACTACAAATTCGAGGGCAACAACACAAGCGGAAGCCACAAGCTCAACAGCGCAATTGCTCAGGCTTACTACGCTAAAAAGCAGGGACTTAAAGGTGTTACAACCGAAACAGGCGCAGGTCAGTGGGGTACTGCCCTTTCAATGGCTTGTTCATATTTCGGCCTTGACTGCAAGGTATTTATGGTAAAGGTTTCATACGAGCAAAAGCCTTTCAGAAGAGAGGTTATGAGAACCTACGGTGCAAGCGTTACTCCGTCACCGTCAACAACAACGGAAGTCGGCAGAAAGATTCTTGAGGCTCACCCCGGTACAACAGGAAGCCTTGGCTGTGCTATTTCTGAGGCTGTTGAGGTTGCAACTCATACAGACGGCTACCGTTATGTACTCGGAAGTGTGCTTAATCAGGTACTTCTTCATCAGTCTGTTATCGGTCTTGAAGCAAAAGCCGCTCTCGAAAAGTACAATGTAAAGCCTGACATTATCATCGGCTGTGCCGGCGGCGGTTCAAACCTCGGCGGTCTTATCTCTCCGTTTATGGGTGAAAAGCTCCGTGGCGAAAATGACTACAAATTTATCGCTGTTGAGCCGGCATCATGCCCAAGCCTTACAAGAGGTAAGTTTGCATATGACTTCTGCGACACAGGTATGATTTGTCCTCTCGCAAAGATGTACACACTCGGCAGCGGATTTATTCCGTCAGCCAACCACGCAGGCGGTCTTCGTTTCCACGGTATGAGTTCAACACTTTCTCAGCTGTATCATGACGGTCTTATGGAGGCAAGAGCAGTTGAGCAGACAAGCGTATTTGCAGCAGCAGAGCAGTTTGCAAGAGTTGAAGGTATTCTTCCTGCTCCCGAAAGCAGTCACGCAATCAGAGTTGCAATTGACGAGGCTCTCAAGTGTAAGGAAACAGGCGAAGAAAAGACAATTCTCTTCGGTCTTACAGGTACAGGCTACTTTGATATGGTTGCTTATCAGAAGTATAATGATGGCGAAATGAGTGACTACATCCCGACAGATGCCGAGCTCCAGCAGGGCTTTGACGGCTTGCCAAAGGTTGACTAATGCGAGTGCCTCGCACCTGGTTCGTGTAGACAGTTTCATTTTTCTAAAACTTATTATGCCCGAGCATTACTCGGCACGCACATAACTTTTCAGAATGCGAGTGCATTTTTAGAATTACATAAAAAAGAGGTCAGCAATGCTGACCTCTTTTCAACTGTATTATTTCGGTAACTGTATCTCATTTATACAGTTTATTTTCATCATAAATTTTCTGTCATTACTTGGCGGGCGTCCAATGAAAGCCCCTACGGAATTGTGCGAACAATTACAATACTACGCTCGGGCATAATATGTTTTTTTACATTACAAACTGTCTTCCCGACATTAATTTTCCATTTTCAATTTTCAATTTTACATTTAATTAAAACTGTCTTCACGAACCGGGAACGGCGACTCGCCGTGTAGGCGGATAATATCCGCCCATACGGTTCTAAAAGAAAAATTACAAAAACAAAAAACGGTTGGATTACTTTTTTCGTAAATCCAACCGTTAATTTTTTATTTGGTAATCTAAAGTCGTAATCTAAAATCCGAACTTATTCTCTGCCGGCACGAACGCTTGCGGAGGCAAGTATATACACAAAACCGAGGAGAATATCGGTTGCTATGTCGAACACTTCAATCACAAAAACAACCTGTCCGTTGACAACATTAAATATGATGTTAAGCACTCCGATAAGCACAAGCACTACTGCGAGTTTGCCCGAAGTTTTCAACATTTTTTGCATATCCGGCGGTGATGTCTTTTTTGAAACGGCTCTCAGTCCCATTGAACCTACTGCGAGCTTCAGCACCATTGAAACGGTGACAGTCACGATTAGCAGATAGTCGAATACCGATGCCGATCCGCCGTCAAATGACGGGATAATCGTATTAACCAGCTTGTATGCAACCAAAATTCCCGAAAATATAACTCCGAGAAACATTACAACTGCCGTTACTTTGATTTTTTCTTTCATAAGACACACCCCCGTGAAGGTTTAAGTTATCAGCCGATAAGTTCCTTGATTTTTGACTCTGCAAGAGCAGGATCTGCCTTACCTCTGCTGTTCTTCATAACATTTCCGACAAGCGACTTAATCGCCTTTTCCTTGCCGTTCTTATAGTCCTCAACAGCCTTTGGATTGCTCTCAACAGCCTGCTTGCACAAATCGTTGAGTGCGTTTTCGTCAAGACCGCCCATATCGCTTTCACTGATAAATTCAAGAGCACCTTTGCCGCTGTCAAGCATTTTTTCAAGTGTTGCCTTTGCAAGGTTGTTGCGGATTTTACCGCTGTCAAGAAGTTTTACAAGCTCGTTAAGCTGTTCCGGAGTAACCGCAACATCAAAGATTTCCTTATCAGCCTCGGTTTCTGTTCTGCGGAAAATCTGACCGATAATGAAGTTTGAAACTGTCTTTGGTGACTTAACGCCCTCGCAAGCCTTGTCAAAATACTCACTGATTTTGCGGTACTTTGTAAGAAGTTGTGCATCCTTTTCGGGAATTGCAAGTTCATCAATATATCTTCTGCACTTATCGGCAGGAAGCTCAGGCATTGCAGCCTTGATTTCCTCAACAACATCTTTCGGAACATGGATAGTAACAAGGTCGGGATCACGAAAATAACGGTAATCGTGAGCGTCCTCTTTACTTCTCATTGAAGATGTTGTGTTGGTTGCGTCGTCATAACGGAGAGTTTCCTGAACAACACTTCCGCCGTTTTCAATAAGGTCAACCTGTCTTTCAAACTCATACTCCATAGCCTTTGCTATGTTGTTAATTGAGTTCATATTTTTAATTTCGGTTCTTGTACCAAGCTTTTCGCTGCCCTTTGGACGAACCGAAATGTTTACATCGCAACGCATTGAGCCTTCCTGCATCTTACAGTCGGAAATTCCGATGTAACGCATAACCTGCTGAAGCTTTTCAACATACTCTCTTGCCTCGTCAATTGAACGAATGTCAGGCTCTGAAACGATTTCTATAAGAGGAACACCGCCACGGTTATAGTCAACATATGTGTCGCCGTGCTGATGAATGAGCTTTCCTGCATCCTCTTCAATGTGAATGTGGTGCAGACGGATTTTTCTGCCGTTTGAAAGCTCAACATAACCGCCTATAATAAGCGGAGCATAAAGCTGGCTGATCTGATAAGCCTTTGAAAGGTCGGGATAGCAGTAATTCTTTCTGTCCATTTTTGAAATCTCTGCGATTTCACCGTGAACTGCAAGACCTGCACGGATTGCATAACGAACTACCTCACGGTTAAGCTTTGGAAGTGTTCCCGGCAGACCGATACACACGGGACAGCAATGGCTGTTTGGCGCACCGCCGAATTTTGTAGTACAGCCGCAGAAGATTTTTGTCTTTGTGGCAAGCTCAATATGGGTTTCAAAACCCGCAACTAATTCGTAACTCACAGCTTAACACCCCACTTTGTATCCTTAAAGTTTTCAGCAGCAGCCTGCTGATATTTGTATGCCGCATTAAGAATTTCAGCCTCGCCAAAGCTCTTGCCGATAAGCTGCATACCAATCGGCATACCCTTTGCGTTGAATCCGCACGGAACCGAAACACCCGGCAGACCTGCAATATTGACAGGTACAGTGCAGATATCCGTAAGATAGGTTTCAATCGGATCGCTTACAGCATGTCCCTTTTCAAATGCTGTCATAGGAACTGTCGGAGCAAGGATTACATCGCACTTTTCAAATGCGTTGTTGAATGCCTTAACGATAGTGCCGCGAAGATTCTGAGCCTTTTTGTAATAAGCGTCATAGTAACCTGCGGAAAGCACATAAGTACCGAGGAGGATTCTGCGTTTAACCTCTTCGCCGAATCCCTCCGAACGGGTACGGCAGACCATATCGTGAGTGCCGTTGTAATGCTCGGTTTTGTAACCGAAACGGATACCGTCATATCTGCCGAGGTTTGAAGATGCCTCGGCACAGGCGATGATATAGTAAACAGGAAGGGCAAATTTGAGTTCGGGCAGGTCAAAGTAAACAATCTCTGCGCCCATTGACTTGTAGATATCGGCAGCCTTTAAGACAGCCTCTTTTACATCGTCACGGACACCCTCAAGATATTCCTTTGCAATACCGATTTTCATACCCTTGATGTCATTGTTGAGTTTTGAATAAGTGTCACCGACAAAGCCCTTTGAGGTTGAATCTTTTTCATCTCTCTTTGAAATTGCATCAAAAACAATTGCAGCGTCCTCAACAGACTTTGTAATCGGTCCAATCTGGTCAAGTGAACTTGCGTATGCGATAAGTCCGTAACGGGAAACCGCACCGTAAGTAGGTTTAAGACCTACAATACCGCAGAATGATGCCGGCTGACGGATTGATCCGCCTGTATCAGAGCCAAGACCGTAAGCGGCAATGTTTGCGCCTACCGCACTTGCAACACCGCCTGATGAACCGCCTGAAACATAGTTTGAATCAAACGGATTCATTGCACCGCCAAAGTATGATGTTTCGCATGAAGAGCCCATTGCGAACTCGTCCATATTCGTCTTGCCGAGCATAACTGCGTTTTCGCCTGCAAGAGTTTCCCAAACGGTTGCGTTATAAATCGGCTTATAGCCTGTGAGAATTTTTGAACAACAGGTTGTTTCAATTCCCTTTGTTGAAATATTGTCCTTGAGCGTCATCGGAACACCCTCGAGCATACCGATTTCCTCGCCGGAGGCAATTTTTCTGTCAACAGCCTCGGCAGTTTTCAGAGCCTCCTCGCCTGTTACGTTAACATATGCGTTAAGCTCGCCGTCAGCCTTTTCGATTTCGTCAAGATAGCTTTTTGTAAGCTCGGTACATGAACACTCTTTTGACACAAGCATTTCATGAATTTTTTCAATAGAACCCATTTTTACACCGCCTTACTCTCTGTTTCTTACAAGGAAGTGATCCTCTGCCTGCTCGGGAGCATTTGAAAGAATCTCCTTTGTATCGTAGGACTCAACAACCTCATCCTCACGAAAAACATTTGACAGATTGTTAATATCGTCAAACTCCTCGCCGTCTGTCGGAGCGTTATTGATTGTGTCGGCAAAATCTATGATTTCCTGCATTGACTTTGTAAGGCCGTCAAGCTCCTCTTCGGGAACAAAAAGCTTTGAAAGCAACGCAATGTTTTCAACATCTTCTCTTGTTACCATAAAAACCGTCCTTTTTAAAGAAAATAGGGCAAGTCATATAATATATAACTCGCCCTTTGAGTTTGAATATATGACTGCAAATGCAGTTTTTATCTTAATTTAATATGAACCTCACGGAGCTGCTGTTCTGTTACCTCACCCGGTGAACCGAGGAGAAGATCCTGAGCATTGGAGTTCATCGGGAATGCAATAACTTCTCTGATGTTCTCTTCCTCTGTAAGGAGCATAATCATACGGTCAACACCCGGAGCCATACCTGCGTGCGGCGGAGCACCGTACTGGAACGCATTGTAGAGTGCGGAGAACTTAGCCTTGAGGTCATCCTCGCTGTAGCCGGCAAGCTCGAACGCTTTCTTCATAATTTCAATATCGTGGTTACGAACAGCGCCTGATGAAAGCTCTACACCGTTGCAAACGATATCGTACTGATAAGCAAGAACCTCTTCGGGATCCTTGTTAAGAAGGCTGTCAAGACCGCCCTGCGGCATTGAGAAAGGATTGTGTGTGAAGATAATTTGATTTGTTTCTTCATCTCTCTCAAACATCGGGAAGTCAACGATAAAGCACATTTCAAAACGGCTTGTATCGATAAGGTCAAGACGCTTTGCAACCTCTGTTCTGATCTGACCCGCAAGCTTTGGAGCTTCCTGAGCAGTATCGGCGATAAAGTAGATTACATCGCCTGCTTTTGAACCGTTACGGCTGATAAGTTCTTCACGGTCGCCCTCTTTAAGGAACTTGTCAATCGGGCCGTCAAATGTGAGGTCATCTCTAACCTTAACATAGCCAAGGCCCTTCATGCCGATTGAAAGAGCGAACTCCTCCATCTTCTTGAACCATTTCTTTGACTGACCTGCGGCATTCGGAACATTGATTGAACGAACTGTCTTTTTGCGGAACGGAGCAAAGTCTGTTTCCTCAAACATATCGCTGATTTCAACAATTACGAGCGGATTGCGAAGGTCAGGCTTGTCTGTACCGTACTTGAGCATACTCTCGGCATACGGAATACGGGCAAACGGAGGCTTTGAAACCTCTTTATTTGAAAACTTCTTGAATGTTTCGTAAAGAACCTCTTCAGCAACAGCAAATACATCTTCCTGTGTTGCAAAAGCCATTTCAAAATCAAGCTGATAGAACTCACCCGGTGAACGATCTGCACGGGCGTCCTCATCACGGAAGCAAGGTGCAATCTGGAAATACCTGTCAAAGCCTGACACCATAAGGAGCTGTTTAAAAATCTGAGGAGCCTGTGGGAGAGCATAGAATCTGCCCTTGTGCTTTCTGCTCGGGATAAGGTAGTCACGAGCGCCCTCCGGAGATGAAGTTGAAAGGATAGGAGTCTGAATCTCCATAAAGCCCATTTCGTTCATCTTGTTGCGCAGAAATGTGATAATCTGCGAACGAATCATAATATTATTGTGAACCTTCGGGTTACGGAGGTCAAGAAAACGATATTTAAGTCTTACTTCTTCATTGGTATTTGTAGAGGTTGCAACCTCAAACGGAAGAACATTCTTACACTTGCCGAGAACCTTGATGTCCTCCGTGTGAACTTCAACGAAACCTGTTGCAATCTTCTTGTTAATTGTTTCTTCGTCACGCTTAACAACAGTACCGCTGAGAGTTACTGTACATTCCTTGTTGATATCCTTAAGAAGTTCATCGTTGTGAACAACAACCTGAAGCACACCGTACTGATCACGGATATCGAGGAACATTACACCGCCGTGGTCACGGATATTTTCAACCCAGCCCGCAACTCTGACCTGCTGTCCGATATTTTCTTCTCTTAACTCACCGCAGGTGACTGTGCGGTATTCATTAGCTTTTATCATTACTGTAACTATCCTTTCACAGATATTTTGCCTGTCAGCCTATTTATTTAGCCTATTCCTCTGTATTATAACACAATTGCTGTATTCAATCAATATTTTACAAAAGATTTTTTAAGCATACGGCAAAATATTCCGTTATTCAACGCTTTTAAGACTTTCAACCATATTAACGGCTTTAATCTTAAAGCTCATAACCGCATTTACAAGAATTGAAAACAGGAATGTCAGCCCTGCCGCATAGAGGTATGAAGTGAAATAAATATCTCTTCCGAACATAACGTTGTCAACCTCAACCGTCTGAATAATAAAGCCCGTCAAAAGGTTTCCGAGGAACAGACCTACGATAATTCCGAGGAGGGTCAGAATTATGTTCTCTTTGTAAATGAATGATGAGGTTTCACGATTGTAGAATCCGAGAACCTTAAAGGTTGCAATTTCACGGACACGCTCGGCAATGTTGATATTTGTCAGGTTGTAGAGTACAACAAAGGCAAGTGCCGCTGCGCAGATTATCATAACCGTAACAACCATATCAAGAGAGTTGAGCATATTTTTAAATTCGTTCAAGCTTGATGCAATGTAGCTTACCGCCGCAATTTTATCATCTGATAAAACCTGTGAGCCGAATTTGTCGCAGGCGGAATCCGAGGTATCTTTGAGTGCGACATCAGCCATATTATAGGTGCAGTCACTGCCGAACAAGCTCTTATAGGTGGTTGGCGTCATGTAGACAAAATTGTAAATGTACTGTTCAAAAATTCCGCTGACCTTGACCTCCGCTTTTTTGCCGTCAACATTCAGTGTGATTTTGTCGCCCGTTTTTATTCCAAGCTCACTGCACATTTTTTCGCTGAGCATTACTCCGCTGTCCGAAAGCTTGAGTTCTTCTTTGCCCTTTCTTGTATGCAGAGAAACAATTTCGTCAAACTTTTCGGAATTCTGCGGTACAACAAGATTTGTGTCGCTGTCCTTAACCTTACTGCCGTGTGTTACCGTGCATTCCTGCTGTGAAACAAGCATTGAGTGTTTGACATTGCTGTTTTTATCAAGTGTATCTGTCAAAAACGAAAGATTGTCGGCACTTCCGCTGTCTTTCGGAACAACAACGGCGTCGTATTTATAGATTGTTTCAAACTGATCGTGCGTCATCGGTTCAAAGCTGTTGAGCAAACCGAATGCGGCAACAATCAGAGCCGTACAGCCTGCCACACCGATAACAGTCATACAAAGTCTTACCTTGTATCTGAACAGATTTCTTGCGGTCAGCTTTGAGTTAAAGCTCATATGTGACCACAACGGTTTTATGCGTTCAAGCAAAATTCTCTTGCCCGCCTTTGGTGCTTTCGGCCGCATAACAGCCGCAGGCTTTTCGTGCAGAGATTTAGCACACACTACAACCGATACAACAACCGTGCAGACAACTGCGGCAACAATTCCGAAAATTATGCTTGTATAGTCTGGTATCAGCGTTATATCGCCGATGTAGTACATAATTTTGTAAGCATCATAAATTACAAACGGCAAGGTGAAAATGCCGATTAAAATACCGATTACACTTCCGATAACAGCCGCAAGCAATGAGTAGATTACAAACTTCATTACAATGCTTGTGTTGCTGTAGCCGAGTGCTTTCAGCGTTCCGATTTCGGTACGCTTTTCCTCAATAAGTCTTGTCATTGTGGTTACGCAGACAAGCACCGCTACGAGCAGGAAGAATACGGGAAATACCGTTGCAACAGCGCCGAGTCTGTCTGCATTTGAAGAAAATGTTGAGTAACCCGGGTTGTCGCTTCTGTCGAAGACATACCACTTTGGTTCTGTAAGAGAATTGATTTCTTCCTCTGCATCTTTGATTTTATCCTCTGCCTTTTTGAATTCTTCATCGGCTTTTTTAACGCCGTCATCGTATTCCGTCTGTGCATCGGAGAGTTTTTTCTCGCCGTTTTTCTTTTCCTCGGCAAGCTTTGCAACACCGCTGTCGTACTCGCTCTGAGCGTCATTCAGCTTGCTTTCTGCCAAATCAAGCTGTGCCTGACCGTCTGCCGACTGTTGTGCAAGTTCTGCTTTTGCGGCATCAAGCTGTGTCCTTCCGCTTGAAATCTGTGAATATGCGTAGTCAAGCTGAGCCTGTCCCTCACTCTTTTTCTGTTCAAAAAGTGCCTTGCTTTCGGAAAGTCGGCTTTCACTTTCTTCAAGCTGTGCCTTTGCGGAATCGTATGTTGCGTTGAGTTCGTCAAGCTTCTGCTGAGCCTGTTCAAGCTGTGCGTTCAAAACAGCAAGCGTTTCTTCATCGGTCGTCTGACTGATTTGATACTGCAAAGCCGAAACAGCTTCCTCAGCCTGACTTATTCCTGCCAAAAGCTGTGGTTCCTGTTCGGTTTGAAATGTATCCTTTGCCGACTGCAACTGATATTCCGCATTTTCTATTTCAGCCTGTGATTTTGAAATTTCTTTATCAAATTCTGCTTTTGAAGAATTATATTGTTTTTCTGCAGAATTAAGCTGACTTTCCTTTTCGGCAATCTGAGCCTGTGCATCGGCAATTTTTGTGTTGTATTCATTGCGTGAATTTTCAAGCTGTGTCTTGCCGTCCTCAATCTGCTGTTTTGCCGAATCAAGTTTTTTCTGTGCATCATCGGTCTTGGTTTTCAGCTCTTTTTTGCCGTCATCAATCGCCGTCTTTGCATCGGCAAGCTTCTTTTCGGTTTTTTCTTTATTGTCCGAATACTCCTGTTTTGCATCTGCAAGGTCGCTCTTAGCCTTATCGATAACCTCAACCGTAAAGCTGTTACTCCTGTTCTCTCCCACCTTTTCAAAATCGGCGGCTTTATTCTCTATGGCATTATCATAATCGTCTGTGTATGCCAAGAATTTATCCGAAATATCGGTTTTTACATAAAGCTCCGTGTAGCGTTCAAAGGCAAAATCTTCGGGGCAAATGTAGAAATAATCCGAGATTTTTCCGTTGCCGACCGTCGTAGTTCCTCGCTGATATGCTATGTAAAGAGGTGACTGCACAAGACCGACCACCGTGTATTCAAGGGTTTTAAGTTCGGTTGAAGTATCTGTATCGCCCGTCTGTTTTGCGAATCTGATTTTGTCGCCGATTTTATAACCCTCTGCCGTGAACGAGGTTGAATCGGCTGCAATTTCACCCGACTTTTCGGGAAGTCTGCCTTCCGTCAAAACAAGCTTGTTCTGAACGGAATTATCACCGTATTTTTCGGGAAGCGCAATGACTCTCATAGTCCTGCCGCCGCTGTCGGCATCGGTCTGAACATCGCAGAAATATGACGGCATAACAGAGGTTACTCCGTCCGTATTTTTTACCGCCTTTATGTCGTCCTCATCAAATCCGACCGTTGACACAAGTCGGTAATCCATAAGCTCCTGCTCGTCCGTGTAGGTTCTTGCAAGATTGTACATTGACGGAACTGTTGCCTTTATTCCGGCGAAAAATCCCACTCCAAGGGCGATAATCGCCATAATTGAGATGAATCTTGCTTTTGTATTTTTAATTTCTCTGAATGTGTTTTTTATCAAGGATTTAGTCATTGTGACACCTCCTTTTTATTTTTTACCACTCAATTTCTTCAACATTTTTCGGATTTTCATTGTAAATATCTTCAACAATTTTTCCGCTTTTCATTCTTATAATGTGATCCGCCATCGGTGTTATTGCTCCGTTGTGAGTGATGAGAACAACGGTCATTTTGTCTTTACGGCAGGTTTCCTGCAACAATTTCAGAATCTGTCTGCCCGTGTTGTAGTCAAGCGCACCTGTCGGTTCGTCACAAAGCAAAAGCTTCGGTCTTTTGGCAAGTGCTCTTGCGATTGAAACTCTCTGCTGTTCACCGCCCGAAAGCTGTGCGGGAAAGTTGTTTGCCCTTTCAAGCAAGCCCACACTATCAAGAGCAGTTTCGCTGTCAAGAGGATTACTGCAAATCTGAGCGGCAAGCTCAACATTTTCCTTTGCCGTTAGGTTATGGACAAGGTTGTAGAACTGGAACACAAAGCCTATGTCGTGCCGTCTGTACTCAATAAGCTGTTTGTCCTTAAATTTGCTTATATCCTTTCCGCCGACAATGATTTCGCCCTCGGAACAGCTGTCCATTCCGCCGAGAATATTCAGAACGGTTGTTTTGCCTGCACCGGACGCACCGACTACAATTGCAAACTCGCCCTCCTCAACCTTGAACGAAATGCCGTCAACCGCATTGATGACAATCTCACCCGTTTTGTATCTTTTGTAAACATTATTAAATTCTACAAGGCTCATAAAATCACCCTTTTCATATGTTTCTTACAGAAAAAAATCACTGTGCTTTGCATACTAATTATACCAAATTAATGCCGCAATATCAACAGAAATCTTACCGTATTCGTCATCTGTATGTACAATATTTTGAAATTATACATATAAAAACAGCAGAGGTCACACTAAACCTCCGCTGCAAAAAATTATTCATATGTATGGTCACAGACCTCGTTGATTTTATCACGGAGCTTTAAGAAATCATCAAATGCGTCGGGCTTTCTGCGTGGATCACGCAAAATTGCCGCAGGGTGAAGCATTGCCATCATAAGCACACCGTTTTTCTCAATCCACTGACCGTGTTCCTTTGTGATTTTGATATCCGATTTAATAAGCCTTGCCGCCGCAATTCTGCCGAGACAGACAATAATTTTCGGCTTAATCATTCTCACCTGTGTTCTGAGCCACTCAATGCACATTTCCTGTTCTTCGGGCTTTGGATCACGGTTCTTCGGCGGACGGCACTTTACCATATTGGCAATGTAAATATTCTTGTTTCTGTCAAGGTCAACAGCCACAAGCATTTTGTCAAGCAGTTTGCCTGCTCTGCCGACAAACGGTTCGCCTTGAAGATCCTCGTTTTCGCCCGGACCTTCACCGATGAACATAACCTCTGCATTTTCGTTGCCGACGCCCACAACAACATTTGTGCGAGTTTCGCAGAGTTCACACCTGTGACAGTTTTCACAAGCCGATTTTAATTCTTCCCAGGTATTATACATAATTTTCTCTCCCAAAATAAAGATTTAAATTTATCAAAAATGTTGAAATTCCAAGAATAAAGTAGTAAAATAAACACGAAGCCGTACGGCGAATTCTAATTGAATGGTGGTACACAAAATGAAAGTAATGGTTGAAACATCAGCGCATCATGTTCATGTTACCAAAGAAACTCTTGAGGCTCTCTTTGGCAAGGGCGCAACTCTTACAAACAAAAAGAATCTTTCACAGCCAGGACAGTTTGCCTGTGTTGAAAAGGTAACTGTTGTAGGTCCGAAAAGTGAAATGAAAATGTCAATTCTCGGTCCCGAAAGAAGTGCAGATCAGGTTGAAATCTCTCTTACAGACGCTCGTAAGCTCGGCATTGCCGCTCCTGTCAGAGAATCTGGCGATATTGCAGGCACACCCGGCTGCAAGCTTGTCGGTCCCGAGGGCGAAGTTGAAATCGAATGCGGTGTAATTGCCGCTAAAAGACACATTCACCTTGATCCGAAAACTGCCAAGGAGTTTGGTCTTAAAGACAAACAGCTCGTTTCGGTTAAGGTTGGCGAAAATACAGGCAGAGCAACAACATTCGGTGATGTTGTAATCAGAGTAAACGCAAACTACGCTCCTGCAATGCACATTGATACAGACGAATCAAATGCCGCAGGTCTTGGCGGTACGGTTGACGGCGAAATCATCGCATAATTTCGATTTAAACCAAATCACATTTTTGGGACAGTCTTAAAGGCTGTCCTTTTGTTTTGCCACAAATCATAAAATTTCCTTTTTCAAAAGGAAATCGGTTTGCATATCGTCACCGATGACAAATGTGTGTTGTGAAAATTTTTCATATCCTTTTGATTTGTAGAATTTCTTTGCAGGCTCGTTATGTTCCCATACACCGAGCCATATTGTTGAAAGTTTTTTCTCACTTGCAAAATTCTCCGCAATCTGCATAAAGGCTGAGCCTATGCCCTGTCCTTTGGCACTTTTCAGAATATAGATGCGTTGAATTTCAAGCGCATTGTCAAGGCATTTTTCAGTCTGCGCATTGCCGATATTCAGTTTTAAATATCCGAGAGGAGTACCGTTTTTGTACGCTATAAAGGTTACACTTTCGGAGTTTGCAAGTTCTGCTGACAGTTTTTCCGCTGAATAGGTTTCTGCAAGAAATTTTCGCATATTCTCCTCATCGGTTGAATCGGAGAAAGTTTCGTAAAAAGTTGTTCTGCAAAGATATTGCAGGTCCGTCAGCATATCAATGGTGCATATTTTTATATCAATTTTGCTGTTCATATTATCAAAGTCTGCTCAAAAATGTGTGAAGAAAATCGGGGAAAATTTCTCGCCAAGATTTTTCATTGTGTGCGTTTTCAAAAAGGATGACCTCGTTCATTCTGTCATACGGGTAGAAGCTTTCTTCCAAAAGTTCGTAGAGCATTTCGGTGCTTTCAAAAATCATCTCTTCAAGCTCGTCACCGTTACCCGTATAGATGTAGAGGTACGGCATATTTTCAACAATTTTTGCCGAAAGATATTTCGCCCAATCCTCTCTTGTGTAACAGAGAAATGCAGGAGAAAACACACCTGCATAGCCGAATTTTTCCGGGTGTTCAAAAGCCGAAAAAAATGACATAAGTCCGCCCGATGAGCTTCCGCAGACGGCAACATTCTGTCTGTCGGTGCATACAGGGAAATTATTTTCAACATACGGAATGACGGTATTCACAAGAAAATTGTCAAAGATTTCGCCCTCTGGTTTGAAATCCTCGCAGAACATTTCAAGGTGCTGAACCTCACCGATTGATTTCGGTGTAAGCTCGCTGTCACGCCAAGCATTACCGTTGTCAATACCTACGATTACAGCGTTGCCTACACCGCTTTTCTGCTCATTTTCAACAGCTTTTACAACCTCCCACGAACCGTGCGGAGTTGAATTATCGTCAAAAAGATTCTGTCCGTCTGTCATATAGACAACGGGCAGTTTTTCATCGTCGGAATGTGACGGAACATAAACCCAAACATTTCTGTCACCCTTGTCGGGATACGGAAGTTTTATTGTATGTAACTTTGCGTCAGCCATAAAATCACCTATTTTTTATTATCTAATAGATATTAAACCATAAAAACGGCTGTGTTGCAACCTAATTTTTTACGGTTGCATAAATACAAAAATTCCCGTAAATAATATCTACAGAGGTGATTTGTTATGACTAACGATATTGAAATGCTCAACTGCGTTTTGCAGAATGCCGAAATGGGCTGTCAGGGAATTACGAGCGTGAGGAAAAGTTTGAAGGACAGCAAGGTTGACGGTGTTTTGTGCGAACATCTTATTAAATACGGAAAACTGTATCATTGCGCAAATAAAATGTTGCAAAATCGAGGTGCAGAGCCACACAGAGTGAGTAATATGACAAAAGCAATGACACGCTATGCCGCACAAAGGGATTTAAAGCGTGACTCATCATCTTCGCACATTGCCGAAATGATGATAAAAGGCAACACAATGGGAGTGAATAAAATGTCACGCAAAATCCGAGAATATAACGGCAATGACCCCCATGTCAGCCTCCTCGCCAAAAGAATGTTAGAAACCGAAGAAGAAAACATAAAAGAAATGTCCGCATTTTTGTAAGTATAATCTCAATAAAAAACACCCGAAAGGAATTTTCAAAAACCTTTCGGGTGAAATTTTTATTTAGATAAAGGTTGCACCAATTATGATGCGTTAAGCGCAGTCGGGCAAATTAAGCCTTAGGACCTGCTTCAACGAGAGCCTTACCGGCTTCGTTGCCTTCGTACTTAGCAAAGTTCTTAACAAAACGGCTTGCAAGATCCTTAGCCTTCTCTTCCCAATCAGCAACATTTGCATATGTGTCACGAGGATCGAGGATGCCTGAATCAACGCCGGGGAGCTCTGTAGGAACTTCAAAGTTGAAGTGTGGAATTGTCTTTGTAGGAGCCTTTGTGATAGAACCGTCAAGGATAGCGTCGATGATACCACGAGTATCCTTAATAGAGATACGCTTGCCTGTGCCGTTCCAACCTGTGTTTACGAGGTATGCCTTAGCACCGCTCATTTCCATCTTCTTAACGAGCTCTTCAGCATACTTTGTAGGATGAAGCTCGAGGAATGCCTGACCGAAGCAAGCTGAGAATGTTGGAGTCGGCTCTGTGATGCCACGCTCTGTACCGGCAAGCTTAGCTGTGAAGCCTGAGAGGAAGTAGTACTTTGTCTGCTCTGGTGTGAGGATTGAAACAGGCGGAAGTACGCCGAAAGCATCAGCTGAAAGGAAGATTACATTCTTTGCAGCAGGAGCTGAAGAAACAGGGCGAACAATGTTGTCGATGTGATCAATCGGATATGATACACGAGTGTTCTCTGTTACAGTCTTGTCGTTAAAGTCAATCTTGCCTTCCTTGTCAACAGTAACATTTTCAAGAAGAGCGTCTCTTCTGATAGCGTTGTAGATGTCAGGCTCTGACTCTTTGTCAAGGTTGATAACCTTAGCATAGCAGCCGCCTTCAAAGTTGAATACGCCGTTGTCGTCCCAGCCGTGCTCGTCATCACCGATGAGGAGTCTCTTAGGATCTGTTGAAAGTGTAGTCTTACCTGTACCTGAAAGACCGAAGAAGATAGCTGTGTTCTCGCCGTTCTTATCTGTGTTGGCTGAGCAGTGCATTGATGCGATGCCCTTGAGCGGGAGGTAGTAGTTCATCATTGAGAACATACCCTTCTTCATCTCACCGCCGTACCATGTGTTGATGATAACCTGCTCACGGCTTGTGATGTTGAATACAACAGCTGTTTCTGAGTTAAGACCGAGCTCCTTGTAGTTTTCAACCTTAGCCTTTGATGCGTTGTAAACAACGAAATCAGGCTCAAAGTTTTCAAGCTCTTCAGCTGAAGGAGTGATGAACATATTTGTTACAAAGTGAGCCTGCCAAGCAACCTCAACGATGAAACGAACAGCCATTCTTGTGTCCTTATTAGCACCGCAGAAAGCATCTACAACATAAAGCTTCTTGTTAGAAAGCTCTTTCTTTGCGATTTCCTTAACTGCCTTCCAAGTTTCCTCAGATGCAGGATGGTTGTCGTTCTTGTACTCGTCAGAAGTCCACCAAACAGTGTCCTTTGAGTTCTCGTCCATAACGATGAACTTGTCCTTAGGTGAACGACCTGTGTAAACGCCGGTCATAACATTAACTGCGCCAAGCTCAGTTTCCTGACCAACTTCATAACCCTCGAGTTCGGGTCTTGTTTCTTCTTTGAAAAGCTCTTCATAAGAAGGATTGTGAACGATTTCAGTGGTACCTGTAATACCGTACTTTGTTAAATCAATCTTTGCCATTTCAGTATCAACCTTTCTATGTTTTCTGAATTCACATAGATAGTGGAATTGTGACAAATACCCCTTGTCAGCGTTAATATCCAACACCCTATGTTCGTTAATAGTTTATCACAAAAGAATCGGCTCGTCAAGCAAAACAGTAATCAAAAGCAGTTAAAACAGACATTGTGATTATATTGTCCATACTCTTTTATTGTAAGATAAAAAATTGAATTTATACAAAATCAAAAATGACAAATTTTAACAATAAACGCAAAAAAGTCCGACAGAAATCTGTCGGACTTAAAATGCAAGCTATAAGTAAAATTACTTAAGTTCTACTTCAGCACCGGCCTCTTCGAGCTTAGTCTTGATAGCTTCAGCGTCTTCCTTAGAAACGCCTTCCTTGAGAGCCTTAGGAGCACCGTCAACGAGTGCCTTTGCTTCCTTAAGACCAAGACCTGTTACTTCACGAACAACCTTGATAACAGCAATCTTGTTGCCGCCTGCAGCCTTAAGAACTACATCAAACTCTGTCTGCTCAGCAGCAGCAGCGCCACCGTCAGCAGCAGGACCTGCAACTGCAACTGCAGCAGCAGCTGATACACCAAACTCATCCTCTACAGCGTGAACGAGCTCTGAAAGCTCAAGAACTGTGAGGCCTTTTAATTCTTCAATAATAGCAGTAATTTTCTCTGATGCCATTGTAATTTACCTCCAATATGATAATTAGTAAAATTTTAATTAATTGCAGCCGATTATTCTGCTGCAGGAGCTTCTGCCTCAGCAGGAGCCTCTTCTGCTGCCTCAGCAGCACAAGCTTCAACGCCGCCCTTGTCAACGATAGCCTGTACGGCACGTGCAAAGGATGCGATAGGTGCCTGGAATGCACCAAGAACATTTGCAAGAAGAACTTCTCTTGTTGGGAGCTTTGAAAGGGCAACGATTGTGTCCATATCAATTACGGCACCGTCAAGATAAGCTGACTTAACCTTAAAGTTGTCATGATCCTTAGCATAGTTGCAAAGGATTCTTGCAGCAGCAGCGTACTCGCTGTCGCTTGTAGCAATAGCTGTTGTACCCTCGAGAACAGGCTTAATGTCATCAAGACCTGCTTCCTCGCAAGCACGGGAAAGAAGTGTGTTCTTAACTACTGTGTACTTAACATCGTTCTCACGAAGCTCTTTTCTGAGCTTTGTATCGTCCTCTGTGTTGATACCCTCGTAGCTGACAACCACACCTGTGATTGAGCTTTTGAGTCTTTCTGAAAGCTCTGCAACAATTGCTTTCTTCTGCTCTAAAACACTTTGACTTGGCAAGATAAATTCACCTCCAAAATATTTGTAACGCAGTTCATAAAAAACAGCCGTCCGTTTTACCTCGGACGGCTGCAAAAACACAAAACAATGTAATTTGCATCTTCCTCGGCAGGCAGGAAAAACCTTTACGCTTACGCACCTGCTGTCTTTAGAACAGCGAATTTTATATATTCACACTATTGTGTAAATAACTGAAATTAAGCACCAAACTTAGCAGGGTTGATGCGAACGCTCGGACCCATTGTCGAAGTAATGGCAACTGAGCGGATGTACTGACCCTTAGCTGCAGCAGGCTTAGCCTTTACGATAGCGCCCATGAGAGTGTCAAGGTTTTCACCGAGCTTCTCAGCGCCAAAGCTTGCCTTACCGATTGGGCAGTGAATGATGTTTGTTTTGTCAAGACGGTACTCAATCTTACCTGCCTTAGCTTCTTTAACAGCCTTGGCAATGTCAGGAGTTACAGTACCTGCCTTTGGGTTTGGCATAAGACCGCGGGGACCGAGGATTCTACCGAGACGACCTACAAGGCCCATGCAATCGGGAGTTGTAATAAGAACATCAAAGTCCATCCAGTTCTCCTGCTGAATCTTCTGTGTCATATCCTCAGCACCGACAAAGTCAGCACCGGCTTCCTTGGCAAGCTCTTCGTTAGCGCCCTTACAAATTGCAAGAACTCTAACCTTTTTACCTGTACCGTTAGGAAGAACAACCGCACCTCTAACCTGCTGGTCAGCATGACGGCTGTCAACGCCGAGCTTTACATGAAGCTCAACTGTTTCGTCAAACTTAGCAACTGCAGTCTTGATAACTGTGTCAAGTGCCTCGTTTGTATCATATAATTTAGTTCTGTCAACGAGCTTAGCAGCGTCAACATATTTCTTACCGTGTTTCATCAGTCTTCCTCCATTGTTAGGTGGTCAATCGGAATTATCCTCCCACCCGGAAATAATTAGTCAACTACTGTAATACCCATGCTTCTTGCTGTACCGGAAATCATGCTGATAGCAGCATCAAGTGAACCTGCGTTGAGGTCAGGCATCTTCTGCTCTGCAATCTTTGTGATCTGCTCACGAGTGATCTGAGCTACCTTTGTCTTGTTAGGTACGCCTGAACCGCTGTCGATACCGCAAGCCTTCTTAAGAAGAACCGCAGCAGGCGGAGTCTTTGTAATGAAAGTGAATGAACGGTCTGCATATACAGTAATTACTACCGGAATGATAAGACCGATATCATTCTTTGTACGCTCATTAAAATCCTTTGTGAACGCAACAATGTTTACACCGTGCTGACCGAGAGCCGGACCAACAGGTGGTGCCGGAGTAGCCTTTCCGGCGGGAATCTGCAGCTTAATTAAGCCTACAACCTTCTGAGCCATTGTGTTTGCACCTCCAAAATTCGTGGTAAATTGCGGGACGACACTGTGTAGGGTCCCTCCCACAGGGAGCGTTACACTCCCAATAAAAAGCCAATCGGCTGATTATTATTTGATTAATCTTCTATCGGTTCAGCCTGAGCAAGCTCAAGTTCAACCGGAGTTTCTCGTCCGAACATAGAAACAACTACACGGACATAATCTTTGTCAGCATCAATTTCTTCAACAACACCGACAAAATCCTCAAGCGGACCGTCTATAATGCGAACTGAATCGCCGACAGAATAGTTAAGCTTAACGCTTCGTGTTTCAACACCCATTCTGTAAACTTCCGCATCTGTAAGTGGTACGGGCTTTGATCCGGGTCCCACAAATCCTGTACAGCCTCTGATGTTGCGCACAACATACCAGGTTTCGTCTGTATAGACCATCTTAACGAAAACATAGCCCGGAAACAGTTTATTTTCAACCTCTTTGGTCTTATCGCCGACTGTTTCGGTTACGATTTCAACAGGAACTTTGACATCAATAATCATATCCTGAAGATTTCTGTTTTCGGCTGTGGTCATAAGATCTGTTGCAACCTTATTTTCATAACCCGAATAGGTATGAACAACATACCATCTTGCTTCTGATTCTGCCATAACAACTTTCTTCCTTTCGTGATTCAAGCAATGTCAGATACGAATCAGGCGGTTGTGTTCATAAAAAGACCAACGAGAGCGTACAAGCCCTGATCAAGGGCAAAGATAAATACGCCTACAATGGCTACCATAGCAATGACAATACCAAAATTCTTTGTTGTCTGCTTCGCTGTTGGCCATGTGATCTTCTTGATTTCACTCTTACAGGAGCCGAGGTACTTTGCGAGCCTTTTGAAAACATTAGGCTTTTTAGCAGTCTTTTTAGCAGCTGCTTTTGCATTTTCAGACTTTTTCTCAGCCATGATGTACCTCCGTTATTTTGTTTCCTTGTGAAGAGTGTGTTTTTTACAGAAACGGCAGTACTTGTTCATTTCAAGTCTGTCAGGACTGTTCTTCTTGTTCTTCATTGTGTTGTAATTACGCTGTTTGCACTCTGTGCAGGCCAATGTGATTTTTACTCTCATAACGGCACCTCCCGGTTTTTTCGGAATATTTTAGCCTCCCTCAATAGGGCACAAAAAAATAAGCCCCTTTCAGAGGTAAGGTTATTCTACCATATATAAAGGCTTTAGTCAAGCCTTTTTTGCAATTTATCCACAGAAATTCTGTGTTTTCTGCGATATTCCGTAAAACCCGCCCGTCAAGACGGGATTTTACGGTGAATTTCAATTAAATCAGTTATTTGTAAGAGTGTTTGCCTTTGCCTTAACTTTCTTAACTTTTTCAGGCTTTACCGTCTTGCCCTTAAAAGCTCTTGCATTTAAAGCGGCAACCTTGAGTTCGTCGTTGAAATGCTCATAAAGTGCATTATACTCAGCATCATCAAGTGAATTGAGCAAAACGATTGTGATGATTGCCCTTGTGTCAACATCACCGTTGTTGTACTGAACATTGAACACATTTGCAAACTTCTCGATTTCATTCTTATTTGCACGCTTAATATACATGGGAATCTTCGGAGCAATATGCTCTTTTGCGAATGTTGCGCCTCTGAACGGGAAGTAGCAATCCTCCTCGTTTTTAATTTCCTCACGAAGCTCGGGGAAATATGTTACAAAACGCTTTGCAAGAAACTTCGGATCGGCGGTTCCGTCGTCATCCTTTTTCTTTTTCTGCTTAACCTGCTTTGCCCTTTTGATTGCAAGTGTACCCGAAACGCCTTCGATAAAGTCATTTGCGATACTGTCGGCGTCCTTCTGTGTGCCGACTGTTTCATCGTAAAGCCATGTTGCAAGTGTTTTCCATTCGTTGTCGGGACCTTCATCGGTCATTGTGCAGGAACGGAGCACCATCTGTTCCTTATCCTTATAATATACTACCGAATATGCAAGTGACGCACTTGTAAAAAGCGAAACAAGCTCGTTGTCATTTTCGGCAACAACCTTCTGCTTTGTATAATTCTGTTTTACAAGTTCTTCTTCAACCTTGCCGACGATATAATCAAAAGCTTTTTTAAATTCCAACTTAATCTTCCTCTCGGATTAGTCTGTCAGAATTCATTATACAATCAAATAACAGATTTGTCAAAGGTTTTGACTTGCAAGACGCACATTATTGTGTTATTATTTAAGCTGTATATTAATGTAAAAGAAGGTTTTATTATGTCTTGTCAAGATGCTATCGGAGTTTTTGACTCCGGATTAGGCGGACTCAGCGCTGTAAAAGAGTTTTTGCATGTGCTGCCAAACGAGAAAATAATATACTTTGGAGATACGGGAAGAGTACCCTACGGCAACAGAAGTCGTGAAACAATTTCAAAGTATGCCCTTCAGGACGCAAATTTTCTGTTGAAACACAATGTCAAAACAGTTGTTGCAGCCTGCGGTACGGTAAGTTCGGTTGCAGGCGATATGCTTGAAGAAAAGCTTTCCGTTCCGTACACGGGTGTTGTAAACCCGACCGCATTCATTGCCGACCGAAAAACAAAGAACGGTAAAATCGGAATTATCGGCACTGCCGCAACCATTTCGAGCCACAGCTACAAGCTCCGTCTTGAAAAGCTTAATCCGAAATACAAGGTTTATGAGCAGGCGTGTCCGCTTTTTGTTCCGCTTGTTGAAAACGGTTTCATCTGTCGTGACGATCAGATTGTACGGCTTGTCATCAGAAGATATCTTTCCGAACTCAAGGAAACAGGCGTTGACACCCTCATTCTCGGTTGCACTCACTATCCGCTTTTGCGTGACGCAATTGCTGACTTTATGGGTGACGGAGTTACGCTTGTTGATTCGGGATATGAAACTGCAATCTATTGCTCAAAAATTCTCAGAGAAAACAATCTGCTCAACACAGACGGTGTGCATCAGACTCCTGAATTTTATGTAAGCGACACTCCCGACGGATTTAAAAGCGTTGCAGGACTGTTTCTCGGCAGAAATATGGAGCATACTGTTACACAAATTGACATTGAACAGTATTAACGAGGGAAGATATGACAGATAAGGAAAAGAAAAAATGCAAATATATGATTTCCATTCTGGGCGAACAGATTCTTGACGATGAAAGCGACAGAATTGAGGTTCTCACAGAGGGAAATTTTCTGATGAAAAAAGACCATTGTTACATAGGCTACAAAGAATATGACGAGGATGCACCGCAGAGCTTTTACGACAATCTCATCAAAGTTCAGGACAATACGGTGACAATTACACGCAAAGGTCCCATGCGTTCACAGCTTATGCTTGAAAAAGGCAGACGGCATCAATGCCTGTATCAGACGCCTGCAGGCGACCTTATGATAGGAGTTTTCACAAAAACAATGAACAACTCCCTCACCAAAAACGGCGGAACGCTTGAGGTCAGTTACACGCTTGATTTCAACAATGACCTTGTGAGCGAAAACAAGTTTAAAATTACGGTTGAAGAAAAAGAAAAGTTTGAAAATGAGGTAGATTGATATGGATACATACGCACTTGCTGTACAACAGCTAAAAAAAGCAATTGAAAACGCTATTGAAAAGGCAATAACAAACGGTGAACTTCCGCAGGCAGAGACCGCTCCGTTCATCATTGAAACACCCGCAGACAGAAGCCACGGCGACTTTGCAACAAATGCGGCAATGGCAGGCGCAAAGGCATTCCGTATGCCGCCTTTCAAAATTGCACAGGCTATCACATCAAACCTTGACCTTGAGGGTACAATGTTTGACCGCTTTGAAACAGCAGGTCCGGGATTCATCAATTTCTTCCTCGGCACTGAATTTTATTCGGCTGTAATCAGAGAAATCCTTGCCAATCCCGAGGCATACGGCAGAAGTGAATACGGCAGAGATGAAAAGGTTATGGTTGAGTTTGTATCAGCCAACCCGACAGGTCCTATGCACATGGGCAACGCAAGAGGAGGCGCTCTCGGTGACTGTCTTGCCGCTGTTCTTGACAAAGCGGGCTACAACGCATGGCGTGAATTTTATGTAAACGACGCCGGCAATCAGATTGAAAAATTCGGCTGTTCACTTGAAGCAAGATATCTTCAGATTTTCAAGGGCGATGAGATAGAGTTTCCCGAGGACGGCTATCAGGGTGAGGACATCAAAGACCTTGCAAAAGAATATGCAGACCTAAACGGCGACAGCCTTGTTAATGTAAGCGCAGAAGAACGCAAAAAGGCTCTTGTTGACTATGCACTTCCTAAGAACATCAAGAAGATGCAGGCTGATATGGAAAAATACAAGATTTTCTATGACAAATGGTTCTTTGAAAGCGAGCTTCACAAGAGCGGTGCTGTTAAGGCTGTTGTTGACCTTCTCACGAAAAAAGGACTTACCTACGAAAAAGATGGTGCCGTTTGGTACAAGAACAAAGAGGTGCTCACACAGAAGCTTCTCAAAGAGGGCAAGTCACAGAAATACATTGACAACCTTGAATTAAAGGACGATGTTCTCATTCGTCAGAACGGCAACCCGACATATTTTACAGCCGACATTGCATACCACAAGAACAAATTTGACCGTGGATTCACAACTCTTATTGATGTTTGGGGAGCAGATCATCACGGTCATGTTATGAGAATGAAAGGCGCAATGGACGCTATCGGCTATGACGGTGACAAGCTAAATGTTGTTCTTATGCAGCTTGTTAAGCTTGTTAAGGACGGTGAGCTTGTAAAAATGAGCAAGCGTACAGGCAAGGCTATTCAGCTTGGCGATTTGCTTGACGAAGTGCCTGTTGACAGCGCAAGGTTCCTCTTTAACACCAAAGAGGCTAACACACAGATGGACTTTGACCTTGACCTTGCAGTAAGTCAGGACAATCAGAACCCTGTTTATTATGTTCAATACGCACACGCAAGAATTTGCAGTATCTTCAAGTCGCTTGCAAAAGAGGGCATTTCTCCGAGAGAATGTACAGACGCAGAGCTTGCACTCCTCACAGCTCCCGAAGAAAAGGAACTCATTAATCATCTTGCGTCATACACCAACGAAATCATCAGTGCGGCAAAGGATTACGATCCGACCAAGGTTACACGCTATGTAACACAGCTTGCAACACTTTTCCACAAATTCTACAATGCTTGCCGTGTTAAGGGCGAAGAAGAAGGTCTTATGCAGGCAAGACTTGCACTTTGCAACTGCGTAAGAGCCGTTATCAAAAATGTTCTTACAATGTTCAACATTTCTTGCCCCGAAAGCATGTAAACCGAGTACCTCGGTGCGTAGTTCGTGTAGATAGTTTTATTAATGCAAAGCTTATATTTCCCGAGCGTTACTATTGTACATCTCGTGTTTTATTCAACCGAGTACCTCGGTGCGTAGTTCGTGTAGATAGTTTTATTAATGCGAAGCTTATATTTCCCGAGCGTTACTATTGTATATCTTGTGCTTTATTCAACCGAGTACCTCGGTGCGTAGTTCGTGTAGATAGTTTTATTAATGCGAAGCTTATATTTCCCGAGCGGAAGTTTACAAATTGAAATTTAAAAATTGAAAATGTAAAATGGATGTCGGGAAGACAGTTTGCATAATGCAAAACAATGTCTTCCCGACTGATTTTTATTTATATCCAATTGTCATGCCTTATGGGGGTTAAGCCCTATTAATAATACAAATTCAATGCATAATAAAGTCCCGAAGTACACACAATACCTCGGGACTTAATTATTATTACTGTGATTATGATTTAAAATCATTCAGTAACAAATTGCTGACCGACTTTTCCGTAACCGTTAAGACCTATAATATACTTTTGAATTGAAGTCGCATCCATAACAGAAATAGCGCCGTCACTATCAACATCTGCAACTGACTTACTGTCTGCTGTAAATTCTTCAAGACCGACAATGTACTTCTGAATATCGGTAGCATCGATTACGGTAATATCGCCGTCAATGTTCACATCACCGTAAACAAGAGCATTTTTTGTTTCATCCTCAACCGCAAAAGCGCTGAATACGCTTACTGCCATAAGAACAAACAATGTCGCAATACTAATAAGTTTTTTTGCCATACAAAAATCTCTCCTTAGAACAGTGCATTTTCAACCAATAATACACCGAAATTGAATTTGATAATCAACATTATATAAACATCGAACGAGAAAACAAGAATATACTTTTACTTCTCTTTGTCGTTTATAACCGTTCGGTTATCTTATAAAGTATTTTATCACAAAGACTACTGTTCTGTCAATAGCAAATAAACAAAAAGATGATAAATTGTTTTATTATAAACAAATATGAGAATTGTATGAAGATAACAATTTAACAAATAACGAATAACAACAATGTATTTTTATTACATTAATATCTTCTATACATACAATAAGGTTCACATCACACTAATTTATGCATCACAAACGCAATAGTAATACTGAATTTTGCCACTGTTATAACCATTTAGTTATCATACGAAAATTTCGTTGCAAAGAATGTTATTCTGTCAGTATAAATAAATAAATAAAAAGGGTGATACAATGCCTTATTATAAAAGGATAAGGGAGTTGCGTGAGGATCACGATATGACGCAGAATGATGTTGCAGAATACCTCGGCATGAAACAGCCGCAGTACTTTAGGTATGAAAACGGAAACCGTGACGTGCCGACCGAGGTGCTTATTTCTCTTGCAAAATTGTACAAAGTTTCAACCGACTACATCCTTGAGTTGAAACACGATACAAATTAAACACGCTCAAAAGTAAAACCCCGAAGTCTGTAAAAACTTCGGGGTTGTTATTTTCATTCGGCTATTCAACTAACACTTATGTAGCTGCAAACTTTTCGCCTGTTTTGCCGTATCCGTCAACATTTACGATATACTTTTGAACAGCTGTTGCATCCTTAATTGTAATCACAGCGTCAACATCAACATCTGCTAACTTCTGATTTACATTATCGAGATGTGCCATATTTACTATGTATTTTTGCACTATTGTTGCGTCAACAACAGTAATTATGCCGTCAATGTTCACATCACCGTAAATCATACCATTAAAAGGATCGGAACATTCAGCAAGAATTTTTTCAACCTTAGGCAAAATTGTAGTCTTATCAAGATAATCGCTGCTGTCAAGAATACTTTCTGCGGCAGTCTTTACATCTTTTGGGCTTACAGCCAATGTATTAAGAAGATTCTGTGTGAAATTTGTTTTATCAGGAGCATTATAATAATCAATAAGGTACTGCGCAAGGAGCGTTTCGTCAGTCACACCCTCGGGTAGTTCAGTTCCGACTACATTGCCCGTTGAAGTAATTCTCTTCTCAGGACCGCAATCATTGTTTTTAGTCCAAACTGCCTCAAGTGCGACTTTTTCAGAATCATCAGGATTTTCAAGCTTATTGCCTGTACAATATAGTGTATCACCAATGCACTTGCCGTCCATAACTACATTATATGTCTGCACACCCGTGTTTGCACTGAAAATTACGCAATAACGCTTTCCGTCTGAAGCAGAAATTGTGTTGCCTGTTTTTGAAAGGTCATATGCGGCAATTCCTGTATCGGGATCATAGACACATTTTTCTGATCTTGTCTGCCACATAGGCCATACACCTGTACCGTCAGCAGCCCATACATGGCAATAAATATTTTTTACATTTTCCCAACCTGATTTTTTAACATCAAATTTGATTTCCTTTACAGCAGGCTCGGGTGTTGTCGGTTCAGGAGTTGTTGTAGGTTCTGACGAAGGCTCATCGGGAGTTGATGTATCATTAAGCTCATAAAGCACTCCGTTTTCCTTTGCCATTTCATAATTAGGAAGTCCGCCGTATTCATACTTGCCTGTTTTCTCGTTCTTGCCGTAGAAGAAATAATATTCTCCATAGTAAAATTTCTTACCTGAAACAAGATTTTCAGCAGCATTGTTAAGGTCAACAATATATACCATATTGTCAAAATTCATTGCGATGCCCCAATCGGGATCTTCATAAAAATTGTCGGCAAAGTTACCTAAGAATGATTTATCATCACCATTTAAAGCAGCTTTTGCCTTTGACCAAAATTCGCCGTCAAGCATATTGTCATAGTAGTCATCGTCGCCCTCTGAATAAGATCCACTTATGATGTCGGCGGTTTGATTTGCAGCCATAAACTGACCCTCACTAAACTCATATGTTACATTTCCGTAATCATCAACTATTCTTTCACCGCCGTTAAGAGCATTGTTGAAAATAACAGCAATTACATCTGTCGGGAGATCAACATAATAAAGATTCGATTCAGCATCAGCAACCTGCATTTTGTAACCCGGCCACGCAAGACGCTCTGTTCCCTCGACAAATCCATCAGCATCAGATCCATTCCACCAAAAAATTCCCGCAGAATCTGCACCGTATTTTGCGCTCTTCCAAGAATTAGGCATTGCAAAATAAATTCTGTGTGTTTCTACGCCCTCACTTGGGACATAACGACCGTCGCTGTCAACTGCCGCAGATACTCCTGAAATGCCGACTACGGCGATAGAAAGCACCATTGCGATTGACAGAATCATACTCATAATTTTTTTCGTCATTTTAAAATCCCCTTTCTGATTACGGTTTAAAAAATATTCAGTATATGTATTGTGAATTGCAAAATTGCACTGCAATGCACTTCTAACCTCATACATATAATACAACTAATACAATATTTTGTCAATATAATTTAAGACAATTCATACATTTTTTTGTAAACTTTTACCATAAAACAAAATTTCCCCTTTGCATATAATTTAAAATTCTGCAAAAAATAAAACCACCTCACAGAAAGGTGGTTTTTATTATGAGTTTTTACGATGTTAATCATAACGAGGGACAGCACGAAAAATATCCGATTGAGTTGCCCTCACGGAACAGCAAAAAGGAGATTTCCCCTATTGTTGATGTTACGGAACACGAGGTTTATCCGCTTGAGTTTGCAAACTGTCACAGGACAAAGCCTCATTTTGACACAAACGGTGACATCACCGAGATTGTGACTACCGAAACAGAAGCTGAAACGGAAGAGCGAACCACTCACGAACAGCATAAGTAGGGACATACAAAAGCCTTGTGTCGGAGCTTACTGCTCCGACATTTCCTTTTATGCCGAGTTGCGAACAGATTATCCTTGCTCTGAGCTGATGAAAGCCGTCCGTCACAATCGTAATATCGGTATTAAGGTTGTTGTCCTCAATTATTTTCATTGAATTTCTTATATTCTCGGTTGTGTTGGTTGACTTGTCCTCCATATAAAGTCTTGAAGAATCAATTTTCGACTCCGTCAGCACACTGTACATACATTGTGCCTCACTCATAATCTCGTCACTTCCCTGTCCTCCGCTGAGAACGGCATTTGCGTTCGGAGAATCGTCAAGATATGATTTTGCGGCGTCAATTCTGCCACGCAAAATTACCGACGGTCCCCACGGCTTAACCTGAGCGCCGAGGACAATTGCAGTTGAGTTTTCGGGCGGAGCCTGACAGGTTGCCCACACCATTGCGGAGGTAACAATCGCACCGTAAACGGCAAAAGCAATAAAGCTGATATTCACTACACGAAAAACTATTTTAGTAAACAAATGCTTAAAGCAAAATGCCTTTATTGCTCCGTGAACGGGCGGAATTAACACGCACAACAGCCACAGACACAAAAAAGTTCCTGCTATATTGCCCGGGTTGATAATTCCGTGAGTCATAGGGATTACGAAAAATCCGAGAAACACAACTGCTGCGACAATGCCGATTATGCGTAAAATTAGCATCACCATTTTCAAAATATCACCCGACCTGTTAAATTTCTTTCATCTTATCAAACTCATTGTACATATTTTCAAGAGTTGACAAACGGTCAATAAACGGAGTGTCAACAGCGCCCTCAAAGCACGATTCTTTCTTGCTTTTGAGAACCTCCATTGCAGATTTGTCGGGATTGTTGATTGTTCCGGCACCTGCAACACAACCGCCGGGGCAAGCCATACCCTCAAGCAGATAGCCGTTGTACTTGCCTGCCTTTGCCATACGCAAAAGCTTTACGCACTCATCAAGTCCCTGTGCATTGGCAACCTTGACCTCTCTTTCGGGATCAAGCTTGTGGATTGCATTGACAACAGCCTTTGCAACACCGCCGCTTACGGCAAAGCCTCTGCCGTCTGCGCTTGAGAATGAAAGCGGTTTTTCGTCAACCTCAACAGCGTTAAAATCAACCTCTTTTGCGGCAAACATTCCAGCAACTTCTTCAAAAGTCAGCACAAAGTCGATATCACTTCGGATACTTCTGCGGCTTGCCTCAAGCTTTTTAGCGGCACATGGCCCGATAAACACAACTCTGCAATCGGGATAATGCTGTTTTGTAAGTCTGCCCGTGAGAACCATAGGAGTGAGTGCCATTGAAATGTACGGAGCGATGTCGGGGAAAGTTTTCTTCGCCATAACGCTCCATGCCGGGCAACAGGAAGTCGCCATAAACGGCTGTTTTTCGGGAACTTCTTCCATAAAATCCTTTGCTTCTTCAACCGTACAAAGGTCGGCACCGACCGCAACCTCGACAACATCGGTAAAGCCGAGAGCCTTAAAGGCATTTCTGATTTTATGTGACGGAAGTCCCTTGAACTGACCTGCAATTGCAGGTGCAACAGCGGCATAAACAGGTGTGCCGCTGTTGATTGCCATAATAGTCTGGAAAATCTGACTTTTGTCAACAATTGCGCTGAACGGACAGCTTACAAGGCACATTCCGCATGAAACGCACTTGTTATAGTCAATATCTGCTCTTCCGTGTTCATCGCTGTGGATAGCTTTCATACCGCATGCGGCGGCACACGGACGCTCCTGCTTTATGATTGCATTGTACGGACACGCACCCTGACATTTTCCGCATTTGATGCACTTTTCATCGTCAATATGCGATTTTCCGTGTACAATCGAGATTGCTCCCTTCGGGCAAACCTCTGTACACGGGTGTTCAAGACAACCCTGACAGCCGTCTGTCACAACCACTCTTTTTTCGGCACACTTATGACAGGCGAATTTTATAATATTGATTAACGGCGGATCGTAAACCTTTTCGTCAATCATACTTTCTTCAACACCTGTTGATATAGGCGCTTGTTTTGAAACGGGCAAAAGCGGAAGTCCCATTGCAAGGCGAAGTCTTTCGCCTACAATAGCTCTTTCGAGAAATATACTTTCACGGTATGTTGAAATTTCACCCGGGATAATTTCATACGGAAGATTTTCAAATTTTGAATAATCTCCGCCCTCGTATGCAAACCTTGCAACCTCGGTGAAAATTTGATTACGGATTTTTGTCTTTGACGAATACAGTCCTCTCAAGGCACTCATCCTTTCACTGTGTGTATTTTATTTTCTATTCAATCATTCACTAAATTTAAATCGCAGCAACGCTCTGCCTTGCTTGCAATCTTGTACATAGGAGCGTTAGCTCCTCAGAGGTTCAATGGAACATTGAATCTCTGAATTGCAACATAATGTTGCAATTCGTACTTAGATTATACACTACACTACCCTTGTTTTCAACAGATACAGGCTTATTTTGCAAAAATTTTGCGATATTATTTACATAATATCAAACTTTATCCCGAGCGATTTTGTCACATTTATTGACTTTAAGTGAATATTGTTATAAAATGGTGTCATACTATCAAAAATTACGAGGTACAAACCTATGAAATGTCCTAATTGCGGTTTTGAAACCGAGTCTGCGTTTTGTCAGATGTGCGGAACGAAAATTTCCGAAGCTTTACATACACAAAGTAATGAAACAACCGAAACTGAGTACACCTCGCCTTTGCCGCAGACAGGCTTTGAACAGGCGGAGGACTTTGCACCGCAGTTTCAAAATGAAATGCCCGAACTTGAAATAAATCAGCCACCTATTCCCTACATTCCGCCGGCAGAACAGCCGATTGATAAAAAGAAAGCTTTTAAAATCGTAAAAATTGTTGCTGCCTGTGTGATTGGTGCGGTCATTATTGCAGGCATTGCAATCAATGTAACTGCGGCGGTATCGGGCAACAGCAAATCAATTTTCGGCAACAACTCCATTAGTGACTGGGTGAATCGTCCTGAAATGCACGACGGAGATTACAGCACATATAATTAAAAAATTAAAAAATAAAACGGCAGGAAAGGCATTGCAGTATTGCAAATTATCTTTCCTGCCGTTTTTGTGTTTAGGTTTAAAATAAACTATTCGGGTCTGCCGATTTTGCGGAAACGCTCATAGCGTGCATTCAAAAGCTCTTCGTCATCAAGGGCAAGATTCTTTTCAAATGTTCTTTTGATGAGCATTTTAAGGCTTTCAAACATAGCCTGATCGCCTGCCTTTGGCTGACGGATGATTCTCTCGATTACACCGAGGTCAAACAAATCCTGTGCGGTAAGCCTGAGAGCCTCTGCCGCATCAGCCGCCTTTGAGCTGTCTTTCCAGAGAATTGACGCACAACCCTCAGGAGAAATTACCGAATAAACGGAATTTTCAAGCATCCATACTTCATCGGAAACTGCAAGTGCAAGCGCACCGCCGCTGCCGCCCTCACCGATAAGAACGGTAAGTACGGGAGTTTTGAGAGTCATCATTTCCATGAGGTTTTCGGCAATAGCCTGTCCCTGACCTCTTTCCTCCGCACCGATTCCTGGATATGCACCGCTTGTATCAACAAGGCAAAGAACAGGTCTTCTGAACTTTTCAGCCTGTTTCATAAGTCTTAAAGCCTTGCGGTAGCCCTCGGGATGAGCCTGACCGAAGTTGCGTTCAACACGCTCTTTTGTATTTCTGCCCTTTTCAATTCCGATTACAGTAACAGGAGTGTCAAAGAGCATTGCAAGTCCTGCAACAACTGCTTTATCATCGGCATATCTGCGGTCACCGTGAAGCTCAATGAAGCTGTCACCGAACATATGGGCAATATAGTCAACCGAGGTCAGCTTGTTAGCATCTCTCGCCGCCATAACCTTTTCGTAAGCTGTCATTTTTAAGCCTCCTCACCGCTGTAACCGTGCAATTTAAGCAGTTTTACAAGTGTAGATTTCAAATTATTTCTGCTGACAACCGAATCGATAAAGCCCTTCTGAAGAACAAATTCCGAGGTTTGGAAGTCCTTGGGGAGTTTTTGACGGATTGTCTGCTCGATTACTCTCGGACCTGCAAAGGCAACAAGGCAATCGGGCTCGGCAAGAATAATGTCGCCCTCCATTGCAAACGATGCCGTAACACCGCCTGTTGTCGGGTCTGTAAGCACGGTGATGTAGAGATTACCTGCGTCGCTGTGTCTTTTTACCGCACCCGAGGTTTTTGCCATTTGCATAAGCGAGAGGATGCCCTCCTGCATTCTTGCACCGCCTGCGGCAGTACAAACAACAATCGGCATTGCATTTTCGGTTGCATATTCAAACGCACGGGTGATTTTTTCACCCGTGATTACGCCCATACTTCCCATCATAAAGGTCGGATCCATAACGCAGAGAACGGTATCAATGCCGTTCATCTTACATTCTCCGCAGATAACAGACTCCTTAGCACCTGTTTTTCTCGCCTTTTCAAGCTTTTCGTCATATCCCGGAAAATCAAGAATATTATGGCTTGAAAGGTCTGCGTCAAACTCAACAAAGGTATCCTTGTCGGCAAGCATTTCAACTCGATCTCTTCCATTCATTCTGAAATGGTGGTTGCACTTTGTGCAGACATGAAGATTTTCCTCCATATCCGTCGTAAGGAGCATAGTGTTGCATTTGGGGCATTTTATCCACATTTCTTCGGGAACGAAGGGTACATTTTTGCTCTCGCCCTCATCGGACTCAAGCTCATTCTTCGGTTTTCTGAAAGCAAACAAATCCATATCTTTTACTTCTTCCTGTCGGCGTGTTTCTCTTCAAACTCTGCCATAAAATCTGTTGTATATTCACCGCTCACAAACTGTTCGTCCGAGAGAATCTCGGCAAGAAGGTCACGGTTAATGTCAATTCCGTCAATGGTAAGCTCGGAAAGAGCCATTTTCATCTTTCTGATCGCCTCGGCACGGCTTCTTGCCTGAACAATCAGCTTGCCGATCATCGAATCATAGTACGGAGGAACAAAATAGTCCTGATAAATCGCCGTATCAAATCTTACAAATGCACCGCCCGGGGTGTGAAGTCTTGTAATTCTTCCGCAGCTCGGTCTGAATCCCTTTTCCGGATTTTCGGCATTGATTCGGCATTCAATTACATTGCCGTGTGTGAAGATGCTGTCCTGAGTGCGGGAAAGCTTTGCACCTGCGGCAATTCTTATCTGCCACTGAACAATGTCAAGACCTGTTACCATTTCCGTAACACCGTGTTCAACCTGCAGACGGGTGTTCATTTCCATAAAGTAGAAGTTGTTGTCCATATCAAGCAAAAATTCAACTGTGCCTGCATTGACATAGTTGACTGCCTTTGCCGCCTTAACAGCCGCAATCATCATCTCTTTACGGGTTTTCTCGTCAAGAGCGGGGCTTGGACTTTCTTCAATCATCTTCTGATTCTTTCTCTGAACAGAGCATTCACGCTCACCAAGACAAACGATATTGCCGTATTTATCACACAAGAGCTGCATTTCAATGTGTTTTACAGGGTGAATGAATTTTTCTATGTAGCAGGCACCGTCACCGAATGCTGACTGCGCCTCGCTTGAAGCTGACAAAAATGCCTCTTCAAACTGCTCTATTGAATCAACACGGCGAATACCCTTTCCGCCGCCGCCCGAACGAGCCTTGATGAGAAGCGGAAAACCGATTTTTTCAGCTTCCTCTTTTGCCTGTTCAACGCTTTCAACAATATCGCAGCCGGGGGTTACGGGAACACCTGCGGCACGCATAGTCTTTCTTGCGTTGTCCTTGTCGCCCAAAAGCTTTATCATTTCGGATGAAGGACCGATAAAGTTGATGTTGCACTGTTCACAGAGCGAAACAAACTTGGCATTTTCGGACAAGAGTCCGTAGCCGGGATGAATAGCCTGAGCACCGCTTTCAACGGCAACGGTGAGAATTGCAGGCATATTGAGGTAGCTGTCGGCAACACGGTTACCGCCTACGCAGTAGCTTTCATCGGCAAGCTGAACATGCAGGGAATCCTTGTCTGCCTCAGAATAAATTGCTACTGTGCTGATGCCCATTTCACGGCAGGCACGGATAATTCTTACTGCAATTTCGCCTCGGTTGGCAATCAGAATTTTTGAGAACATTTTTTCACTTCCAGTTATTTATCGCATTACGGCTGTCTGCACCCAAAACGGCACAGACAGCCTTTAAAATCACTTATTTTCAACAAGTGCAAACGAAAGCTCGGCACTTACACAGAGCTTGCCGTCAACATAACCCTTTGCGTCAATAAAGTAGAATGCACCTCTGCTCTTTGTGAGTGTGCAGACACTTTCAAGAGTGTCGCCCGGTTTCACGGGATTTCTGAACTTAACATTGTTCATCTTTGTAAAGTAAGGTGTGCAGTTCTTAACCTTGTCTGCAAGAAGACAACAACTTGCCTGTCCCATCATTTCGCAGAGAATAACACCCGGAACAACGGGGTTACCTGGGAAATGTCCCTGTAAAAAGAACTCGTCACCTTTGATTGTATATCTGCCCTTTGCCGTGTTTTCGTCAACACTTTCAGCCTCTTCAACAAGAAGCATATTGTCACGATGCGGCAAAATCTTTTTAATTTCTTCCTGATTCATACAGTCCTCCGATTATTTAACCTTGAATAACGGTTGACCGTATTCAACAAGATCTCCGTCCTTAACAAGAACTTCAACGATTTCATAGTCGTCCTCAGCCTGAATTTCGTTCATGCACTTCATAGCCTCGATAATGCAAACGGTTGAGCCCTTGCTTACTTTCTTTCCGACAGGAGCAAAAGGAGCCTTGCCCGGTGCCGATGCGGCATAGAATACGCCGACAATCGGAGCGTTTACAGTCTTGGCGTCTTCCTCGGGAGCGGCAGACTGAGCCGCAGGAGCCTGTGGCTGAACAGGCGCAGGAGCGGGAACATCTGTTGCAGTCGGCTGATATGCACCGATTGGAGATGCATTAAAAATCTGCTGTGCCGGATGTTCTTTTTCAAGATGAATCTTTGTACCGTCCTCTTTTTCAATTTCAAGAACGCTCAAAGAAGAATTTTCAAGAAGGGAAATATATTCCTTGATTTCTTCAATTTTATTCATAGTAATTCCCTCGCTTAATATTTTTTAAATACAAGACAAGCGTCATGTCCGCCAAAGCCGAGGTTGGTTGAAGCGGCAACATTTACATCACGCTTAACTGCTTTGTTAGGTGTATAGTTAAGGTCAAGACCTTCATCGGGTTCGTCAAGGTTGATTGTCGGCGGAATAACACCGTCATTGAGAGCCATAACAGAAGCGATAGCCTCAATTGCACCTGTTGCACCGAGAAGATGACCTGTCATTGATTTTGTTGAGCTGATATTTGCATCATAAGCCTTTTCACCGAGAGCCGTCTTGATAGCCATTGTTTCGGTAAGGTCGTTAAGATGTGTGCTTGTGCCGTGAGCATTGATGTAAAGCTGTGCGTCATCGGCAACATTTGCCTCCTCAAAAGCAATCTTAATTGCTCTTGCAAGACCTGCACCGTTAGGATCGGGAGCTGTAACATGATGTGCATCACAAGTATTGCCGTAGCCTGAAAGCTCTGCATAAATCTTAGCACCTCTTGCAACTGCGTGCTCATACTCTTCAAGAACGAGCATACCTGCGCCCTCGCCCATGATGAAACCGTCACGATTCTTGTCAAACGGACGGGATGCGTGCTTTGGATCATCGTTTGTTGAAAGTGCTTTCATATTCTGGAAACCTGCAATTGTGAGAGGAGCAACAACTGCCTCTGCACCGCCTGCGATGATAGCGTCAGCGTAGCCGTCCTTAATGCAGTGGAAAGCCTCACCGATTGAATTTGTACCTGTTGCACAGGCGCTCATAACCGAAAGAGACACACCTTTTGCGTTAAAACGGATTGCAACATTGCCTGTTGCGATATTACCGATCATCATCGGAATGAAGAAAGGAGAAACCTTTCTCGGGCCTCCGTTTTCCATGCCCACTGTATTCTTAACAAAGGTCTGCAAACCGCCGATACCTGCGCCGATATAAACACCGAAACGGTTCTCGTCAATCTTGCCTATGATACCGCTGTCGTCAACTGCCTGCTGTGCCGCTGCGATTGCGTACTGTGTATATGGATCAAGCTTTCTTACTTCTTTTTTCTCAATATACTGTGTGGGATCAAAATCCTTGACTGTACCTGCGATGTGAACCTTGAGGTCACTTGTATCGAAAGCTGTGATTGTTTCGATACCGCAAACGCCGTCAACCATATTTTTCCACATTGTAGGCACATCGTTACCAATCGGTGAAATTGCGCCCATACCTGTTACAACTACTCTTCTGCTCATTATATCCTCCAAATCAATTACATTGCAAGTCCGCCGTCAACTCTGATAACCTCGCCTGTTACATAAGCGGCATCGTCAGAGCAGAGGAAAGCTACTACATCTGCAACATCATCGGGAGTACCGATACGCTTTGCAGGAATCTGTGCTTTCATTGCGTCCTTTACCTTATCGGGAAGTACACTTGTCATATCTGTTGCAATGTAACCCGGAGCAACTGCATTAGCCGTAACGCCTCTGCCTGCAAGTTCCTTTGCAACCGACTTTGTAAGACCGATAATACCGGCCTTTGACGCAGAATAGTTAGCCTGACCTGCGTTGCCGGTAAGACCGACAATTGACGCTGTGCTGCAGATTCTGCCGTAACGCTTTTTCATAAAGTGCTTGTATGTATGCTTAATCATGTTGAATGTACCCTTGAGGTTTACATTGATTACAGCGTCAAAATCTTTTTCGTCCATATTTAAAACGAGCTTATCTCTTGTGATACCTGCGTTGTTTACAAGAATTTCGATACTGCCGAACTCCTCGATAACCTTATCGACAACCTTCTTTGACTCTTCAAAGTTTGAAACATCGCAGAAATACTGCTCAACCTTTGTGCCGTACTGCGAAAGCTCTTCCTTAGCCTTAATACCCTCGTTTTCGTCACCAACATAGAGAATTGCGATGTTAGCACCCTCTTTTGCAAGCTTTGTTGCGATTGCAAGGCCGATACCTCTTGAGCCACCTGTTACTACGGCTGTTTTATTTTCAAATCTCATTATATTATACCTCCGAACAGCATCAAAGTTCAAGTGCGTCAATATCAGCCGCAGTTTCAACCTTGAATGCCTTTACCTCTCCGTTGATTCTCTTTACAAGACCTGTGAGAGTTTTGCCCACACCAACCTCAATAAAGGTATCAACGCCGTCATTAATCATATTTTCAACAATAGTCTGCCATTTTACGGGATTCTCAACCTGTGCTTTGACAAGCGTTTTGAAATCGCCCGAATACGGCTGAGCCGTGTAATCGGAATAAATCTGAACCTTTGGCTGAGCAAAGTCAACATTTTCCATATACCTTCCGAGTCCCTCTGCGGCATCAGCCATAAAGGGAGAATGGAACGCACCGCTTACTGCAAGAAGTTTTGCCCTTCCGCCCTCTGCTTTAACTGCCTCGCAGAAAGCGTCTGCATTTTCACTTGTTGTTGCAACAACAGTCTGAGCCGGTGAGTTGTAGTTTACGGGATATGTTTTGTCAAACCTTGAGCAGATTTCTTCAACCTTTTCGGGAGTAAGCTTTAATACGGCAGCCATTGCACCCGGATTTTCCGTTGCGGCTTTGTCCATAAGCTCGCCTCTTTTGCAAACGAGTCTGAAAGCCTCTTCATCGGAAAGGATTCCCGAAAAAGCAAGTGCAGAAATCTCACCGAGTGAAAAGCCGGCTACGCAATCGGGAGTGATACCCTTTTCAACAAGAGCTCTTGCGGCCGCAAGGTCGGCGGTAAAAATACACGGCTGTGTATTTACTGTCTTTGAAAGCTCCTCCATTGTACCCTCAAAGCACTGCTTTGAAGTGTTTTCTCTTATAGAATCAGCCATTTCGTAAACAGCCTTTGCGGCAGGCGAATTATCGTAAAGATCCTTGCCCATACCGCTGTACTGTGCGCCCTGACCTGAAAAAATAAATGCTATTTTACCCATTTTGTTGCTCCGTTCAATACTTCTTCTGCCTGTGAGAACATCTCTTCAATCATTTCTCTTGCCGGCTGTTCCTTTTTAACCATACTTGCAACCTGTCCTGCAAGAACGGTACCCTGAGAAACATCGCCCTCTCTCACGGCTCTTCTGAGTCTGCCGAGTCCCATATTTTCAAGCTCCTCATCGGAAACATTAGCCGAATCGTACTCAGCCTTTGTATATTCACGGGTAAACGAGTTACGGATTGAACGAACAGGATGACCGAGTCTTTTACCTGTTACAACCGTGTCAATATCTCTTGCTTTGAGAATTTTGTTCTTATATTCCTGAGAGATAGTACATTCCTTTGCAACGAGAAATCTTGTGCCGACCTGAACGCCCTGAGCGCCGAGCATAAATGCTGCGGCAATCTGTCTGCCGTCTGCAATACCGCCTGCGGCAATTACAGGTATATTTACTGCATCAACAACCTGAGGAACAAGAGCCATTGTTGTGAGATCACCGACATGACCGCCTGACTCGCCGCCCTCTGCGATAACGGCAAAAGCACCGTCTTTTTCCATTTTCCTTGCAAGTGCAACGCTAGGAACAACAGGAATAACCTTGATGCCTGCCTCAAGCCACTTTGCCATGTACTTGCCGGGGTTGCCTGCACCTGTTGTGATGACCTTGATGCCCTCTTCAACTACAACATCGCTTACTTCCTCTGCAAACGGACTCATAAGCATGATGTTTACGCCGAAAATTTTATCGGTCATTGTTTTGCACTTTCTGATTTCCTCACGGAGCTGTTCACCGTTGGAATTCATAGCTGCAATAATGCCGAGACCGCCTGCGTTTGAAACACCTGCGGCAAGCGATGCATCAGCCACCCAAGCCATGCCTCCCTGAAAAATAGGGAACTCAAGACCGAGCGACTGGTCAATGACAGTAGAAATCATATGTAATATCTCCTTTTCTGCATTTTTACTTGATTTTCAGAAACAGAAAATTTGCAAGATTTCATTATTTTGAAAAATTTACGGCAAATTCTGCACCTGATACCATACTTTATGGCATATCAGTCTGATTTTACTCCAAAAGCACAGAAAAGTCAATATAAAAGCACAGAAAAGTCAATATATATGAAGAATTATCTTACCATTAAGCCTTTAACTGCAATAGTCCTCAAGAGCCCTCATAAGGTTTTCTTTCCCCTTTATTTCAATTCCTCTTTCAAGGTAAAGTGCGTCGCCTTTCGGAAGATTTGATACTCTGCAGTCGGTTGTCAGATACGCTTTGTCCTCGCCTTTTTTGTACACTACAATATACCCTTTTTCAGCTTTTATGATGTAATCTCCTTCCGTTATACCGTTATTCTGCGATGACGAATAATTGCCTGTTGCAGAGGTGTTTTCCGCAGAATTCACGGGAGCAAAAAGCGAGCTTATCATCATACACGCAATCAGAATCACACCTGTTAATCCAACTATTTTTTTCATATTACAGCACTCTTTCCGTCAGTTTTTACTTTTATTTTTTCCCGAACCAACGGTTATATTCATCATTTTTATAAAATTCCAACCAAAAGGCCGCCTTAATTCTGCATATTTTTTAAGAGAAATTTGCATTAATATATTTATTTTTTTCTTTTCAGGTGATATAATAATCAAATGAGTATTTCTGCTTGTAATTTTGAACATATATGTTATTATATAATTTATGTATTACAGCCGGCGCACTGCGTTTGTGCAAATCACTCAGACAAATTACAAACCGACGGTTGTTCGTTTAACCGTAAATTGTGAATTGATAAAGGAGATAATATGCGAAACAAGCGTGAAACTGACATCAGTCAGTATAAGAAGGATATTCAGCAAAATGAATTATCCGAAAAAGCTGACGGAGGTGTAAAAAGATTTTTCAGGGGTTTTGGCAAGTTCCTGATTACCGTTTGTTCGGTATGCCTGGTTGCTCTGCTTATTACGGGCATTTCACTTGCTGTCTACATTTTCACCATTGCGTCCGAGCCTACGGGCATTGACCTCAAGGCAAAGTCTATGAACCAGACAAGCCGAATATATATTCAGAATGAGGATACAAAGGAATTTAAAGAGTATCAGAAACTATACGATACCGAGAACAGAATCTGGGTTGACAATCAGGATATTCCTCAGGCAATGAAAGATGCGGTTGTCGCAATTGAGGACAAGCGTTTCTTTGACCACAACGGTGTTGACTGGGGCAGAACACTTTCCGCCGTTGCAAATCTTGCAACCGGTTCGGACTCATACGGCGGTTCAACAATCACCCAGCAGCTCATTAAGAACATTACAGATGACAACGAGGTTTCAATTACAAGAAAGCTTCGTGAAATCACAAAGGCACTAAAGCTTGAACAGGAATACACAAAGGATCAGATTCTTGAAGCCTATCTCAATGTTGTAAACTTCGGCAATAACTGTCAGGGCGTTGAATCTGCGGCTCAGCTTTACTTCGGCAAGAGCATAAAGGACTGTTCAATTGCGGAATGTGCGGCAATTGCGGGAATTACACAAAACCCGTCAAGATGGAATCCGCTTGTTTTCCCCGAAAACAACAAGGAGCGCCGTGAAATCGTTCTCAATGAAATGTATGATCAGAAAAAAATTTCTAAAGACGAATTTGATGCGGCTATGAAAGAAAGTGCCACAATGAAATTTGTCGGCTGGCAGGCATCCGATGACGATGACGACAATGACGAGGCTGATGTTCAGAACTGGTATATTGATCAGGTCTTTCGTGATCTTCAAAAGGACATTGCAGAATATTACAACATAAGCGAATCTGCGGCATCTTCAAAGCTTTACACAGAGGGACTTAAAATCTACTGTGCAATGGATGAAAATGCTCAGACCTACCTTGAAAATGCGGCACTCAATATTGATAAATCAAATGATTCCGACCTTCAGATTGCGTCAACAATTATGGGATATGACGGCAGAGTAATCGCAACAGTCGGCTCTTCAACAAAAAAAGAGGGCGCTCTCAGCTGGGACAGATCCTACAACTCCGTACTTCAGCCGGGTTCTTCAATCAAGCCTGTTGTTGTCTACCCTTATGCAATCGAATCAAAGAAGCTTTATTTCTCATCAATGGTTCTTGATGAACCGCTTGACAACTATCGTACAAATGAAAGCGGTCAGCTTGTTTCGGGTCCTAACAACGCATACGGCTACTACAACGGCAATATGAGTCTTCCCGATGCAATCGAGTGGTCATCAAACGCAACAGCTGCTCAGACAATGGAGCTTATCGGCGGTCCGAGCGTTGCTTATCAGCAGGTTGTTACAAAAATGGGATTCCAGAATCTTACGGAACAGGATGCACAGAATACGGGTGCTCTTTCAATCGGCGGTATGAACGGCGGTGTTACAGTAAGAGAAATGGCGGCTGCTTACACATATCTCGGCAACGGCGGTCTTTACTACGAACCGTACACATACTACTATGTAACCGACTCAGAGGACAACATAATCATTGATAACCGTGACGCAGTTCCGAAACAGGCTTATTCAGCCGAAACAGCAGGAATCATGAACCGACTGCTTCACTACAATGTTACAAACAGCGCTCACACAAACGCACATTACGCTCAGATTTCAGGCTGGGACATTATCGGCAAAACAGGTACAACCGATGACGATAAGGATTCATGGTTCTGCGGATGTTCACCATATGCCGTAATGGCTACATGGTGCGGTTTTGATAAGCCTAAAACCATTTCCTACAGCGGAAGAACAACGGCAACAAAATTCTTTGCAAATGTTATGGGCAAGTACCTTAAAGGCAAAGAAAACAAGGAATATAAAATATCCAATAACCTGATTGAGGCAACATATAATCCTACAACGGGACTTATTGTTTCAACAGATAATATTTCGGGACGGTATGTGGGCTACTACACCGAGGACAATATGCCGAGTTCGGGAGGTTCATATTACAGCGGTAACTATGAATACGGCTCAGATGTCTCAGACTCCTCAAGCTACTACAATCCCAATTACGGCGGTGACAACAGCGGTAGCAATTACGGCGGCGACACAAGCAACAGCGGAGGAGATAATTCAGGCGGCGACACCTCCGGCGGAGGAGATAATTCAGGCGGAGAACCTTCCGGCGGAGGAGATAATTCAGGCGGAGAACCTTCCGGCGGAGGGGAATCCTCAGGCGGAGGCGAAAGCTCCGGAGGCGGTGAATCGTCAGGCGGCGGTGAGGAAGCTCCCCCTGCCGCAGAATAAAATAACAGGTTAAAACCAAAAACTCGAAAGGAAAGGTTTTTAGATATGGTTTCAATAGCAATTATGGGTCACGGTGTTGTAGGTTCGGGCGTTGCCGAAATCTTTACAACACACAAACAGAAGCTTTATGCAAGCATCGGTGAAGAGGTTTATGTCAAGAAGATTCTTGACCTTCGCGAATTCCCCGACAGCCCGCTTGCAGACAGATTCACAAAAAACTTTGAAGATATCATCAACGACCTCGAAATAAGAGTTGTTGTTGAAGTTATGGGCGGTCTTAATCCTGCTTATGACTTTGTAAAGAGATGTCTTAAAGCAGGTAAGAGTGTTGTTACTTCAAACAAGGAGCTTGTTGCCGCTCACGGTGCAGAACTCCTTGAAATTTCAAAGGAAACAAACACAAACTTCCTCTTTGAAGCATCGGTAGGCGGCGGTATTCCGATTATCCGCCCGATGAGCCAGTGTCTTGTTGCAAACAATGTTGACGAGATTGCCGGTATTCTTAACGGTACAACAAACTTTATCCTTACAAAGATGATTGAAGACGGTATGCAGTTTGACGATGCGCTCAAACTTGCTCAGGAGCTTGGCTTTGCCGAGAGAAATCCTGCCGCTGATATCGAAGGTCACGACGCTTGCCGTAAGATTTGTATTCTTGCATCTCTTGCATACGGAAAGCATGTTTATCCCGACTCTGTACATACAGAGGGCATTACAAAAATTACACTTGAAGATGTAAGATACGCTGAGGCTTTCCATTGCGTAATTAAACTTATCGGCAGTGTTAAGCGTCTTGCGGACGGCAAGATTGACATTATCGTTGCTCCTATGCTCGTTCCGAACAAGAGCCAGCTTGCTAACATTGACTATGAGTTCAACGGCATTATGGTAAGAGGCGACTGCACAGGCGATGTAGTATTCTACGGCAAGGGTGCAGGCAAGCTTCCTACAGCAAGCGCAGTTGTAGCCGATGTAATCGACTGCTGTAAGCACCTCAAGACAAGAAAGTTCCTTTACTGGGCAGACGGCAACGGCAAAAACATTCTTCCTTGGGAGGAGTCAAGCCGTGCCATGTATGTTCGTGCAAACGGCAGTAATGTTGCAGAAAAGGCAGAAAAATTATTCGGTGAGGTAACAGTAATCAATAAGGCTGACGCACCTGCCGACGAAAAAGCATTTGTTGTCAAGGCTATGCCGTACAACGAATTTGCCGAGAAGATTGCTCAGCTTGAGGCTGACGGTGTTTCGGTACTTTCAAGTATCCGTGTGGCTGATTTATAATTTTACAGAGGGAGTATTAAGTACATGAGTTTGATAGTTCAGAAATTTGGCGGCAGCTCTGTTGCCAATGCCGAAAGAGTAATGAATGTTGCATCAATCGTAACAGACACTTACGCAAAGGGCAATGATGTTGTAGTTGTTGTATCCGCTCAGGGCGACACAACAGACGATCTCATTGAAAAGGCAAACGAAATCAATCCAAAGGCTTCAAAAAGAGAAAAGGATATGCTTCTTGCCGCAGGCGAGCAGATTTCTATTTCACTTCTTGCAATGGCAATCGAAAAGCTCGGTTACCACGCTGTTTCTCTTCTTGGCTGGCAGGCAGGTTTCAATACCACTTCTGCTCACACAAGCGCAAGAATCAGAAAAGTTGAGCCTGACAGAATTAAGAAAGAGCTTGACAAGAAGAACATTGTAATCGTTGCAGGCTTCCAGGGCATTTCAAAATACGGCGATATTACAACACTCGGCAGAGGCGGTTCAGACACAAGTGCCGTAGCTATTGCGGCTGCAATGCACGCTGATCTCTGTCAGATTTTCACCGATGTTGAGGGTGTTTACACAGCTGATCCGAGAAAGGTTAAGAACGCTAAGAAGCTTCAGGAAATCTCTTATGACGAAATGCTTGAGCTTGCTACACTCGGTGCTCAGGTTCTTAACAACCGTTCGGTTGAAATGGCTAAAAAATATAATATCGAGCTTGAAGTGCTTTCAAGTATGACAAAGGCTTCGGGTACAATTGTAAAGGAGAAAACTAAAATGGAAAAAATGTTAATCAGCGGTGTTGCTAAAGATACAGATGTTGCAAGAATTTCTGTTATGGGTGTTCCGAATATCCCCGGTCTTGCTTTTAAGATGTTCTCAAAGCTTTCTGCTAAAGATATCAATGTTGACATTATTCTTCAGTCAATCGGTCATGACGGCAAGAAGGACATCAGCTTTACAGTTGCCAAGAACAGAGGCGAAGAGGCTGTTGCTCTTATGAAGGAATACACAGAGAACCTCGGTGCAGAGGAAATTCTCTATGACGATAAGGTAGCTAAGATTTCAATTGTCGGTGCAGGTATGGAAAGCCACGCAGGCGTTGCTACAAAGATGTTCGAGGCTCTTTATGACGCTCAGGTCAACATCCAGATGATCAGCACAAGCGAAATCAAGGTTTCGGTTCTTATTGATTCAGCAGACGCTGACAAGGCCGTAAGCGCTATCCACAGCAAATTCTTTGACTAATAGAAGAGCCGAGGTTCGCAGCCCTAAAATAACGACCGACGAGGACTAAGCCGTGAAAATTACGCAAGTAATTGAAACGGATTAGACGAGTGGAAGTTATTTTAGGAATAGCGGAGAACAACGAGGCTTGACATTAGAAGAGCCGAGGTTCGCAGTCCTAAAACTTTTTTATAACGCAAATGAAAATCCCTGTCCGTTATGGACAGGGATTTTTTTGTATCGGTAAACTTTGTTTTTAACATTATAAAGCTCTCTGTACGAATTTGGTACAGCGATTCACCGTTAAATTTAATGATAGTAATATCCTGAATTGGAAAATTCGTTGAAGATACTGATACCGCAGACTGCAAGTATAATTGAAATAACTACCACAAGCACAACTCCGATAAGAGCCAGGATAAGAGCGGCTCTTGCATAGTTTTTGAGTGACTTCTTTGTTGATGAGCTGAACGCCCAAACAAAGAGCATAATGAGGTTTACAATCGGCAGACAGGTTAAAAGCATAACGCCGATCCAACCACCTATGCTTACAGGCTGAGTATCCGGAGTACCGTATGGCGGTGCAACGGGCGGTACAGGTTGTGAGTTGTATGTCTGCTGATACTGCGTGTTGTACTGCTGATTATAGCCGTTGTTGTAGCTCTGATATTGATTGCCGTACTTGCTTTGATTTGCGCCGTAATCATTGTTCGGTGAGTTTGTAAACTGCTGACCGTATGAAGTTTTGTTAGACTGCGGTTGTTGATAATAAGTTTGATTTGGCTGACCGTACTGCTGAGAATACGGATTCTGCTGTGGCTGACTGTCGGCAGTCGGCTGTGCGTTATCAACCTCAGGCTGTGTAGTCTGCACATTCTCGTAAGGGTTCTGCGCAGCATCTTCGGTTGAAGCATTTTCAACAGGCTGTGTTTCAGGTTCCGGAGTCTGCTCAACAGGTGTTCCGCAGTAAGTACAGAACATTGCTCCGTTGTCAATTTCGTGATTGCAATTTTTACATACCATATATAATCGCTCCTTGCATAATATTCTATAAATAGTATGCTATCATTTTACACTATTTGCCTTACAAAATCAACAACATTCCACGCAATAATTCAATAATATTACAAAAAGCGACAGTTTTACGGCTGTCGCTTTTTATTACACTCCCCTTTTCATAAGCTTGTGGGGAATTATTTTATTTTCTTTGAGTGACGCTTTTACATCTATAATACGCTGATTTGACGAGCCTCTGAACGCAAGGCTTATATCGTGAAGAGCCTCAACAAATTCACCGTCAACAAGCACATCAATCATTGAAAGCATTTCATCCGTACATTCACACCTTGCTCTGCTGTCGGAAAGAAGCTCCTTGTCAAACAAATAGCCCGAATAACACCAAATTGTTTTGTCGGAATATTTTTCTCTGACACGCTTTAAAAACGGCACTAAGGCTCTTTGATTTGAAGGTTCAAAGGGTTCTCCGCCGAGCAATGACAAGCCGTCAATATATGACGGTTCAAGCTCTTTGAGAATTTTATCCTCAACCTCTTTTGTAAAAGGTTCGCCGTAATCAAAACTCCATGTCTGCGGATTAAAGCAGTTTTTGCAATGATGCGTACAACCGGATACAAAGAGCGATACTCTTACTCCCTCACCGTTTGCAATATCGCAGAGTTTAATTTCTCCGTAATTCATCAAAGATGAAGCACCCTTTCCTCAATTTCCTGAGTTCTGCCCTGATTCCAGAACTGAGTTCCGATATATCCACAGGTTCTTCTTGCAACATTCATCTTATCCTGATCACGGTTGCCGCAGTTAGGACACTCCCACACAAGCTTGCCGTCATCGTGAACGATCTTGATTTCTCCGTCATATCCGCAAACCTGACAGTAGTCGCTCTTTGTGTTAAGCTCTGCATACATAATGTTATCGTAAATGAACTTGATAACCTGTAAAACAGCGGGAATGTTATCCTGCATATTCGGAACTTCAACATAGCTGATTGCACCGCCCGGCGACAAAGCCTGAAATTCGGATTCAAGCTTCAGCTTGCTGAATGCGTCAATATTCTCGGTAACATGAACATGATAGCTGTTAGTGATGTAGTTTTTATCTGTTACGCCCTTGATAATGCCGAAACGCTTTTGAAGACACTTTGCAAACTTATATGTTGTGCTTTCAAGAGGAGTACCATAAAGGCTGTAGTCAATGTTTTCAGCCTTTTTCCACTTTGCACAATAGTCGTTTAGCTTCTGCATAATTTTAAGACCGAGTTCTTTGCCCTCTTTTTCTGTGAGCTTTTTGCCGATAAGGCTGTAAACGCACTCCCAAAGACCTGCATAACCGAGTGAAAGCGTTGAATAACCGCCATGGAGAAGCTTGTCAATCTTCTCACCCTTTTTAAGTCTTGCCAAAGCACCGTACTGCCACAAAATAGGAGCGGCATCCGAAAGAGTGCCTGTAAGACGCTCGTGACGGCACTGCAATGCTCTGTGGCAAAGTTCCATTCTCTCGTCAAAAATCTTCCAGAATTTATCAAGATCCTTGCCTGCGCTGAGTCCGATATCAATAAGATTTACAGTCACAACGCCCTGATTGAATCTGCCGTAATATTTCGGCTTGCCGTTTTCGTCAACATAAGGAGTAAGGAAGCTTCTGCAACCCATACAGGTAAAGCAATGGCCCTCACCGTTTTTATCAATTTTGCTCTGGAGCATAACCTTCTCCGAGATATAGTCGGGAACCATTCTCTTTGCGGTACATTTTGCAGCAAGCTCCGTAAGATACCAATACTTGCTGTCCTCTGTTATGTTATCCTCCTCAAGCACATAAATAAGCTTTGGAAACGCAGGTGTAATCCACACACCCTTTTCATTTTTTACGCCCTTGTGACGCTGTTTGAGTGTTTCTTCAATAATCATAGCGAGGTCGTGCTTTTCCTGCTCGTTTTTAGCCTCGTTAAGATACATAAACACGGTTACAAACGGAGCCTGACCGTTTGTTGTGAGCAAAGTAACAACCTGATACTGAATGGTCTGAACACCACGGTTTACTTCTTTGCGAAGTCTTTGCTCAACGATATCGTTGATTTTCTCTTCTGTGGGATGAACACCGAGTTCTTCGATTTCCGCAAGAGTTTCTCTGCGGATTTTCTCACGGGAAACCTGAACAAACGGTGCAAGATGAGCAAGGCTTATGCTCTGACCGCCGTACTGGTTACTTGCAACCTGTGCAATAATTTGAGTTGCAATGTTACACGCCGTTGAAAAGCTGTGCGGTCTTTCAATAAGCGTATCGCTGATAACGGTACCGTTTTGCAACATATCCTCAAGGTTTACAAGATCGCAGTTGTGCATATGCTGTGCAAAATAGTCCGAATCGTGGAAGTGAATAATACCTTCCTTATCAGCCTCAACAATATCAGCCGGCAAAAGCATTCTTCTTGTAAGGTCACGACTGACCTCACCAGCCATATAGTCACGCTGAACGCTGTTGACGGTAGGGTTCTTGTTTGAATTTTCCTGCTTTACTTCCTCGTTATTGCACTCGATAAGCGAAAGAATTCTGTTATCGGTAGTGTTTGCCTTACGAACAAGCGAGCGATTGTAGCGGTAACGCACATATCTTCTTGCAAGCTCAAACGCACCCTTTGCCATGAGCTGATCCTCAACCATATCCTGAATTTCTTCAACGGACACTGCTCTCCTGATTTTGTTGCACTTATATTCAACATAGTCGGCAACATCCTCAATCTGTTCGTCTGTAAGGAACTTGTGTTCCCCCGAACCGTTTGCTTTTTTAACGGCATTAATAATTTTTTCAATGTTGAAATCTTCTTCTGAGCCGTTACGCTTAATAATTCTCATAATCCTTCCCCTTTTTATTATTTTGCGGTACTTCCTTGGTAAAATATCCTATATCTGTTAATCCGAATAAAAAAATAAATTTTTCAATAATGCCGTTTAAAAAATGCGTTGTGCAATAAAATTGCAAGGAACCAAACCTTCCTTGCGATGTAAGACTAATTATACAATAATTGCAATATAAATACTGTTGCACAGGCAACAATTATGTGATATACTATACTATATCTTGTGGCAAGATAAAAAACGCCACACATTATGGAGTGTTGCAAATGATAGAAGAAATAGGCGGTGCAAGGCTTAAAAAATCAGATTTCATCGGGATAAACGAGTGTTTTAAACCTATTGAAAGAGAGTATAAAAGGGGTGAAATCATAACTACATATTCACCCGAAAATGACACAATTTGTATCATAAAAGAAGGAACTGTTTATCTGACAACCGACAATGCCGAAAATCAGCGGAGAATTATTTCTTTTTATGAAAAGGGCGACATAATCGTCACCTGCATTGTACCCGAATCAGACAACAGAATTTTTTATCTGAGTGCCAAAACAAACTGCAAAATTGATTTCGTGAAATACTCAAAATTTACAGCCTGTTGTGAAAAGCATTGCAGTAAACACCAGCGGATTATAAGTGCATACATCAAAAAATCTCATAAAAAAAGTCTTGCTCACACAGACATTCTCTGTCAGCAGACGCTGAGGAGCAAGCTTTTGACTTTTTTTGAATACATTAAAACCGAAAAAGGAAAAAACACCTTTTATCTTCCTCTCCCTCTTTCCGACCTTGCAGATTACCTTTCTGTTGACCGAAGTGCAATGATGCGTGAAATAAAAAAGATGAATGAGGAAAATATTATAATCTCCGAAAAACGAAAAATCACAGTCATTGAAGATTTGTCAGAATGACATATGACATATATGTATAAAAAAACATAAAAAACAAAAAATATAAATGCGTGATTTCGCCGTTTTGAGCCTGCAAAAAACTTGCAGGCTTTTTTTGTACACAACGATTAATATTGTAGTATAAAAACACCTTGCAGTCAACACGCTAAAAGAATTATAATCAAAATAATTAATTTGACTGATTTTGAATGAAGAAAAACAAAAACACCAATTTTAATTGCAAAAACGGTAAATTTATACTGTTTTTAAATAACGCTCGACACTTTTTTTGTTAGCTAATTTTGCTGTCTTTAAATTTTTTTGAATTTTTTTGACCGATTTTGCTTGACTTTTAAAAAACGGGTGTTATAATATAGTCAAGATAGTCAAGATAGTCAAGAGGTGAGGATAATGCTTACACAGGACAGATATCGTGCAATACTTGATTTGCTCGAAGAAAAAAATTCGGTCACGGTGTCGGAATTAACAAAGTTACTTGACTCATCCGAGTCAACAATAAGAAGAGATCTTTCCGCTCTTGATGAGATGGGAAAGCTCACAAAGGTTTTCGGCGGTGCAACTTCAATCACCAGAAACGAGGGCGTTTTTGAAGATGCGGTAAGCAATCGTGAAACCGTTATGAGCGATGAAAAAGATGCGGTTGCAGAATACTGTGCAAAGCTTATCCATGACTCTGACTTTGTTTATATTGACGCAGGAACAACAACATTAAAGCTTGTTGACCACATTACAAATACAAACGCAACATATGTTACAAACGGCATAACACACGCCAGAATGCTTATCCACAAGGGTATGCAGACATATATAGTAGGCGGAAAAATAAAACCGCTTACCGAGGCTGTTGTGGGTGCCGAAGCAATAAAAAGCATAAACTGCTTTAACTTTACAAAAGCTTTTATGGGAGCAAACGGAATTGACATCGGTTCGGGATTCACAACCCCCGACATTGAAGAAGGTCTTATAAAGGAAACGGCAATCAACAAATCTTATATGGCATTTGTTCTTGCAGACCATTCAAAATTTCGCAGGGTGTATTCCGTAACATTTGCCCCTCTGCGAAAATGTTGTATAATCACCGACAAACTGCCTACGCCGGACTTTTCGCAGGCAACGGTGATAAAGGAGGTAAAAAATGATTTACACCGTAACGCTTAATCCGTCAATTGACTACATTGTCAGACTTGATTCACTTGTTCCGGGAATAACAAACCGAACAACCGCCGAAGAATATTACTACGGAGGTAAGGGAATCAATGTTTCATGCGTACTTGCAGAGCTTGACCTTGAAAGTACGGCATTCGGATTTGTTGCAGGCTTTACGGGTGACGCCATTGAAAAGGGTATTCGCAACGACAGGATTATCACCGACTTTATTAAGCTTGAAAGTGGAATTTCAAGAATCAACATAAAAATCAAAGCCGGCGTTGAAACAGAAATCAATTGTCAGGGACCTCACATAAGTGAAGGCGAACTTGAAAGGCTGTTTTCAAAAATTGACAGAATATCCGACGGCGACACAATCGTAATTGCAGGAAACATTCCGAATACGATGCCTGATGATGTTTACGAAAGAATCCTTGAAAGAATCAAGGGCAAGGATGTACGAATTGTAGTTGACGCAACAAAAAAACTTTTACTCAACGCACTCAAGTACAAGCCGTTCCTCATCAAGCCGAACAGACAGGAACTTTCCGAAATGTTCGGAGTTGAAATCAACACCGAGGATGATATTGAAAAGTATGCAAAAGAGCTGCAGAAACTCGGTGCAAAAAATGTTCTGATTTCACTCGGCGGTGACGGAGCAATGCTCATTGACGAATTTGGAAAAAGGCACAAAGCAGGAGTCCTCAAAGAAAAGGTAATTAACACAGTCGGTTCGGGAGACTCAATGGTAGCAGGCTTTGTGGCAGGATATGAAAAAACAAAAAGCTACCCCTATGCGCTGAAATTGGGCAGTGTGTGCGGAAATGCAACGGCATTTCTTGACGGACTTGCCACAAAAGAAAAAATAAATGAATTGCTTGCAAAATTCAATTAAAAAGGAGAGAAAAATATGCGTATCACAGATTTATTAAAAAAATCGGGTATTGCTCTCGGCGTTAAAGTTGCCGACAAGAGCGAAGCAATTGACAAACTTGTTTCATTACATGAAAAATGCGGAAACCTCAAGGATGTTAAAGCCTACAAAGAGGGAATCCTCAACCGTGAAGAACTCGGCACAACAGCCGTAGGTATGGAGGTTGCAATTCCCCATGCCAAGAGCGAAGCTGTAAAAGCTCCCGCCCTCACAGCTATCACAGTCCCCGACGGTGTAGATTATGACTCGCCCGACGGTAAGCCCTGTAAGCTGCTCTTTATGATTGCCGCAACAACAGACGGTGATGTTCATCTTGAAGTACTTGCAAGACTTATGCAGCTTTTGATGCATGAAGATTTTACCGCAAAGCTTAAAGCCGCAAAAACTCCGGAAGAATTCATCTCGATTATTGACGCAAGAGAAACAGAAAAGTTCCCCGATGAACCAAAGGCAGAAGTTCCTGCAAAGAAGGGTTACAGAGTTCTTGCTATCACAGCCTGTCCAACAGGTATTGCTCATACTTATATGGCGGCTGAATCACTCCAGAAAGCCGGCGACAGCCTTAACATTCCGATTAAGGTTGAAACAAACGGTTCGGGCGGTGCAAAGAATGTGCTTACCGAAGAAGAAATTGCAAATTGTGACGGTATCATCATTGCCGCTGACATCACAATAAATCTTGCCCGTTTTGACGGCAAGCCCGTTTTACAGTGTGCCGTTTCAGACGGTATTCATAAGCCGGAAGAGCTTATCAACAAGATTGTAAACAAAGAAGTTCCCGTATATCATCACAAAGGCGGTTCTGCAGATGCTCCAAGGAAGAGAGGCGGCGCTTACGGTCACCTTATGAACGGTGTATCACATATGCTCCCGTTCGTTGTAGCAGGCGGTATCTTCATTGCAATCGCATTCCTCATTGATATTGCATGCGGTGTTAACGCACAGGAGGTTGGCAGTGCATTCGGTACGGTAACTCCAGCAGCCGCATGGTTTAAGACACTCGGCGGTGTGGCATTTAACCTTATGGTTCCTATCCTTTCAGGCTTTATCGCAATGTCAATTGCAGACCGTCCCGGTCTTCTCGTTGGTCTTGTAGGCGGTTTCCTTGCAACATCAGGCGCAACCTTTATGGATCCTGCCGCTGCAGAAACAGTTCCGTCAGGCTTCCTCGGCGGCTTGCTCGCAGGTTTCGTAGGCGGTTACTTAATGCTCGGTATTGAAAAAATGTGCGATAAGATGCCTAAGGCTCTTGAGGGTATCAAGCCCGTTCTCATCTATCCGCTTCTCGGACTCGGCGGTATTCTCGTTGTAATGTGCGCAGTCAACCCATTCATGGGTATGATTAACTCAGGTATGTCAAACGGCCTTAACGCTATTGCCTCTAACCCTGCAATGATGGTTCCGCTCTGTGCGCTCCTCGCAGGTATGATGTCTATCGACATGGGCGGTCCTTTCAACAAGGCAGCTTATGCATTCGCAACACTTAACCTTGCAAACGCAGACGATCAGGCATACATCATTATGGCAGCAGTTATGATCGGCGGTATGGTTCCTCCAATCGCAATCGCTCTTTCAAACACATTCTTCAAGAATCGTTGGACAGACGAAGAAAGAAAGAATGCTCCCGTAAACTATGTAATGGGACTTTCATTCATCACAGAAGGTGCAATTCCTTACGCAGCAGGTCATCCGCTTCAGGTTATCCCTTCATGTATCGTTGGTTCTGCAGTAGCAGGCGCACTTTCAGCTCTCTTTGGCTGTAAGCTTATGGCTCCTCACGGCGGTATCTTCGTATTCGCAACAATGCAGGGTACATGGTATTTCTACCTCCTTGCTCTTGCAATCGGTGCAGTAGTTACAATGCTTATGCTTGCACTTCTCAAAAGACCGATTAAAAAATAATTAATTTGCTATTACCCGTTTTTTGAAATGTTTTGTTCCTCGGCACCGGTGTAAAAGCCGGTGCCACCCCTCAAAACTCAAAGAACTTTCACGACATTAGATTCAAAACTTCAAAACACAAATTTATTTATAAAGGAGATTTTATTATGGTATCAAAAGAACTCGTACTCACAAATGCGCAGGGATTCCATATGCGTCCGGCATCGGTTTTTGCAACAGCTATGGGCAAATACAGCTGTGATGTAACAATCAAATTCAACGGCAATCAGTACAACGCAAAGAGCCTCCTCAACATTATTGCGGCTTGCATCAAGTGCGGCAGTGAAATTGAAGTTGTTTGCGACGGTGCTGACGAAAACGAGGCACTTGCAGAGGCAGTACAGCTCATTGAGAGCGGTCTTGGCGAATAATGGCCCTGACAGACCAGTTACAAGAGGTGAAGATTATGCTACACGGAACAGCCGCATCCGAGGGTATCGGAATCGGTAAGGTAATGCTTATTGAAGAACATTCGCTTGAATACACTCCACGAACAGTAACAGATACTGAGGCAGAGTCACAGCGTTTTAAGGCAGCAGTAGATGCTTTTTGCTACAATACTGAAAAACAGGCAGAAAATCTTCGCAGTTCAGCCGGTGAAAAAGAGGCAGAAATTCTTGCAGGTCACATTCAGATTATCAAAGATCCGTATCTCAGCGGTGAAATTGAAAAGCTGATTGCAGACGGTCAATGTGCGGAATCTGCTCTTGAGCATATGTGCGATATGTTTATTGCAATGTTCTCGGCAGCTGACGATGAGCTTACAAAACAGCGTGCGGCTGATGTCAGAGATATCAAGAGCGGTGTTCTTGGCATTCTTCTCGGAGTAAACGAAATTAAAGTAAGCGATGCGCCAAAAGGCACTGTGCTTGTTGCAAGGGAGCTTACTCCTTCTGTTACGGCAGGTATTGTAAAAGAAAACATAGCAGGCATTATTACTGAAACAGGCGGAACAACTTCCCACTCTGCAATTCTTGCAAGAGCGCTTGAGATTCCCGCCGTACTCAGTGTTGAGGGTGTCGCATCAAGCCTGAAAAACGGCGACACAGTTGTAGTTGACGGCAGTGAGGGTGCTGTAATTGTTAATCCGGATGATAACACAGTTGCAGAATACTCCAAAAAGCGTGACGCTTTTCTTGCAGAACGCAAAGAGCTTGAAAATTACAGGGGACGAGAAACAAAATCCGCAAGCGGAGAAGTTTATGAACTTTTCTGCAACATAGGAAAACCCGAAGACGCTGTCAAGGCGGTTGATGCAGACGGCGAGGGTGTCGGACTTTTTAGAACAGAGTTTCTGTTCATGGACAGAACTTCAATTCCGACAGAGGACGAACAGTTTGAGGCCTACAAAAAGGCGGCTCTTATCTTAAAGGGCAAGTCGCTGATTATCAGAACACTTGATATCGGCGGTGACAAGGACATTCCGTACCTTGGACTTGAAAAAGAAGAAAATCCGTTCATGGGATTCCGTGCAATCAGATATTGCCTTAAAAACCGTGAACTTTTCAAATCACAGATTAAAGCCATTTTGCGTGCAAGCGCATTCGGTGACATCAAGATTATGTTCCCGCTCATCACAACTATGGATGAACTTCGTGAGGGAAAAAAGCTTGTCGCAGAATGCAAAGCCGATTTACGCAATATGGGCATAAATTTCAACGAAAACATTCAGGTTGGTGTTATGGTTGAAACAGCGTCTGCGGCAGTTATCGCAGATATGCTTGCAAAAGAGGCAGACTTCTTCAGCATCGGCACAAATGACCTTACAGGCTACACAATGGCTTGTGACAGAGGCAACAACGATGTGTCTTACCTCTACTCCCCCCTTCAGCCAAGCGTTCTCAGAATGATTAAGCGCACAATTGAGTGCGGTGTTCAGAACGGCATTTCAGTCGGAATGTGCGGTGAGGCTGCCGCAAACAAGCTGATGATTCCGTTGCTTATTTCATTCGGACTCACAGAATTCAGCGTTTCCGCTCCGTCAGTTCTCAATGTGAGAAAAATAATTTCCACATGGACAAAAGAAGAGGCAGACAAAGTTACTGCAAAGGTGCTTGAAATGAGTACACAGCAGGAAATTGTCGAATACCTCAAATCGGTTGTGTAAAACAACCAAGTTAATATGCGTTAATCTCAGTTAAATAATTTGCAAACACGATTAATCCCCGTCAGAAATTCTGACGGGGATTTGTCTTTTGGTATATTAATTAGTTTTTTCTCTGCATACTATCCCTTTTTGAAAAGACGCAGCCGCAGTAGTTTTGGCGGTAGAGGTCATATTCTTTTGAAAGGATGATTGAACGCTTGTAGCCTTCACGCTTTTTGAAGTCGCTGTACAGCCACGAAATGCCGTACTTCTTGGCAAGCTCCGCACCGATTGCATTAAGCAACTGCGCATTTTTCAGCGGACTGATTGTAAGCGTGGTTGTGAAATAATCAAAGCCGTGTTCCTTTGCGTAGCGTGCAGAGGATTCAAGTCGCAGTCTGAAACATTTTTCACACCGCTTTCCGCCCTCGGGTTCATTTTCAAGACCTTTGACATACTCAAAGTAATCCTTGGGCAAATATTCGCCTTCAATTACCTTTACAGGATGTTCAAACGGCATAAGCGACACAAGACGCTTTTCTTCGCTCAGGCGGTAATTATACTCATCTGCAATCGAAATATTCGGATTGTAAAAATAGACCGTGATATCAAAATATTTTGAAAGATACTCAAGGCAGTATGACGAACATGGGGCGCAACACACATGCAAAAGCAGCTTCGGGACTTTTCCCTCCCCCGTTATTTTGTCAATTATCCTGTCGAGTTCTTTCTGATAGTTTATCTTGTTCATACTATTATATAAATTTGCAAATGTAATCAAAAAGTTCTTCGGCTGTGTCTGCAACAAACGGCGCACCTGCGTTCATAAGCTCGTTTTTTCCCCTGAATCCCCATGAAACACCTGCCATTTTTACACCCGCATTGTTTGCCGTAAACACATCGACATCGCTGTCACCGACATAGAAACATTCTTCGGGAGTTACACCGCTCGTATCGAGGAGTGCAAGCAGAGCATCAGGCTCGGGCTTTGTCTTGTACTGTGGTTTCTGCCCCCATGCCTGAGTAAACCTGTGATTTGGAAATGCTTTTTTTAGCATTTTATCAACAAATTCATCGGGCTTGTTTGAAAGCACACCTGTTTTTACACCCTTTTTTGCAAGCTTTTCAAGCATTTCGGCACAACCGTCATATGCGGCAGTGTGGTCGTTGCAATGAACGGCATAGTGTCTGTCGTAATCAGCCTTGACCTTTTCAAAAAGCTCGTGGTCGGTCCACGCATCTCCCATTGCCCTTCTGATGAGCATTTCTCTGCCGTTTCCGACATATGTTTTATAATTTTCAACCGGCTTTTCTTCAAGACCGTTAAGCTTCAGACCGTAGTTCACACTTATAGCAAGATCGGTAAGCGAATTCATAAGCGTGCCGTCAAGATCAAATACTACCATTTTTACCATAAATATCACCTTAGTTTAATCCTTTTTCCTGTTCAAAGAGTATTGCTCTGCATGGTGCCGCCTCAACTCCGCCGAGCTTTATCGGAAACGCACACAAATCATATTCGCCGTCAGCCACTCCCGAAAGATTGAGATTTTCGAGAACGGCAATATCCGCTCTGCCAAGTTCAAGATGTGTTTTAACTTCATCAAACGGAGGTGCGATTGACTCGGCATCCGTACCGACAAGCACCACCCTGCTTTGTGCAAGCACAATTGCGGCAGAATGTGAAAGGTATGTTTTGCCGTTCCCACGAAAGAGTATGCGTTTTCGGCAATACGGCAACAGCTTGTCCATATCTTCGCCCGTCAGCACACCCTTGACCGTTATTACGGTGCATTTTCCGTAGAAAGTGTTGAGCCTTAAATCGGTTATCCCTTTGCCGTCAGGGCAAAAGTGGAGAGGAGCGTCAATATGCGTGCCTGCATGAACGCACATAGAAATCTGCGAAAGATTGCACTCGTCATCTTCATCAATACTTCTCAGCGGAGTTACAACCGTTTCAGGATCACCCGGATATGTTTCGGTTGTAAGAGTGTCTCTCGAAATATCATGAATATACATACATCCTTCGCCTCTTTTCTTTTTGAACATTTTTAATTCACGCAGAGCATCAGCTCCTCGGAGTCTAAGAAAAATATAACTCTGCTTAAATTCAGAACGAACCCATAGTATGAGTAAAGCGGAACATCTGCACTATGATTATACCACATATTACTGCATTTTGCACCTTTATCGGCAAAATTTCCTTGTTTTACGGCAAAAAAATAACCCCACAGGAAAACCCTGTGGGGTAAATTGCAATTGTGAATTTAATCAACAGCGATTAATTATTCAACAGAAATCGGTAAACCGACATTGCCTGTTTCGTAACCGCCAACGATGTACTTCTGAACGAGAGTAGCATCCTTGATTGAGATTCTGCCATCCTCGTTAGCATCGCATGCCTTGAATGCGTTTGCATCATCAGCAGCAATACTCATAAGGTTGATAGCAATCTTCTGAATTGTTGTAGCATCTACAACTGTAATTGAGTAGTCACCGTCAGCATCGCCGAGAAGCGGAACACGGGCACCGTCAATCTTAATATTAGCCTTAGCACCTGAGCGTGACGGATAATCAAACTTAGTAAGATCAAGTGTGATTGTTACATCAACGAGTGAATCTTCCGGATAACCGGCAGAAACTGTGTTAAGGAGCATATTTTCACCATTGAATGTAAGGTCAAAATCTTTGCCTATAGTAGCTGCGCTCTGCTCAGGAAGACCCCAGTTAGCTGCCCAATCGTCGTTAACTGCAAACTTGAACTGGTATGCAGCATCAGCAGATTCAACACCTGTGTATGTAATCTGATAAACCTTGTCAGCAATCTGAGTCATGTGGTTAACTTCAGCGTCAACGCCCCATGCTACACCGTTAAGCCAGCTGTTTTCGCCGTTACCAACAACTGTAATGCTGTTGATTTCAAGGTCTGTAACCATTTTAACACCGTCACCTGTTACAGCAATCTCGTTTGTAGCAGGATTGAAAGTTACAGTTACATCACAAGCACTTTCTACATCGAAAGTTACATTGTTGTCTGTACCGTCAAGACCGATCCACTTCTGCTCGTCGCCTGTGTTTGCAACGACCTTGAGCTGATAGCTTTTGCCCACCGGAACAGCTGTAAATGTCTTTGTATAAACATCGCCGCTCTTTGTCATTACATTTTCGGGAGCGAGTGCAGGAGAACCCTGCCATTCATAACCTGTGAGTGACTCAACACCTGCTACAACATACTGTGTTGCATCAGCAGGCTCTGTTGCAGGTTCTGTAGTGGGTTCTGTTGTGGGTTCAACAGTTGTAGGCTCAACAGTTGTTGGCTCAACAGTTGTAGGCTCAACAGTTGTAGGTTCTTCTGTTGCAGGAGCTGTTGTACCTGAAGGATCAACACCGAGAAGTGTAGCTACTGTTGTAAGCGGAGCACAGTCGGGATAAGCTACGGGATCAGCAAGCTCTGTTGCATACATTTCAGCATAAGCGTTGTAAACATCCATTGGCTCAGCCTCAACCTGTGCACAAATGTCAGCTACAGTTTCGGGAGTGTAGTTTTTAGGATTCTTAACAGCCCAGTTGAAAATAGCCTGTGCAACCATTTCTGCTCTTGAAAAGTAAACCGGGAATCTGCCCTCAGTTACATGACCGAGTGATGTGATTGCAGCCTTTGGACCGTAGTTATCACTGTTATTCTTCCATGTTGCAGCAAAGTCACGCTTTGATGAATCTTCGGTATTCTCAACTGTACCGCCTGTGAGGTAAATTGTGTCGCCGAGACAAGGCTTGCCGAGTGTTACATTACAGGTCTGGTGACTCTGTGATTTAGTATCAATTGTTGAGAAAATTACAGCATAGTCAGCGTTGTCTTTAAGACCGCCGTGATTTGTGCCGTCAGCTGACTTCAATTTTGCAGTATCGAAGTAGTAAAGACCTGTAGCAGTATCCTTCTTACATTTCTCTGCCTTACCCTGCCAAGATGTTTCAGGTAAATCATCGCCTGCTACAGCGTAAAGGTGACAGTATACTGTCTTTGTTGTTCCCCACTCTGCAGGGAGATTAGATGCGTCAAAATAGATTTTTGTGTCGGTTTCTTCAGCTGATGCAGAGAATATGGTCAAGCCTGAAAAACAGGATACAGCCATAAGAACTGCAAGCACCAAACTGAGAACCTTGGATGATTTTTTCATCGCTAATTCCTCCTTTTTTGTTACTCAAATTTCGAGTAATTACATTATATATCAAAATGCTCACATTTACAAGTGGTTTTTGGCAAGTTTGTAAATTTTTTCTAGTTCTTGTTTTAAACCTATTGTTATGCGCTAACATTTGGTGTTTTTACTTGACAACAGTTGCAAATAATTGTATTATTTTAATGGTTATTTTTATCTATCTATCTGTTAAGAGAGGTTAAGTTATGGAAAACAGCAAAAAAACCATGGATAAAATCGTTGCCCTGTGTAAAAACAGAGGCTTTGTTTACCCAGGCTCCGAAATTTACGGCGGTCTTGCAAACACATGGGATTACGGTCCGCTCGGTGTTGCACTTAAAAACAATATCAAAAACGCATGGCTCAAAAAGTTTGTTCAGCAGAACAAATATAATGTAGGTCTTGACTCTGCAATTCTTATGAACCCGCAGACATGGGTTGCATCGGGTCATCTCGGCGGTTTCTCTGATCCGCTTATGGATTGTAAGGAATGTAAAACCCGTCACCGTGCCGACAACCTTATTGAAGATTTTGACGGCACAAATGTTGCAGGCTGGACAAATGAAGAAATGATGAATTACATCAAGGAAAAAGAAATTCCGTGTCCTAACTGCGGCAAGCACAACTTTACCGACATTCGTCAGTTCAACCTTATGTTCAAAACATTCCAGGGCGTTACAGAGGACAGCAAGAATGAAATTTATCTTCGTCCCGAAACTGCTCAGGGCATTTTCGTGAACTTCTCTAACATTCAGAGAACAAGCCGTAAGAAAGTTCCTTTCGGTGTTGCACAAATCGGTAAATCTTTCAGAAACGAAATCACACCCGGTAACTTTATTTTCCGTGTTCGTGAGTTTGAGCAGATGGAGCTTGAATTCTTCTGCAAGCCGGGCACTGACCTTGAATGGTTTGAATACTGGAGAGGTTTCTGCCGTGACTGGCTCTATTCTCTCAATATTAAGGAAGAAAATCTCCGCCTTCGTGACCATTCAAAAGAGGAGCTTTGTTTCTATTCAAAAGCCACAACAGACTTTGAATATCTCTTCCCGTTCGGTTGGGGCGAGCTTTGGGGCGTTGCCGACAGAACAGACTATGACCTTACACAGCACAGCAAAACAAGCGGTAAGACACTTGAGTATTTTGATCCGACAACAAACGAGAAGTACATTCCGTATGTTATTGAGCCGTCACTCGGTGTTGAGCGTCTTTTCCTTGCTCTTGTTGTTGAGGCTTACGATGAAGAAGTTATTGACGAAAAGGATACACGAGTTGTGTTAAGACTTCATCCGACACTTGCTCCGTACAAAGCTTGCGTTCTTCCGCTTTCTAAGAAGCTCAATGAGCAGGCAGGCAAGGTTTACGAGCAGCTTTCAGCCGACTTTATGACTGATTATGACGATGCCGGTTCAATCGGCAAGCGTTACAGAAGACAGGACGAAATCGGTACTCCGTTCTGTATCACATATGACTTTGAGTCTGTTGACGACGGTTGTGTAACGGTTCGTGACCGTGACACAATGCAGCAGGAAAGAGTTGCAATTGACAAGCTCAACGATTATATCGCTGAAAAGATTAAGTTCTGATTATAATATGATATCAAAAGGACATTCCAAATGGAATGTCCTTTTTTTATTGCGTATTGCATTCATCAGATGCCGAAAAATTTTCTATCAAGATTGAATTTATAAATGGCACAAATTAGTAGCGGCGAACCTTGTTCGCCGCTACAGTATGACAATTATTTTGCGGCATTTATATAATCTGTCTTATCACAAATATTGTGCCGTTACTTAGCGGGCGCCCAATGAGCGCCCCTACTGATAATAACCGATAACAAAAACAGCGGATAACCTCAAAATTAGGGTTATCCGCTGTGTGTTTTATTCAATATAATAATCTGAATTCAATCAAATTACTTTGAGAGGTTTGTGAGAACCTTTTTGATTCTCTCAACAGCCTCAATCGTGTTTTCTCTGTCACCGAATGATGTAAGACGGAAGTAGCCGGCACCGTTTTCGCCAAAGCCCTCACCCGGAGTACCTACAACATTTGCCTCGTTGAGGAGAAGGTCAAAGAATTCCCAACTGCCCATATTGTTCGGACACTTGAGCCAGATGTAAGGTGAGTTCTTACCGCCTGTGTAGTAGATGCCGAGTTCATCAAGAGCAGATGCGATAATTCTTGCATTTTCCTGATAGTAAGAAATGTTCTCCTTGATCTGCTTCTGACCTTCTTCGCTGAATACAGCGGCAGCAGCACACTGAACAGGCCATGAAACACCGTTGAACTTTGTTGCCTGACGGCGGTACCATGTTGCATAGATATTGTGACCGTCACGCTCAAGCTCCTTAGGAATTACTGTGTAACCGCATCTTGTACCTGTGAAACCTGCTGTCTTTGAAAGTGAGCACATTTCAATTGCACACTTTCTTGCACCTTCGATTGCAAAAATTGAACGAGGGAGATCCTCTGTGATGAACGCCTCATAAGCTGAATCGTAGAGGATTATTGCATCGTTTTTGAGAGCGTAGTCAACCCATGCCTTGAGCTGTTCGGCGTTGTATGCAGAGCCTGTCGGGTTGTTAGGTGAGCAAAGGTAGATGATGTCTGCCTTTACATTTTCATCAGGAAGAGCGGCAAAGCCGTTTGCCTCATTTGACGCGGCATAAACGATTTCTCTGCCTGCCATAATGTTTGAGTCAACATATACGGGGTAAACAGGATCGGTTACGAGAACAATATTATCTTTTGAGAAGATGTCGCCTATGTTACCGCAGTCAGACTTTGCACCGTCTGATACAAAAATTTCGTCAGCGCCTACTGCAACACCAAAGCTCTTGTAATAATCTGAAATAGCCTGTCTGAGAAACTCGTAGCCCTCATAATCGGGATAGCCCTTGAAGGTTTCCTTGTGAGCAAGATCCTCTGCGCCCTTTTTCATTGCCTCAACAACAACAGGAGCAAGCGGAAGGGTTACATCACCGATACCAAGCTTGATAACCTTTTTATCGGGATGAGCCGCAATATATGCATTTGTCTTTTTTGCAACATCTGCAAAAAGATAGTTAGGAACGAGATTGTCAAAATTTCTGTTAATCTTCATTAAAATCAGTCCTTTAAATCTGAAAGTTAAGTGGAAAAATCAATTACTTTTCAAGTGATGCCTTAATAAATTCTCTGAAAAGCGGATGAGCACGGTTCGGGCGTGACTTGAATTCGGGATGATACTGAACAGCAACGAAGAAACGGTTGTCGGGAACTTCAACAGCCTCAACAAGAAGTCCGTTAGGTGAAGTACCTGTAATCTTCATGCCTGCATTTTCAATTTCCTCTCTGAAATCGTTATTGAACTCATAACGATGACGGTGACGCTCTGAAATTTCATGCTGACCGTAAGCCTTAGCCATAAGCGAATCTGGATTGATAACACACGGATATGCACCAAGACGCATTGTGCCGCCCATATCCTCAATGCCCTCCTGTTCAGGCATAAGGTCAATAACATTATGCTTGCCCTCTGGTGTAAACTCACCGCTGTTGGCGTCAGCATAGCCGAGAACATCTCTTGCGTATTCGATTACTGCAGTCTGCATACCAAGACAGATTCCGAGATACGGAATATCATGCTCACGGGCATATTTTGCAGCCATAATCTTACCTTCGATACCTCTGTTACCGAAGCCGCCCGGAACAAGAATACCGTCAACATCACCGAGAAGCTCGTCAACCTTATACTTTGTGAGAAGTTCGCAGTCAACCCACTTGATTTCAACATCGGCGGAATTTTCATAGCCGCCGTGACGAAGTGCCTCTGCAACAGAAAGATATGCGTCATGGAGAGCAACATACTTACCGCAAAGAGCAATCGTGCATTTCTTTGTGCGGTTGTTGATACGGCTAAGCATTTCTTCCCACTCGGAAAGGTCAGGCTTTTTGTCTGTTACAATATTGAGCTCACGACATACAACATTTGAGAAATTGCTCTTTTCAAGCATAAGAGGTGCCTGATAAAGCGTTGGGAGAGTAATATTTTCGATTACACAATCCGGCTTTACATTGCAGAAAAGTGCAATCTTGTTGAAAATGCTCTCCTCAAGAGGTTCGTCACAACGAAGAACGATGATATCTGGATTGATACCGAGTGAACGAAGCTCCTTTACAGAATGCTGTGTCGGCTTTGATTTGTGTTCCTCACTGCCCTTGATATAGGGAACGAGAGTTACATGAATAAAGATGCTGTTCTCTCTGCCGACTTCAAGAGATACCTGACGGATAGCCTCAAGGAACGGCTGGCTTTCGATATCGCCCACCGTACCGCCGATTTCCGTAATTACAACATCGGCATTGGTCTTTTCACCTACATTGTAGATAAAAGACTTAATTTCATTTGTGATGTGAGGAATTACCTGAACTGTCTTACCGAGATAGTCGCCGTGACGCTCCTTTTCAAGAACATTTGAGTAAACCTTACCTGTTGTGAGGTTTGAATACTTGTTAAGGTCCTCATCAATAAAACGCTCATAATGGCCGAGGTCGAGGTCGGTTTCTGCACCGTCCTCCGTTACATATACCTCGCCGTGCTGATACGGGCTCATTGTACCCGGATCGACATTGATATACGGGTCAAGCTTTTGAGCAACAATCTTGAGCCCTCTTGCCTTTAAAAGTCTGCCGAGAGATGCGGCTGTGATACCCTTGCCAAGACCGGATACGACACCGCCTGTTACAAATATATATTTTTTATTTTTCTTATGTTCGGTTATCTCCACGATTACACCTCAACTTCGCCTTCAAATACTTTTTCCGCATTACCTGTCATATATACCGTTTCATCAGTATAGTTGATAATAAGATCGCCGCCCTTGAGCTTAATCTTGATGTCTTCGCCCTTTTTGCAAAAACCGTTTTCACAAGCGGCAACCGCAACGGCACAAGCGCCTGTACCGCAAGCCCATGTTTCGCCTGAGCCACGCTCCCACACTCTCATCTTGATTGTATGGTCATCGAGAACTGTTACAAATTCTGTATTCACTCTTTCAGGGAAGAGCTTATCGTTTTCAAACTCCGGTCCTACGGTTTCAATGTCAAGATTATCAATATCGTCCATAAATACCACGCAGTGTGGGTTGCCCATTGATACGCAGGTGATGTTATAGTTCTTGCCTGCAATTTCAACAGGTCTGTCAACAACCTTGTCACCGTCGAGAACAACAGGAATTTCCTTCGGATCAAGAATAGCCTTGCCCATATCAACTCTGAGGCGGTTAACCTTTCCGCCTGAAGTATAAGCCTTGAGTTTCTTGATACCGCTGAGTGTTTCAATTGTAATTTCGTCTTTTTCGTTGATATCAACCATACCGTGGTCATAGAGGAACTTACCTACGCAACGGATACCGTTACCGCACATCTTACCCTCTGAACCGTCAAGGTTGTACATTTTCATCTTTGCATCTGCAACCTTTGAAGGACAAACAAGAATAATACCGTCGCCGCCGATACCGAAATGTCTGTCGGAAAGTCTTACGGCAAGCGCTTCGGGGTTGCTGATTTCCTGATCAAAAGTGCTGCAATAGATATAGTCATTGCCTATACCCTGCATCTTAGTGAATTTTAACATAAGCTTTTCCTCTCTCATGTGGTTAATGTCGATAAGCTCCGTGCTGTGCTGTGAATAGTGGCTCTTGAGGCAATCTGCAAGTGCATTTGCCGTATCAAGAGATGTAAGACACGGAATATTTCTTTCAACAGTCTTACGACGGATTTTAACAGAATCTCTTGAAGGAATTCTGCCCTTTGCTGATGTTGAAATAACATACTGAATCTTGCCCGATTCAATGAGTGTAAGAGTATTGTTTGTCTTGGACTCGTGAATTTTCTTTACGCTTACGGCATCGATACCATACTTCTTGAGTACATCCGCTGTACCCTCTGTTGCGTAGATTCTGAATCCGAGGTCGTAGTATTTCTTTGCGATTTCACCGATTTCAGCCTTATCAGAATTACGGACTGTGATGAACACACCGCCCTTTTTCTTCATCTTGTAGCCTGCACCGATGAGTCCCTTATAGAGAGCCTCCTCAAGTGTGCCTGCAACACCGAGAACTTCACCTGTTGACTTCATCTCGGGACCGAGGTGGTTATCAACATTGATAAGCTTTTCAAAGCTGAATACGGGAACCTTAACCGCAATGTAAGGACTCTTTCTGTAAAGGCCTGTGCCGTAGCCCATATCTTTGAGCTTTTCACCGAGCATTGCTCTTGTTGCAAGGTCAACCATAGGAACGCCTGTTACCTTACTGATGTAAGGGATTGTTCTTGAAGAACGGGGATTTACCTCGATAACATAGAGTTCGTCTTTATAGATAAGGTACTGAATGTTTACAAGTCCCTTTGTACGGAGTTCGATTGCAAGGTTCTTTGAGCTTTCAATAATAATCTGAGTCATTCTGTCAGAGAGATTCCATGCCGGATAAACCGCAATTGAGTCGCCCGAGTGAACACCGGCACGCTCGATATGCTCCATAATACCCGGAATAAGAATATCTTCACCGTCACAAATGGCGTCAACTTCAAGCTCTGTACCCTGAAGGTACTTATCAATAAGAATCGGATTTTCAATATTCTGTGCAAGAATGATTGCCATATACTCTTTGACATCATCTTCGTTGAATGCAATAATCATATTCTGACCGCCGAGAACATATGACGGACGGAGAAGAACAGGATAACCGATTTTGTCTGCAACATCGAGAGCCTCGTCTGTTGTCATAACCGTTACGCCACGGGGACGCTTGATGTGATACTTTTCAAGAAGCTCGTCAAAACGCTCTCTGTCCTCTGCCATATCAATGGCATCGTATGATGTGCCGAGAATATTTACACCGTTGTCGCTGAGGAACTTTGTAAGCTTAATTGCTGTCTGTCCGCCGAATGCAACAACTACACCGAACGGATTCTCTGTCTTTATTATGCCCATAACATCTTCGGTTGTGAGCGGTTCAAAATAAAGTCTGTCGGCTGTGTCAAAGTCTGTTGATACTGTTTCAGGGTTGTTGTTTACGATAACAACATCGTAGCCTGCTTTTTTGAGCGCCCATACGCAGTGAACAGACGCATAGTCAAATTCGATACCTTGACCGATTCTGATAGGACCCGAACCGAATACGATAACTGTTTTCTTATTGCTCTTCTGCTCTCTGATGAATTCCTCAGCTTCATTTTCCTTATCAAATGTTGAATAGAAGTAAGGAGTTTCAGCCTCAAATTCTGCGGCGCAGGTATCAACCATTTTATAAACAGGAACAAGCGGATTTTCAACCTTCCTGCCTGTGATTTTTTCAATTGTTCTGTCAAGGAATCCATTGTTCTTGGCACGAACATAGAGATCCTCCGTAAGCTCGCCGTTCTTGAGTTCGTTTTCAACGGCAATAAGATTTTTGAGCTTTTCAAGGAACCACTCGTCAATGAGAGTGATGTTGTGAATCTGTTCTACTGTAATGCCTCTCTTGAGAGCCTCATATACGCAGAAGATTCTTCTGTCGTCGCAAACGCTGAGTCTGTCATAAACCGATGCGTTTGAAAGCTCTGCAAATTCCTTGTCATTGAGAGTATCGTGAGAAATCTCGGCACCTCTTACGGCTTTCATAATAGCCTGCTCAAATGTCGGAGCAATAGCCATAACCTCGCCTGTTGCCTTCATCTGAGTACCGAGTGTTCTCTTTGCATATACAAATTTATCAAAAGGCCATTTCGGGAATTTTACAACAACATAGTCAAGCGCCGGCTCAAAGCAAGCGTATGTTGTACCTGTAACGGCATTCTTGATTTCATTAAGTGTGTAACCGATAGCAATTTTAGCGGCAACCTTTGCAATAGGATAACCTGTTGCCTTTGACGCAAGTGCCGATGAACGGGATACACGGGGATTAACCTCGATAACCGCATATTCAAATGTTTCGGGGTTGAGTGCGAACTGGCAGTTACAACCGCCCTCTACCTTAAGTGCAGAGATAATGTTGAGAGCCGCACTTCTGAGCATCTGATATTCCTTGTCGGCAAGTGTTACCGTAGGAGCGATAACGATTGAGTCGCCTGTGTGAACGCCTACAGGATCGAAGTTTTCCATTGAGCAGACAGTAATAACATTTCCGTCGCTGTCACGCATAACCTCAAACTCGATTTCCTTCCAACCTGAGATACATTTTTCAACAAGCACCTGTGTGATAGGGGAAAGTTCAAGACCGTTTGATGTGATTTCACGAAGCTCTTCCTCGTTATCGACAATACCGCCGCCTGTACCGCCGAGTGTGAATGCAGGACGGATAATTACAGGATAACCGATTTCATCGGCAAACTTAACAGCTGATTCAACATCTGTAACAACAAGTGACGGAATAACAGGCTGACCTATTTCAATCATTGTGTCCTTAAAAAGCTGTCTGTCCTCTGCCTTGTCGATTGTTTCGGGGTTTGCACCGAGAAGCTGAACATTGTATTTATCAAGGAAGCCCTCTTTTGCAAGCTGCATTGAAAGGGTAAGACCCGTCTGACCGCCGAGGGTTGAAAGAAGGCTGTCAGGGCGTTCCTTTTTGATGATTCTCTTAACTGTTTCAAGCGTCAACGGCTCAATGTAGATTTTATCAGCCATTGCGTTATCAGTCATAATTGTAGCAGGGTTTGAGTTTACAAGAATAACCTCAAGTCCTTCTTCTTTAAGCGCACGGCAAGCCTGTGTGCCTGCATAGTCAAATTCGGCAGCCTGACCGATTACGATAGGGCCCGAACCGATTACCATAACTCGTTTGATATTCTTTTTGAGTGGCATATAATCATTCCTCGTTCAAGTAATTATTGTATCTGTTCTTATGCTGAATAGTAATCCGAATTTCGGACTCTTATTTTTTGTTGTTCTTCATCAATTCAATAAAACGGTCAAACAAAAATGCTGTATCATGAGGACCGCCGCAAGCTTCCGGATGGAACTGAACCGAGAAAGCAGGCATATTTGTGTAGTTTACGCCCTCGCAGGTGTTATCATTGCCGTTTACAAAGCTTACTTTGCCGTTTTCGGGCATACTGTCGCTTACAACAGCGTAGCCGTGGTTCTGTGATGTAATGTAAACTCTGCCTGTTTCAACCTCTTTTGCAGGCTGGTTTGCACCTCTGTGACCGTACTTGAGCTTTTCTGTTTTTGCACCCTGTGAAAGCGCAAGGAGCTGGTGACCGAGACAGATACCGAAGGTCGGAATCCCGAAGTCACAAAGCTTTTTGAGCTCTGCAATAATCTCTGTGTTGTCCGAAGGATCTCCCGGTCCGTTTGAAAGCATTACGCCGTCGGGATTCATAGCCTTAATTTCATCCGCTGTTGTGTGGGCGGGAACGACTGTAAGGTTACAACCTCTCTTAACAAGCTCTCTGCCGATGTTATGCTTTGCGCCAAAATCCATAAGCACAACATTGAGGTCGCCGTTTTCAGCGTCAAAATGCTCTTTTTCTTTTATAGTAGTGCTTTCAACAGCCTCTGTAATAACATAGTTCTTAATCTCGTCAAGTTCTTCCTTTGTTACATCGGGAGAATAGGAGATTTTGCAGTTCAGAACACCGTATTCACGCACAATTCTTGTGAGCGCACGGGTGTCAATTCCGTAAATGCCGGGAATTCCCGACTCTTTTAAAAAGGTGTCAAGATCACCCTCACAACGGAAGTTTGAAGGAACTTGGCACCATTCTCGTACAATATAACCTTTCAGTGACGGAGAGTCACTCTCAAAATCGGCAGGGATAACACCATAGTTGCCGATTAAAGGGAATGTCTGAATAACCACCTGACCGTAATAGCTGGGGTCGGTGAGTGTTTCAAGATAACCTGTCATTGCTGTAGTAAAAACAAGTTCTCCCGTAGTTTCTTTTTCGGCACCAAACGCCTTGCCCTCAAAAACTGTTCCGTTTTCAAGGATTAAGTATGCCGCACGGCTCATAAAAACACATTCCTTTCAATAAACTAAAAAAATCGCAGTCAGTTCTCATATGTTCTGATAACCTGCTTTGCAACCTCAAGCTTGCTTGTTCTGAGATCCATAGCCTGTTTTTCAAGATAGCGATGCGCCTGATCTTCGGACATATTAAGGCAGGTAATAAGCAGGAACTTTGCTCTGTTTATTATCTTCATATCCGCAACCATATGCTTGAGCTTTTCATTTTCCTCAATCACACGGAACATACGCATCTTAAAACATTCCGTAAACTGCAAAAAGTGGTGAAACAGGTGCTTGTTTACGGGCTTTGCAATAACAAGAACACCGTGCTCTGTAAGTGCGTCATTCACATAATCCGCATTACGCTGCGGAACGATAATCACAACACTTGAACGGGTTGTTCCGGCAAAGTACTTTGAAAGCTCAATGCCGTTTTCCTTTTCAAGCGGTGCATTGACGCAGATGAGGTCAAAAACCTCACCATTTGCAAGCTCCTTAGCCTCCTGTGAGGTTTGGCAGACGGAAATCTCCGTATAGCCTTCGCTTCCGAGCAATTGTGACAAAGAAGCGGCACTCTGTTCAGAGTGTGAAATCAACAAAGCATTTTTCAAGAACCTCACCACCGCATATTGTTTCATTCATCTTATTATTTTACAAGATTAACCCCTATTGTTATTTACTTAAAGGAATTATGACAATATTTTTTACAATTTTGTAAAAACATTTTCATTGCAAATTTGTTTTACACTTTTCAACATTTTTCGGGCTTTACAACAAATTGCCTTTTCATTATTATTTATGGTTTTAAGCTGTATAATTCAAATATCCTTCATATTGTAAACTTTGATTTTTGACACTATATATAGTATAGAGCCAAAACACCCCGAACAGCTATTGCCGTTCGGGGCGTCTCGGTTTATGTGAATTAAAAAGGATAGGGTTAATTAAGCTACCATGGATTATTCAATATCCTGCATAGCGTCGTAGCCTGTTTCGCCTGTTCTAACCTTAACAACATCTTCAACATCATAGATAAAGATTTTGCCGTCACCGATGTGACCTGTGTAAAGTGCCTTAACAGCCGCATCAACAACTGCCTTTACAGGAACCTTGCAAACTACGATTTCAACCTTCATCTTAGGAAGGAGGTTACTTTCAATAGCAACACCACGGTAATACTCTGCTTTACCCTTCTGAGCACCGCAACCGAGTACCTGAGATACTGTCATACCTGTGATGCCGAGCTTATCCATTTCTTCTTTAAGAGCTTCAAGCTTTGACTGCTTGAGAAGAATGTCAATCTTAGTAATCTTTGTTCCGTCTGTAGCCATATCATACTTGCCGGCAAGCTGAACGGGAACTGCCTGAGTTACAGGAACATTGCTGTCAACATCAAATGTTTCGTCAAGTGAAGCTGTACCGACACCGATTGGCATAAAGTCTGCATATGCGCTGATAAGACCGTGCTCGCAGATATCGAGGCCCTTCATTTCTTCGTCCTTTGTAACACGAAGACCTACTGTCTTTTTGATGATTGTGAATACGATAATCATGCAAACAACTGTCCAAGCTACGATTGTAACAATACCGAGAGCCTGCTTACCAAGCTGAGCAAAGCCACCGCCGTAGAAAAGACCTGTGATGCCGTTCTGACCGTTACCTGTTGCGAAAAGACCTACTGCAAGGCCACCCCACATACCGTTTACGCCGTGTACCGAGAATGCGCCGACAGGATCATCTATTTTAAGCTTAATATCAACAAATTCAACTGCTACTACGATGAGGACACCTGAAACGATACCGATAACTGCTGCGCCGATTGCATCAACATCTGCACAACCTGCCGTGATTGCTACAAGACCTGCGAGTGATGCGTTAAGACACATTGAAACATCAGGCTTGCCGTTCTTGATCCATGTAAAGAGCATGGTTGTTACTGTTGCAACTGCCGGAGCAATTGTTGTTGTAAGAAGAATCTGACCGAGACGAGCGCCGTCTTCAGCAGCGGCACCGTTAAAGCCGTACCATGCAAACCAAAGAATGAATACACCGAGAGCACCGAGTGTGATGCTGTGACCGGGGATAGCGTTTACCTTGCCGTTCTTGCCGTACTTACCGATACGGGGTCCGAGAATGATTGCGCCGACAAGTGCCGAGATACCGCCGACCATATGAATTACGATTGAACCTGCAAAGTCGATACAGCCGAGCTGTGCAAGCCAACCCTGACCGTTCCAAACCCAACCTGCTTCAATCGGGTAAACAACGAGTGAAATAATTGCGCTGTAAACACAGTATGCCGAGAATTTTGTACGCTCTGCCATAGCACCTGAAACGATAGTAGCTGCTGTAGCACAGAATACAAGCTGGAATACGAATGAGTTCCAATCAAAGTTCATCCAGTCTGTGAACATATTGAGGTTGGGAACACCGATGAATCCTGCAACATAGTCCTCAGACATCATAAGTCCGAAGCCTAACAGGCTGAATACAACCGTACCGATACAAAAGTCCATCAGGTTTTTCATAATGATGTTACCTGCGTTTTTAGCTCTTGTAAAACCGGTTTCAACCATTGCAAATCCGCACTGCATAAAGAACACGAGTAATGCGCCGATCATAAACCAGACGCCTGTGCCTCCGTAAATTAGTTCTGCCATATAAATCTCTCCTTTTATCAAAATAACAAAAACGGCGTGGAGTTGACAGTTTAATTCTGTCAATCACACGCCGTTGTGTTACCTGTTATACAATATAAATAATGTTATTTAGTATAAATAGAGGTTCTATCAATCACACACCGAAAAGAAGTTCGCCGTATGAAGGATAAGGCCAGTATTCCGAAGCTGTTTCTGTTTCCATTGCGTCACCGACAGCTCTGAGTTCCTGCATAAGTGCAAATACTGTTTCTCTGTAGTACTTAGCATACTTGAGGTTATCATCGCTGTAGTCGCTTGCCTTGATAACAGCCTCTTCAAGCTCTGCAGTTTTCTTTGAGAAACATACAAGTTTGTTTGAAAGGCTTGTAATAAGGTCTTCCTCAACACTTGTAGGAATAGCGTCTGAAAGTGCCTTTTTGGCAAGTGCTGTATCCGTAAGATCTCTTACATATGATGTAACGGCAGGAAGAATGTTCTTCTTAGCCATATCAATCATTGTGAGAGCCTCAATGTTAATCTGCTTAGAATAGCTTTCAAGCTCAATTTCATATCTTGCACGGATTTCGTCTGCCGAACAAATCTTATTCTTAACAAAGAGGTCAATATTCTTCTTGTCAAGGAAGTGTTCCATTGCGTCAGGAAGTGACTTGAGGTTAAGAAGTCCTCTTCTTTCAGCCTCTTCAACCCACTCGGGAGCGTAGTTGTTGCCATTGAAGATAATGTTCTGATGTTCTGTAAATACTTTCTTAACAAGAGCCTTGATAGCTGCGTCCATATCATCCGCATCTTTAAGCTCATCGTAGAACTCTGAAAGTTCTTCGGCTACCATAGTGTTGAGCATATAGTTAGGACAGGCAATGTTAAGTGAAGAACCAAGTGCTCTGAATTCAAACTTGTTACCTGTGAATGCAAAAGGTGATGTACGGTTACGATCCGATGTGTCCTTCATAAAGTCAGGAAGAACATCAACGCCTGTTCTCATCTTCTGCTTACCCTTGCTTACATATTCTCTGTCATTGATGATTGAATCAACGAGTTCGCCGAGGTCATCACCGAGATACATTGAAATGATTGCAGGCGGTGCTTCGTTAGCGCCGAGACGGTGGTCGTTACCTGCCGATGCAACCGTGATTCTGAGAAGATCCTGATACTCGTGAACAGCCTTTACAACTGCTGCAAGGAAAAGCTGGAACTGAAGGTTGTTTTCAGGAGTCTTGCCGGGATCAAGAAGGTTTTCGCCTGTGTTGGTTGAAATTGACCAGTTGTTGTGCTTACCGGAACCGTTAACACCTGCGAACGGCTTTTCGTGAAGAAGACAAACAAGACCGTGTCTTTCGGCAACCTTCTTCATAACTTCCATTGTAAGCTCGTTGTGGTCGGTTGCAATGTTTGTTGTTGTGAAGATAGGAGCAAGCTCATGCTGTGAAGGAGCAACTTCGTTATGCTTTGTCTTTGCAAGGATACCGAGTTTCCAGAGTTCCTCGTCAAGGTCTTTCATATAAGCAGCAACTCTTGTCTTGATTGCACCGAAGTAATGGTCGTCAAGTTCCTGTCCTTTAGGAGCTTTTGCACCGAAAAGTGTTCTGCCTGTATAAATAAGATCCTCTCTCTGATCGTAAGCGTCCTTATCAATAAGGAAGTATTCCTGCTCCGGACCTACTGTTGTTGTAACTCTTGTAACATTTTCTTTGCCGAGAAGATGAAGAATCTTTACAGCCTCTGTATTAATTCTCTCCATTGAACGAAGAAGAGGAGTTTTCTTATCGAGAACCTCGCCTGTATAAGAACAGAATGCTGTAGGAATGTAAAGTGTTCCATCCTTAACGAATGCATATGATGTCGGATCCCATGTTGTATAGCCTCTTGCCTCGAAAGTGGCACGAATACCGCCGCTTGGGAAAGAAGAAGCATCAGGCTCGCCCTTTACAAGCTCTTTACCTGAGAACTCCATGATAACCTGACCTTCACCGTTCGGTGCGATAAAGCTGTCATGCTTTTCGGCTGTGATACCTGTCATCGGCTGGAACCAGTGTGTGTAGTGGGTACAGCCCATTTCAACTGCCCAGTCCTTCATAGCAGCCGCAACAACATTTGCAACGCTGAGGTCAAGCGGTTCACCGTTCTGGATTGTCTTTTTCAAAGCCTTGTAAGTTGACTTTGGAAGTCTTTCCTGCATCTTCTGGTCATTAAATACCATGCTGCCAAAAATTTCGGGAACTTTTGCCATTTTAATTCTCTCCTATCCATTTTGAAAATAAATTTTAATGGTCTGATTTTTGCTTTATAAAAACAGAAAAGGACACTGTAAGCCTCAGCTCACAGCGCCCTTGCTGTCTTTGATGTTGTTAGTATATTCCACTTTTGCGAATTTGTCAATACATTTTTTGAAAAAAGTTTTGAAATTGCAAGTTTTATTAAATTTCCTGCAAAATTAAACTGAAACACCAGTAAGAGTTGCATATTTTCTACAACAATCACAGTAAAATGAAAGTTTTACCCTTAAAAGTTGCAATTTTCCTCTATTTTCCCTTGACAAAGCACAATGTATAGTTATATAATCTAAGTGCTGATTTTTCTTGATCAACGATGACAGGGCATTTCAGAACATTAGCCGACCTGCACATTCACCTTTGCAGGATATAGCACAGGCTGAGCATAGCGGTTTTACCGCTGAGAAGAGATTGGGCATTTTACAATTACATATATATGATTGATTATTAACCGGCAGAACATTAATTGCCACTTTGAACCGATAAGTTTACGAAAGCAAACTTCCTTTTACATATATATGTATATAAAAAGTCCGCTGAATAATTTTTGTGATTAACAGGAAAGGGTGATCATTAATGGAACAGACAGTCAGAGAGAACAACAAGACTCTGTATTCTCCGAAGTTTGAACATGATAACTGCGGTATCGGAGCTGTTGTTAATATTAAGGGTATCAAGTCACACGACACCGTGGCAAACGCTCTGACAATTGTTGAAACTCTCGAACACAGAGCAGGTAAGGATGCCGAAGGCAAAACAGGTGACGGCGTAGGTATTCTTCTCCAGATTTCACACAAATTTTTTAAGAAGGCAGCTGCTGAAATCGGCATTAAGCTCGGTTCCGAAAGAGATTACGCTGTAGGTATGTTCTTCTTCCCTCAGAATGAGCTTGCAAGAAATCAGGCAAAGAAGATGTTTGAAATCATTGCAGAAAAAGAAGGTCTTACAGTTCTCGGTTGGAGAAATGTTCCGTCAAAGCCCGAGGTACTCGGTCACAGAGCTGTTGAATGTATGCCTGCAATTATGCAGTGCTTTATCAAAAGACCTCACGGTGTAAAAAGAGGTCTCCCGTTCGACAGAAAGCTCTATGTTGCAAGAAGAGTTTTTGAACAGAGTAATGAAGACACATATGTAGTTTCGCTTTCAAGCAGAACTATTGTATATAAAGGTATGTTCCTTGTCGGCGATCTCCGTAACTTCTTCCTTGATCTTCAGGACGAGGATTACGAGTCTGCAATCGCTATGGTTCACTCCCGTTTTTCAACCAACACAAATCCAAGCTGGCAGAGAGCTCATCCTAACAGAATGATTGTTCACAACGGTGAAATCAACACAATCAGAGGCAACGCTGACAAGATGCTTGCCCGTGAGGAAACAATGCGTTCGGAGCATCTCAAGGGCGACCTTGACAAGGTTATTCCTGTTGTAAACACAGAGGGTTCAGACTCTGCAATGCTTGATAACACACTTGAATTTCTCGTAATGAGCGGTATGGAGCTTCCTCTTGCCGTTATGATTACAATTCCGGAGCCGTGGGATAATAACGGCACAATGAGCCAGAAGAGAAAGGACTTCTATCAGTATTATGCAACAATGATGGAGCCGTGGGACGGTCCTGCGTCAATCCTTTTCTCTGACGGTGACATTATGGGTGCGGTTCTTGACCGTAACGGTCTGCGTCCGTCAAGATATTACATCACGGATGACGGCAACCTCATTCTTTCATCGGAAGTCGGCGCACTTCCTATTGATCCCGCAAAGATTGTTACAAAGGAAAGACTTCGCCCGGGCAAAATGCTCCTTGTCGATACGGTTCAGGGCAGACTCATTGATGACGATGAACTCAAAGAGTATTATGCGTCAAAACAGCCTTACGGTGAATGGCTCGACAGTAATCTTGTTTGTCTTAAAGACCTCAAAATTCCTAATATGAAGGTTGAGGAGCATTCATATAAAGAAAGACAAAAACTCCAGAAGGCTTTCGGATATACCTACGAAGATGTTATGACATCAATCCTTCCTATGGCAAAGAACGGCACAGAGTCAATTGCCGCAATGGGTACAGACAGTCCGCTTGCAGTTCTTTCAAAAGAACCGCAGCCGCTTTTCAACTACTTCAAACAGCTCTTTGCACAGGTTACAAACCCGCCGATTGACGCAATCCGTGAGGAAGTTGTAACATCAACAACAATTTATATCGGCGAGGACGGCAACATTCTTGAGGAGCGTCCCGAAAACTGCAAGGTTATGAAGATTCACAACCCGATTCTTACATCAACCGATATTCTCAAAATCAAGAATATGCACATTCCGGGCTTTAAGGTTGCGGTTATCCCGATTCTCTACTACAAGAACACAAGACTTTCAAAGGCTGTTAAGCGACTTTTCATTGAAGCTGACAAGGCTTACAATGACGGTGCAAATATTCTTATCCTCTCCGACAGAGGAGTTGACGAAAACCATCTTGCAATTCCGTCACTTCTTGCAGTATCCGCTCTTCATCAGCACCTTGTTGCAACAAAGAAGAGAACTTCACTTGCAATGATACTTGAAAGCGGTGAGCCGAGAGAAGTTCATCATTTTGCAACACTTCTCGGTTACGGTGCAAGTGCAATCAACCCGTATCTTGCTCAGGAAACAATCCACGAGCTTATCGGTGACGACCTTCTTGACAAGGACTACTACGCAGCAGTTGACGATTACAACAGCGCAGTTCTCCACGGCATCGTAAAGATTGCGTCAAAAATGGGTATTTCAACAATCCAGTCATATCAGGGCTCACAGATTTTTGAGGCTATCGGTATCGGCAAGGATGTTATTGACGAATACTTCACAGGCACGGTCAGCAGAATCGGCGGTATCACAATCAAGGATATCGAAAAGAATGTTGACAAACTTCACACAGCGGCATTTGATCCGCTCGACCTCGGTGTAAGCGATGAGCTTGAATCCCGTGGTTCACACAAGTTCAGAAGCGGCAAAGAGGAACACCTCTACAATCCGCAGACTATATATATGCTCCAGCAGGCAACAAGAACAGGCGATTATGAGCTTTACAAAAAGTATTCTCATATGATTTCCGAAGAAATGGATCCTGTAAATATCAGAGGTCTTTTCGACTTCAACTTTGCGGAAACTCCTGTTCCGCTTGATGAGGTTGAAAGCGTTGATTCAATCGTAAAGCGTTTCAAGACAGGCGCTATGTCCTACGGTTCAATCTCACAGGAGGCTCACGAAACACTTGCGATTGCAATGAATCAGCTTCACGGCAAGTCAAACTCCGGTGAGGGCGGCGAAAGCCTTGAAAGACTTCTCACAAAAGGACAGAAGGTTGACAGATGTTCTGCAATCAAGCAGGTTGCGTCAGGTCGTTTCGGTGTTACATCAAGATACCTCACATCCGCAAACGAAATTCAGATTAAAATGGCTCAGGGTGCAAAGCCGGGCGAAGGCGGACATCTTCCGGGCAAAAAGGTTTATCCCTGGATTGCAAAAACCCGTCATTCAACACCGGGTGTATCGCTCATCTCTCCTCCACCGCACCACGACATTTACTCAATCGAGGACCTTGCACAGCTTATCTACGACCTCAAGAATTCTAACAAAGACGCAAGAATCTCTGTTAAGCTCGTTTCGGAATGCGGTGTAGGTACGGTTGCCGCAGGCGTTGCAAAAGCAGGTGCAGGCGTAATCCTTATTTCAGGTTATGACGGCGGTACAGGCGCTGCTCCGAGAAACTCAATCTACAATGCAGGTCTGCCGTGGGAACTCGGTCTTGCCGAGGCTCATCAGACGCTCATTATGAACGACCTTCGTAACAAGGTTGTTATTGAAACCGACGGTAAGCTTATGAACGGCCGTGATGTTGCAATTGCCGCAATGCTCGGTGCAGAGGAATTCGGTTTTGCAACTGCTCCGCTTGTAACTCTCGGTTGTGCAATGATGAGAGTATGTAACCTTGATACCTGCCCGTTCGGTGTTGCCACACAGAACCCCGAACTCAGAAAAAGATTCTGCGGCAAGCCCGAATATGTAATAAACTTTATGAAGTTTGTAGCAAGCGAACTTCGTGAATATATGTCAAAGCTCGGTGTAAAAACCGTTGATGAGCTTGTCGGAAGAATTGACCTCATCAAGAGAAAAGAAGGCATCACAGGACAGGCTGCCGAGGTTGACCTTTCTAACATTCTTGATACAAACTTTGTTTCGGAAAAGGTTGAATACAACAAAAAGAGCCTTTATGATTTCAAGCTTGAATCAACACTTGACGAGAGAATCCTCTGCAAAGAATTTGCAAAGGTTCTTGCAAAAGGCACAAAGAAAAAGGTTGAAGTCAATGTTAAGAACACTGACCGTTCATTCGGTACAATCTTCGGTTCTGAGGTTACAAGAAAGCATTACAACAACCTTGATGACGATACATTTACAGTAGTCTGCAACGGTTCGGGCGGTCAGAGCTTTGGCGCATTCATTCCAAAGGGACTCACACTTGAACTTGTGGGCGACTCAAACGACTACTTCGGCAAGGGACTTTCAGGCGGTAAGCTGGTAGTTTATCCTCCGAAGAACTCAACATTTGACGCAGGTAACAACATCATCATCGGTAATGTTGCACTTTACGGTGCAACAAGCGGCAAGGCATTCATCAACGGTGTTGCAGGCGAGCGTTTCTGCGTAAGAAACTCAGGCGCAACGGCAGTTGTTGAGGGTGTCGGCGACCACGGTTGTGAATATATGACAGGCGGTCGGGTTGTTGTTATCGGCAAAACAGGCAAAAACTTTGCCGCAGGTATGTCCGGCGGTGTTGCCTATGTTCTTGATGAAGAAAGAGATCTTTACACAAAGCTCAACAAAGAAATGGTTCTCTTCTCTGAGGTAACAGAAAAGTACGATATAATCGAACTCAAAACGCTTATAGAAGAACATGTTGCAGCAACAGGTTCACAGAGAGGCAAGAAAATCCTTGATAACTTTGACGAGTATCTTCCGAAATTCAAGAAGATTATTCCGCACGACTACAAGAGAATGATGGCTGCAATTGCCGCTTATGAAGAAAAAGGTCTTACAAACGAGCAGGCACAGATTGAAGCTTTCTACGAAATTGTGAATAATAAATAAGGAGGGGATATTTATGGGAAAGCCAACAGGATTTATGGAATATAAGCGTGAGGATGCCCCGGCATACTCCGTAAAAGAAAGAATCAAAAATTTTGACGAATTTCACGATCCCCTCAGCAAAGAGGATCAGCAAAAACAGGGTGCAAGATGCATGGACTGCGGTGTGCCTTTCTGTCAGGCAGGAATGCAGATTGGTTCTGCATTCTCAGGCTGTCCGCTTAACAACCTCATTCCCGAATGGAATGACCTCATCTACAAGGGCAACTGGGAACAGGCTTACAACCGTCTTAAAGTTACAAACAACTTCCCCGAATTCACATCCCGTGTATGTCCCGCTCTCTGTGAAAAGGCATGCACCTGCGGTGCAAACGGTGACGCTGTCAGCGTAAGAGCCAACGAATACGGAATCATTGAAAATGCCTATGAAGAAGGTCTTGCAGACGCAAGAATTCCAAAGGTAAGAACAGGCAAGAAAATTGCAATCATCGGTTCGGGTCCATCGGGACTTGCCGCTGCCGACCAGCTCAATCAGCGCGGTCACTCTGTAACGGTATTTGAACGCAATGACAGAGTAGGCGGTCTGCTTATGTACGGCATTCCGAATATGAAGCTTGAAAAAGATGTTATCGAACGCAAGATTAACATTATGGAAGAAGAAGGCGTAACCTTTGAAACCTGCTCAAATGTCGGCAAAGACATCAAAGCAAGCGAAATTCTCAAGGACTTTGACCGTGTAATCCTTGCTTGCGGTGCATCAAATCCAAGAGATATCAAAGTTCCCGGCAGAGAGGCTAACGGCATTCACTTTGCCGTTGACTTCCTTAAATCAACAACAAAGTCACTTCTCGACTGCAACCTCAGAGAGGGTACATTCATCAGCGCAAAAGGCAAGAATGTAATGGTAATCGGCGGCGGCGACACAGGTAACGACTGCGTCGGCACAAGCATCAGACACGGCGCAAAATCCGTTCTTCAGCTTGAAATGATGCCTAAACTTCCCGACACAAGAAGTGCCGATAACCCATGGCCGCAATGGCCGAGAGTCTGCAAAACAGACTACGGTCAGGAAGAGGCTATTGAAGTTTACGGTCACGATCCACGAGTTTATCAGACAACCGTTAAGCAGTTCATTGCTGACAAGAACGGTAATCTTGTAGGTGCGGAGCTTGTTAAGCTCAAACCAGAAAAGGATGCTAAAACAGGCAGACTTATGATGAAAGAGGTTGAAGGCTCAGAATACAAGGTTGATGTTGAACTCGTACTCATTGCGGCAGGATTCCTCGGCAGTGAAAACTATGTAACCAAGGCATTCGGTGTTGAAACAAACGCAAGAACCAATGTTGCAACAGCAGAAGGCTCACACAAGACAAATGTTGAAAATGTATTTGTTACAGGCGATATGCACAGAGGACAGTCACTTGTTGTCTGGGCGATTCGTGAGGGCAGAGATGTTGCCAAAGAGGTTGACGAAAGCCTTATGGGATACACAAATCTTTAATTGATTACAAACAACCTGATAATCCTCAATTTTTCGATATACCGGTTAATAATCAGAAAGCGCAGGAGCGGATTTCCCTCCTGCGTTTTTCTTTGTCATTTAGGGTTTGTTTCTGTTGCATATCAATATGATTGATGATAAAATAAAGGATATATACAATGCAATAAAATGTGAGGAAATATTATGAGTAACAGACCTGAAACCAATAAACAAAGCTGTCCCGTTTACAAAAAATGCGGCGGTTGTCAACTGCAAAATCTGTCATATCCCGAACAGCTTGAATTCAAGCAGAGGAAAGTAGAAAAACTTCTCAAACGCTTTTGCACCGTTGAAAAAATTATCGGAATGAAAACTCCCTACCACTACCGCAACAAGGTTCAGGCGGCTTTTTATACGGACAAAAAGGGCAAAATCATTTCGGGTGTGTATCAGTCGGGCAGTCATCATGTTGTCGGAATTGACAGCTGTCAGACAGAGGATATTATTGCCGACAAAATCATCGTTGCAGTACGCAAGCTCCTCCCCTCTTTCAGAATGACAACCTATAACGAGGACACAAGCAAAGGTTTTCTCCGTCACATTCTTGTGAAAAGAGGCTTTGCGACAAATCAGATTATGCTTGTGCTTGTGACAGGTACACCTGTTTTTCCGTCAAAAAACAATTTTGTAAAAGCGATTCTGAAACAGTTTCCCGAAATCACAACCATTGTGCAAAATATAAACCCCTACCGCACCAACCTTGTACTCGGTGACAATCAGAAAGTGCTGTACGGCAAGGGTTATATTGAGGATATTCTCTGCGGTTGCAGGTTCAGAATTTCGCCGAAAAGCTTTTACCAAATTAACCCCGTTCAAACCGAAGTTTTGTACGGCAAAGCAATTGAATTTGCAAATCTCAAAGGCAACGAAACCGTGCTTGACACCTACTGCGGAATCGGCACAATCGGCATAATTGCCGCCAAAAACGGTGCAGGCAATGTTATCGGTGCAGAACTTAACGGCGATGCCGTGAGGGATGCAATCGTAAACGCAAGAGCAAATAATCTGAAAAATATCCGTTTCTACAAAGCCGATGCGGGCGAGTTCATGAGAGAAGCTGCAGACGAGGACGAAAAGCCCGATGTTGTGTTCATGGATCCGCCAAGAGCCGGAAGTGACCGAAAATTTCTCGACTCACTAATCAAAATGTCTCCGAAAAAGGTTGTCTATGTTTCCTGCAACCCCGAAACATTGGCAAGAGATTTAGCCTACCTAACCCAAAACAGCCCCTACAAAGCCCAAAAAATCCAACCCGTAGATATGTTTCCCCACACCGCACACATTGAGACGGTAGTCTTGATGTCAAGAAAATAATTAAGCAATATAAAATTCGGCTTGTTTGATGACTTTTTCTAAATCTAAAATTATATATTTAACCATCAAAAGCACTCGGGTATATCTTATCGAAACATATCCAACGCAAAATTTCTTTCAGGTTGTAACCTCGGGTTAGATAATGCAAATTGAGTGAGTGGATTAGATGTCAGGGTGTTTGGAAAAAATTTTATAGAACAAAAAGCTGACGACCAATCCTGCAATTCGACCGTTTTGAGGGGTTCATGAACAGTGAAATAGATGTTAATAGAAATTAGATAAATCGGAAGTTGTAGGGATGATTAAATATAGTTGAACGGAAGTAAAATAGACTTTTGTTGTAATGAAGAAACAAAGTTTATCGAAAGGGAAAATTTATGGCTATTTGTATAAAAGAAAATCAAGCTCAATCCTATTTCTATTTGTGTGGTATAAAACCTATAAGAGAAGTAAAGATATCCGAAGGAATAACATTAATGCCAGCTACATCTACTCCTAATCCTGATGATATGATTGATAGCATTATGAAAAGTAACCATGCTTCAGAAGTGGAATTAGGGGTACTCATAGCTACTTTAAGAATGACAACATCTCAAATAAGAATTGAAGGTGCTGTGGGTAAAGAACTAGCTGTGAAAACATGGAACGTACAACAGATATGCGTAATGATGAGTGCAATACTTAATTGTGATTTGGCATGGTATTTTCAAGCTGATAGATCAGTTGAAAAGTTTAGTGCAGATACAGATATTCATATAATTATGGAGAATATGTATAAGATGCCTAATGAATGCATTGAGTTATCTGATGAAAAATGTTCTTTTTTAGAAACGAGAATTGAAAAGGCATGTAAACTAGCCGAAGTTAATGAAAAATTTTATTTAGCAACAAATGCAATGTGGAGTTATAGATTGAATTTTATGCCAGCAATAAAAATCAGTGTTATTTGGAGTGGAATAGAAGCGTTATTTATGATAGACCATAATATCAAAAACACAATAGCAACAGTGTCATCTAGATTTATTTATGGTAACGATGATAAAATAGAAGACATAAAGAATTTGTATAAAGAAGCTAGGTGTAAAGCAACTCACGAATATCAAAATGGAACATATGATTTATACAAAAAATCAAATGAATTACTATATAAATTAATACTTAAATGTATAGATGAAGGACATACCCCTGATGTGAATTATATCTTGACAATTTTCTAGTTCTAAGCAACAAATTCCAGTTTGTAGGGGTGACATGAAAAATGAAGTTTAAGGAACAGAGCTTTACCCTGTTTGCCTATACAAATTATAGGACAATTCAAGGTTGTCACAGGCTCGAACCACTAGATTTTAAGGGAAAAGGTGCGTTCCACCATTCCCTTGTACAATAGGGGTTGAGTATGTTTTTCGTTGAACAACCGTGCCACATCGAGACCGTAGTCTTGATGTCAAGAAAATAATTATGCAATATAAAATTCGGCTTGTTTGCTGACTTTTGCAGCAGTTTAAATTATACGCACAACTGCTGCAAATGCTTGGCTGTATCTTGCGGAAACATATCCGCTAATGTTAGGTATCTAAACAGCACAAAACAATTCGAATTAGATGCAGTGGCTCTGTTTTTATCGGGGTACCCCTATTTATTTACATTGAGCCTAATTTTCATATATTTCGTTTTTTCGGGTTATCCCAACTATTGACATTGAGCCTGCTTAGTTAGCGTTATGTTAGACAAACAGATTTTCAGAGGGGTTTTATCTCTGCTGAACGCAAAAGAAAAACGCCCTAAACTTCAATGTTTAAGGCGTTTTTTAAGCTTGGTGGGAGAAGATGGATTCGAACCATCGAAGCAAAACGCAACAGATTTACAGTCTGCCCCCTTTGGCCACTCGGGAATTCTCCCATATAAAGTTTTTCAAAAATCAAAGCCTACTGCCTAAACAGTAGGCTTCAATGGAGCTGGTGGACGGACTTGAACCCCCGACCTGCTGATTACAAATCAGCTGCTCTACCAACTGAGCTACACCAGCGAATTTAGCTTTCGCTCTTGCATTCACTCTTTAATTTCGAGTGCTCATATAATATATCACATTCTTCATCATTTGTCAACACTTTTTTTAAATTTTTTTAATTTTTTTGAAGCATTTTCATTTTTTGAAGATGTCCTCGAATGAGTCAGCTTGACTATTATATCATCCTCAATCCTATTCGTCAAGGGTTTTTGCAAAAAAATTTTTCATTGTATTTTTCAACAAAATATCCTATGAATTTTTTGTCGCTCCGTTGCTAAATTGCAAACCTTTCGGTTTACAGCTAAATTAAATTCACTTTTGCTGTCCGCCAGGACAATTTAGCTATCCGTAGGATAATTTAGCTTGCGTAGCAAATTTAGCTCGCGCTTACGTGAATTTAGCTGAAAAAAGCACGCCCCCGTAGGGTGTCACACTTTCATCTTATCACTACTTCTGCCCGAAGTACTTTGTGCGGATTTAAACTTTCCGCCTCGCTTGTTGCGTCCTGTGCACAGCTATGCCTCCATAAACGCTCCTCCCTAAAAATGCCCCACAGGGGCATTTTCTTTACGGTCGGCTTCAAATCCCTTCGGATTCTAAAAAGACCAAAAAAAGACACCCCGTAGGGTGTCACACTTTCATCTTATCACTACTTCTGCCCGAAGTACTTTGTACAGACCTAAACTTTCCGCCTCGCTTGTTGCGTCCTGTGCATAGCTATGCCTCCATAAACGCTCCTCCCTAAAATTG
>NZ_DBLZMS010000007.1:0-72370 GCF_057037865.1 Ruminococcoides sp.
AGCTACGATATGTATTTTTCCGTGTTTTAGAGTGATTTAAGTATAGCAAAACCCCAGTAAATATCGTATTTACCGGGGTAAAAAGCTATGGTGCAGGTAACTTGCAAGGGGGATAGGAATGGGGAAAATAGGGGATTTTGTTAGCTATATGTAAGCTACGGAACATAATTATGAACAATTCAGGATAATATAAGACTATATTTTGTTGATTGCGTTCACCAATTCTTTTGGGTTTATGTGGGTGTAAACCTTTTCGGTCAAGTCCATTTTCGACTTGTGACCGACTATTTTTTTGATGATTGTGTGGTTCACATTTGCCGATACAAGCATTGAAATGCAGGTATGTCTTGTTTCGTGTATGGTGTGGTCTAAACCTAAATCGTTTTGCAGAGGTGTCCAGTGGTTGCGTTTAAAGTTATCGTATTTCAGCGGCTTGCCATTGGTGTTATTCAGAACATATCCACATTGAGAATCGCAGATGAATTTCTGCCAAAACGGCAGTACTTTATCTGCTATAGGCACGGTTCGTACACCTGAATCGGTCTTTGAACTTTCAACAAAGAAAGTCTGTTCGTCAAGGTTTACATTTGAAATTTTCAGATTGAGAAGTTCAGACACACGCACTCCCGAATAAATCAGCATAAGCACTATTTTTACCGAATCAAGATTTGAATATTCCCACAAAAGATTTATTTCGCTTTCCGAAAACTCCCTGCGTGCTCGTTTTGTTTCATCTGACTTTGCATTGATTTTCAATTTTTCTGCAAGATTGTTATGGAGCATATCGTGAAATATGCAGTATTCGTAGATTTTGTTCAACAGAATTTTAATTCGCCTAACCGATTGATAACCGTTGTTGCAGTTGTCGAGAACTCGTTGCATATCAATGATTTTTATATCGGACATCTTGCGATTGTATAACATTGAGCATTGTTTGTATGCCGCATTATACTGTCTTTTGGTGTTCGGATTTGTGTCTTCGGTGATGAACTCCTTGTACCAAAGTTCATAAATTTCTGAAAAAGTGCGTCTTGCCGAATCAACATCAAACGGGTTTTGATTGTAATCAGCAAGAGCGTTCAGAGCTTTCGGCTTGTTGGGAAAGTAGCCTATAACTCTGCGTTCCTGATTGCGTGTTTCTTTGTTGTATCCTATTGTCACGCAGGCAACCCACGGATTGCGCCTGTTTCCGCTCAGCTTATAAACAGAGCCGTAGCCGTTAGGCAGTTTCATTTTATACACTCCTTTTGCTTAAAAAAGGGTGCAAAAATCCCCTGATATTCAAAACTTGAAAAATTCAGGGGAGTGTGATACAATATTATTGCTTTTAGTAGTATCACTGCACCCTGTGTGGTGGTTTCCGCTCCGACTTGCGCCAACAGGTCAGGGCGGTTTTTTTTATTTATTTATCTCTTCCATTATTGTATCTATTTTATCTATGTCGAGACTGTAGCAACGGATATTGCCTAAAGTTTTTTTGATTATTAAACCGTAATCGGACAGGGTGTTTAACCTGTTTGTAACTGTACTTCTGCTTAATTTCATAACATCCATTAGTTCCTTTGTGCTTATTCCGCTTTCGGAAAACAAACTTGCCTGAATAAGCAAAAAATACAGATTACTATATTTTTCGTCGGCGCCTTTAGGCAGAAAGATAATGCACTTTCCGTAATGTGTCAGTTGCTCTAATCTTTTCTCCAAAGCGTACACCAACTTGTGCAACGAATCATCAATAATATCGGTAAACATAATTATAAAAGGAGTTAAATCTCCCTTGTTTTTCGGGTCATTACACACCTTGAATGCCTTGTAGTAATCGTTTATGTTCTCTTTAATAGAATAAGACATTCTGTAACCGATAATTGATTCAAATTCTTTTGACAACAAGTAACTGCTGATGAAACGGGATGTTCTTCCGTTGCCGTCATAGAAAGGATGAATGTAACCAAAGAGGTAATGAAAAATTGATATTCTGAAAACACACTCAATGCTTTTGTCATTAAGTATTGCCAACGCTTTATTCATACACTCTATAATTTTTTCTTCGGGATTAACTCCTCTGTGAAGTTCTTTTTGCGTTGCACTGAGGACGCTTGTTGAATCTTTTCTGAAGATTTTACCGTCAGGCAAATCAGACGGGTTATCTTCTTCGATTTCAAAATATACTAAATCATTGTACAGGTTGCGGATATCTTCGCAGGTGTCAAAGGACATAGTTTCATTTTTTTGCAACATAAGATATTTTTGCACAAGCCCCATAAAACGCTTCCCATGGCTCTTTGTTTCCAGTTCTGACAAGACACTGTTAATTTCTCTTCTTGAGCTGTAAACACCTTCAATATCATTTGTCTTTACAATTTCATCAACCAAACATCTGATAGCGAAATGGTCAATTGCTTTTTCGGGTAATGAATCCCTTAAAGCTTTGATTTGCTTATCGGTTTTATAAATGTCACGAATTTTCGTTATAAATTCGGGTATCATCACAAAAAAAGCAGGGTTATCGTGTATCAGAAAATCTAAGTGTACTGCGTATTCGCTTTTATACCTTTCGTTGTAAATTTTTTCATAATTTTCTTTGTCAGAATAAAACAGCTTATCTAAAGATTTATACCCCAAATGTATCACCTCTCCAATAAGTATTATATGCCGTAATTTAACAATTATACGCATATATCAGAAAAGCAATTCGTAAAAATAGGCTGTTTTTACGAATTGAATATAATTATACACCGACAAATTCACAAAATCAATATATTTTTACAAATTTAACTGTTACAGTAAAACAGCTTTTCTCACTGTAACGATTTACTGACTTCTTTTACAAGACCGAGGATTTGAACACGGGTGACGTCGTTATTTTTGAACACTCGTGGGGGATAGTAGGGGTTGACTGAATGCAACTCAACGGTGTTATCGTTGTAAAGGACCTTTTTAACAACAGCCTCTTCATCGTCAACGAGGACTGCGGCAATCTGACCGCTGTCAACGGAAGTTTGCTTTTTAATAAGAATTTTACTGCCGTCATCAATCAGAGGGCTCATAGAATCACCGTGAACATTTATCCATATATATTTATCCTGTTCTGAGGGGCAGGTGATGTATGTAGGCATATAGTCAACAGGCACATCCTGAGCTATCACTCCGAACCCTGCCGAAATGCTGTCATATACCGGTCGCATAAATACATTTGTTTGCGGAAGGGGGGTTGCTTGTTCCGGTGTTTTATCGTCCCAACCCATAATATACGCAGGAGTAGTTCCTAAAGCTTTACAAAGCGGTTCTAATACGCTTGTTGGTAACTTTTCAATCTCGCTGCTTTCATATCTGTATATTGTAGCTCTGTTCTTTCCTATCAGCTCGGCAAGTTTATCAACAGTTATATTTTTTTCTTCTCGCAATTTTTTAATGCGTTCGCCGATTGTCATAAGTAACACCTTTTTTCAATATATTGTTATTGACATAATGCAAAATAAGTTGTATTATAATGGTAGTAAGGGAACGGCTTTAGCTGTTCCGCTATTCAAAAACTAATTATTTTTTATAACCGTCTTGTATTGCAGTACAGGGCGGTTATTTCTTTATGGTGAACACAATAAAAAATGTGAAAATTACTATCACAGCTATGTATTCCACGCAATCACCCCCTTTCTCAAGGGAGTCGAAACAGCCGCCACCGTTCCTTTACTGTACAGTATTATAACATAACGGTTGCAAAAATGCAACTACTTTTTGAAAAAATAAAAATAATTTTGCAAAAATGCGAAAAATATATTGACAATAACTTACAAGGGTGGTATCATATAGTTGTCGCAGAAATGCAACACAATAAAAACTGGAGGTGATAAAATTGACTAATGTTGATAAGCTGAAAGGGGCTATCAAGGAGAAAAGATTAACCCCTGAAAAGGTTGCTGAAAGTATCGGTATCGACAAAAGTACGATGTATCGTAAACTTTCTAACGGTGGTGAGGATTTTACCATTAAGCAGGCAGACGCTATCACACAAATTCTCGGATTAACAGGTGATGAGGCACAGGCTATTTTTTTTAGTCAGTTTGTCGCATAAATGCAACTATTATATTAAGGGGGTGAGAAAATGGGATTTTTTAATAATTTATTCAACATAGAAAAAGCACCAACAGTCAACAAGACTGTCAGTGCACCTTATGTTCCGCCTTATCCTTTAGAAAAAGATTTTTATACTTTTGATAAGGTAGAGTGGAGCGGAGCGTTACCACCTCATTCAATGACACTTTCTTTTGTACTTCCTTATTCCGATTGGTGCGAATTTGAAAAGTCAGACCTTTATCGAGATTTGGAGAATTATCTTCAGGAATTACAAAAACGAGGTAACCCGAATGAGAATGTAGGCACTCAAGATTGATAGGCAGATGTTCATTGTATGTAGGAACATACTCATCAACACCTTTTGCCTTGTGATGATAAGAATTAACTTCGTGGGTGTTGTAATCTTCGGTGTACTCTATGCCGTTCAGAACTAATTGAATGTCGGTAACAGAAATAGGCAGTTGCGATTTATTGTTAAGTTTATAATGAATGAAAAGTCTTTTCTTTCCCTGCACGCCTAATTTGTATGCGTATTCAAGCATTGTGATTTCCAAATTCACTTTGTGCGAAACAAAATAGTTAATCAGGTTTATTAAAGATATTAAAAAGCCTGCAATGCCTAAAATACCACTAATTATTACCCACATATAATCAGCTCCTTTGCTCGATTATAACATTCGCAAAAGATATTTGCAACACAATCAATAATACCACAATCACAGTCCTATTAAACGGACTTAGCTGAAAAGAGGTGAAGAAAGATGGAAGTAATAATAATTTTAGGACTGCTAATGCTTTGCACAGCTTTTGTTTCAGCAGTATTAGCAATAAAAATAGTAGCCGCCCATTTGTATAAAACAATAGACAGCTACCTTGATAAGCACGACGCTCAAATTATGGATCTGATTAAGTGGGCAAAGGAGAATGAAAATTGAACAAGTTTTTAATATTTGTAGTGTTTATTCTCAACGCAATTAGCTTACTTCTGCTGATTATAGCAATGCTTATCAAAGCAGGAGTTATCCGTTAAGAAAGAAGTATTCAAATAATGCAATCAAAATTGCTGATAATAGTGAAATTGCAATAAATGGCATTGAATATTTAGTAATTCCTAATATCAAAACTTTTATGTTTCGTGTTTTGTATGTATACATCTTTTTATCTAACGGTCTTAAAGGAATTCCTAAAGCAGAACAACAATCGTCATATTCTTTGTCGACTAATTTTGAAATGCTTTGAAAGTTAATTTTATCTAATGGAAGAGAAAATACATAGCTGAGTTTTCCGCCAGCGATAAGTTTATTATCGGCAATAATATCTTCGCATTTTTCAACGGCTTGTTTAATTTCAAAAGTAATTTCCTTTTTGTACAAATGTTCTTCAAGCAGGTTGAATATGGGGAAAATCACTAATTCATATCGTTCTTTCAGATAGGTTTTGTTCTGTTCCTTTTTAAATAATATCCAAGACAGAACCAAAGTGCATAAGGTTGAAACTGCGGATATTATTAAAGTCAACCACGATAAAATATCATTCATATTTACGCCCCCTTTCATAGTTAATCATAACATTTAAGGTCGTGTAAAGCAATAAAATATCGAAAAGCAGGTGAGAAAATGGCAAAACTTAAACTTATTGACACAAAGGACAGGTTCCTTCTTGAAATTGACGGAACAGAAATTCCGTATGTTACAAGCTATCAAATAACACGAACGGTCGGCGAGGTTGTACTGCTCAAACTGGCTCTCAGCGTTGCTGATGTTGAATCAGTCGAAATCGTTTCAGACAAAATTACCAACGAAAATTAAGGAGGTGTACATATGGACACAGTTCAGATGAACAAAAAAATCAAAGAAATTATGGATAGCAGTGATGTCTATCTGCTCTCGGAAGATGCCGCAAAGGCTATTGGAGTTGCTCCGCAAAACTTGCGTGAACAGGCAAAGGACGAACCCGAAAAATTGGGATTCAATGTAATTGTAGTCGGCACATCTATCCGTATTCCGAGAATACCGTTTCTCAATTATATTCTCGGTTCAAACCCGTTGAAAGGAGTGTAACAAATGCGGTTAAGAAATTACCCGACAAAAAGAAAGCTGCTCAAAGATGTGGAAAACCTCAGAGCAGAGAACAGACATCTCAGCATTGAACTGAGAAACGCAAGAACGGACCTTGCACTCGAAAAAACAGCGTCAAGCGGTTATCGTCACGAGAACCGAGAGCTAAAGTGCAAGCTCAAAGCCCTTGAAACGCCTGAAACCGAATCCTTCGGTTTTGAATGTGTGGGGGTGAAGAAATGAACTACAGAGAAGATCCATTTTTGGTGTTTGACGATGAAAAAGGTTGGATTACTCATACAGTTCACCCAAGTGGTTTTGTTGATAATGAACTGCTGACTGATGAACCCGAAGCTGTCCAGGTTATAACTAAAATATGGATTGAGTGGTGTATTACCCCTACAAAAACTGTAAATAAGCGTACAAGTAGTTATGCCCTTAAACATTGTTTTGAGCGTATGACAGGCATTTATCTGACGAACAACCAGTTTAAACAGGCAATGGTGATGTGTGGGTATCTGCCGCATTGCGATTGTTCGGAACTTAATTGGACTTATGCTATTAGTTCAAGATCTGCGTGTTTTAAATCGTATCACAAGGGCAAATATAACCCACTGATTTGCGAATACGCTTATGGGTTAAAAAAAGAAAAATCCGCTGAAGCTCTGCAAAGCCTCAACGGACAAAGAAAAATACCTTAATTAAATGATAGACAATTTTAAGCGAATTGTCAAGGAGGACTTTAATATGTCAGTAAAAATATCAGCTTTTGAAATTGAAAATGTTAAGAGAGTAAAGGCGGTTGCTTATGAACCGACCGAAAACGGACTTACCGTGTTGGGCGGTAAAAACGGACAGGGCAAGACATCTGTTCTTGACGCAATTGCGTGGGCTCTCGGCGGTAATCGTTTCGCTCCGTCTGCTCCGTACCGTGAGGGTTCAACGATTCCGCCACATCTTAAAATCAAGCTCTCAAACGGTATTGTTGTGGAGCGTAGCGGTAAGAACAGCAGTCTTAAAGTAATTGACACCGCAGGCAACAAAGGCGGACAGGCTTTGCTTGACGCATTTGTCAGTAACTTTGCTCTTGACCTGCCGAAATTTATGAATGCAACCGGCAAGGAAAAGGCTGACACGCTTTTGCAGATTATCGGTGTAGGCAACAGAGTTTACGAGCTTGAAACGCAGGAAACACAGGTGTATAACGAACGCCGTGCTATCGGTCAGATTGCAGACCAAAAGAAAAAGTTTGCCGCCGAAATGCCCGAATACGAAGGCGTGCCGAATGAACCTGTGTCAGCCTCGGAACTTATCAACAAACAGCAGGAAATTCTTGCACGCAACGGTGAAAATAACCGCCTGAGAGCAGAAAAAGATAACCTTGAAAGCCGTGCCAACAATTTGCAGAGCGAAATCAACAGGCTTAACGAGGATTTGAGAAAATACAATTCTGAGCTTACAAAAGTGCTTGCACAGCTTGAACAGAGCAGAAAGACCGTTGCCGAACTGCACGATGAAAGCACGGCAGAGCTTGAAAGGAACATTACCGAGATTGACGAAATTAACCGCAAAGTCAGAGCCAACCTCGATAAAGCAAAAGCTGATGAGGACGCAAAGGAATATTACGGCAAGTACGCCGATATGACGGCACAGCTTGAAGAAATCCGCAAAACAAAATATGACTTGCTCAACAACGCAAATTTGCCCCTTGACGGCTTATCGGTTGAAAAAGGCGAGCTTACATATAACGGTTTTAAGTGGGACAACATGAGCGGTTCGGAACAGCTTCGTGTCGCTACGGCAATTGTTCGCAAGCTCAATCCTGAATGCGGATTTGTCCTGCTTGACAAGCTCGAACAAATGGATACCGACACACTCAAAGATTTTGCAAAATGGCTTGAATCAGAGGGATTGCAGGCTATTGCAACAAGAGTTTCAAACGGCGATGAATGTTCAATAATCATCGAGGACGGCTATATTAAGTCCGAAACAACCACACCTGTTACAACACCGACTTGGACAGAAGGAGAGTTTTAATTATGGCTACAAGAACTACAGCTAAAACAACAGCAAAAACAAATGAATGTGTAATCAAATGCAATCCGCACAGAGAGCTTGCCTGCGGTTATACCAAGGTCAAGATTATGCCTGAAAACTATTCAAGAATTGTTTTGATTGCAGGTATGACAGGCAAGTCAATACAGGATTTGACAAACGAACTGCTCAACTACGCAATCGACTATGTTGTCATTGATGTTGACGGCAATAAAATCAATTTTTCAGATGTACAGGGGGTGAGATAATGAACATCACGAAAGGTAAAATCAAGTCGGCTCAAAAGGTTGTAATTTACGGTCCCGAGGGTATCGGCAAATCAACATTTGCTTCGCAGTTTCCGAATCCTCTGTTTATCGACACGGAGGGCAGCACAAAAAATCTTGATGTTGCGAGAATGGATAAGCCAACATCGTGGACCATGCTAAAGAGTCAGCTTGAATATATCAAAAGCAATCCGACTGTATGCAAGACGGTTGTTATTGATACAATCGACTGGGCAGAACAGCTTTGTATTGATGATATTTGCTCAAAGTACGGCAAAAAAGGTATTGAAGATTTCGGTTACGGAAACGGATATGTTTACGAAAAAGAGGAGTTCGGCAGATTTTTGAACAGCCTTGAAGATTTGATTGACAGAGGTATCAATGTTGTGCTTACCGCACATGCACAGCTCCGCAAGTTTTCACAGCCTGATGAAATCGGCGAGTATGACCGTTGGGAGCTAAAACTCGGCAAAAAGACTGCTTCACAGATTTCTCCGCTTGTAAAAGAATGGGCGGATATGGTGCTTTTTGCAAATTATAAAACAGTAGCGGTAGCGACCGACAAAGACGGCAGAAAGTACAAGGCACAGGGCGGAGGGAGAGTGATGTACACGCTTCATCACCCTTGTTGGGACGCAAAGAACCGTCACGGACTGCCCGAAGAAATGGATTTTAGCTACGCAGGCATTGCTCATATTTTTAATGATGTTGCACCTGTAAATAACGCTCCTGTTCCGCAAAATCCGATACCTCAGCCTCCTAAGGCAGAGCCTGCGACACAGCCTGTGCCACAACCTACGCAGATTGAAAAAGTTCCCGAGCCTGTTCCGCTGTCAACACCTCAGATACAGAATGATAAATCTGTCAATATTCCCGAGGGCATACCAAAAGCTCTTGCCGACCTTATGAGAGCTAACGGTGTTGATGAAAGCGAAATCAGACAGGCGGTGTTTACACAGGGACACTACCCTTACGATACACCAATCACAAACTATGACCCACGATTTATTAGCGGTTGCCTTGTGGGAGCGTGGAATAAGGTATTCGAAGTGATACAGAGCAACCGTGACTTACCGTTTTAATAAGAAAGGAAGATGTATAAATGGATAGAGAATTTGGTTGGAACGACGAAATAACCGAAGAGGGCGGAAATTACGAACCGCTCCCCGAGGGCGATTATGATTTTACAGTAGCAAAGGTTGAGCGTGCTCGCTCACAGGGTAAAGGTAAACTGCCACCATGCAATATGGCAAAGGTGACTTTTGATGTGTGGGGAGCAGATGACAAGCGAGAAATTACAGTTAATTTCGTACTGCACTCCTCGCTTGAATGGAAGCTGTCACAGCTCTTTTTGTCCGTGTCAATGAAAAAGCACGGCGAACCGCTCCGTATGGACTGGACAGGCATTATCGGCAAGAAAGGTAAATGTCAGGTTATCATACGCAAATATGTCAAGAATGACGGTACAGAGGGCGTAACAAATGACATCAAGTATTTTTATGCCTACGATGAGCAGGTGACAACGATATCGCCTGCCGTAGCACAGTCTGCACCTCAGCAGTATATACAGCCTACATATCCGCCGCAGTATAACACACAGCCTGCAACGCCAAATACTGCGATGCCGAATAACTGGACACCGGGTAGCTTTTAATGCAACTTCGAACGTACCAGAATGAAGCAAAGAATGCCGTTTTCTCCGAGTGGGAAAGCGGCAATTTAAAAACATTACTTGTCTTGCCTACAGGCTGTGGCAAGACGATAGTTTTTGCAAAAATCACCGAAGAATGTGTCCGTCGAGGTGACAGGGTGCTGATACTTGCCCACCGTGGAGAATTGCTCGACCAAGCGGCAGACAAAATCCAAAAAGCAACAGGACTTAATTCGTCGGTTGAAAAAGCCGAGCAAAGTTGCATAGGTTCGTGGAACAGGGTTGTTGTAGGCTCTGTACAGACGCTTATGCGTGAGAAAAGACTGTCAAACTTTGACAGCGATTATTTCGACACAATCATTATTGATGAAGCACATCACTCAATCAGCGACAGCTATCAGCGTGTGCTTGAGCATTTTGACAATGCAAAAGTGTTGGGTGTTACCGCAACACCCGACCGAGGAGATATGAAAAATTTAGGAGCAGTATTTGATTCGCTTGCGTATGAATACACACTCCCTAAGGCTATCAAAGAGGGGTATCTGTCACCGATTAAAGCTGTGACAATACCGCTTACACTTGACCTTTCGGGAGTTGCCACACAGGCAGGAGATTTTAAAGCAAGTGATATTGACACGGCACTTGATCCGTATCTTTATCAGATTGCCGAAGAAATGAAAAAATACTGTAAGAACCGTAAAACTGTTGTGTTTTTACCACTTGTAAAAACATCGCAGAAATTTAAAGACATTTTGAACGAAAAAGGCTTTAAAGCGGCAGAGGTCAACGGTAACAGCGAAGACAGAGCGGAAGTATTGCAGGATTTTGAAAATGATAAGTACAACGTGCTGTGCAACTCAATGCTTTTAACCGAGGGTTGGGACTGCCCAAGTGTTGACTGCGTTGTCGTTTTAAGACCTACAAAGGTGCGTGGGCTTTACTGCCAAATGGTCGGCAGAGGTACAAGACTTGCTCCAAACAAGACGGAGCTTTTGCTGCTCGACTTTTTGTGGCACACCGAAAGACACGAACTTTGCAGACCTGCACATCTCATTTGTGACAATGAAGAAGTCGCACAAAAGATGACCGAAAACTTATCGGAACAGGCAGGATGTCCGATTGATATTGAAGAAGCAGAGGAAAAAGCAAGCGAAGATGTTGTGGCTCAGCGTGAAGAAGCGCTTGCAAATCAGCTTGCGGAAATGCGAACACGCAAACGCAAACTTGTAGATCCGTTGCAGTACGAAATGTCAATTCAGGCGCAGGACCTTGCAGGATATGTTCCAGCATTCGGCTGGGAGTGTTCTCCGCCTACAGACAAACAGAAAGCAAAACTTGAAAAGCTCGGAATATTCCCCGATGAAATTCAGAGTGCCGGCAAAGCAAAACTTATTCTTGACAGGCTCGAAAAGCGAAGAATTGAGGGCTTAACCACACCTAAACAAATCCGTATGCTTGAAAGCAGAGGTTTTCAGCACGTGGGCAAATGGCAGTTTGACGAAGCGTCAGCCTTGATTTCAAGGATTGCCGCAAACGGTTGGAGAACTCCGAAAAACATTAACCCGAAAACATATGTACCGCAAAGCGAGGTGAATACGGTTGGACTTACTTAATGCACTTGAATACATCAGTCCGTCAGAGCTTGACTACCAAGACTGGGTAAATGTCGGAATGGCACTCAAACAAGAGGGATACAGCGTAAAGGACTGGGACGATTGGAGCAGAGCAGACAGCCGATATCACAACGGTGAGTGTGAAAAGAAATGGCAGAGCTTTAACGGCTCTGCCTCACCTGTCACAGCAGGCACGATAGTCCAAATGGCAAAAGACAGGGGGATGACTTTTCGTGAATCGAAAGAACTCGGCTGGAATGATGAAATTGCTTTTGAACAGGGCGATATCGGAGTAACAGCCTGTGAGGGTGTAAAGTTTCACGAGCCTGCAAACTGGAATCCTGTGAATGAAATTGTAACCTACCTTGAAACCCTCTTTGACAGCTCCGAAAATGTCGGCTATGTAACCGAAACTTGGGAGAAAAACGATAACGGCAAGGTTAAATATCTGCCTACAAAGGGCAGTTGTGACCGTACGGCAGGTGAGCTTATTGCCGCCCTCAACAATTGTGACGGTGATATATCAAATGTATTCGGTGATTACAAACCCGAGGCAGGTGCGTGGATAAGGTTTAATCCGTTGGACGGTAAGGGTGTTAAAAACGAGAATGTAACCGATTATCGTTACGCTCTGGTGGAATCTGACTGTATGGCTCTTGAAGAACAAAATGCAATCATCAGAGAGCTTGAGCTGCCTGTTGCGGTGCTTGTTTATTCGGGCGGAAAATCAGTCCATGCTATTGTTAAGATTGATGCCGCAAACTATGACGAGTATCGTAAAAGGGTTGATTATCTCTACAATGTATGCCATAAAAACGGCTTTGAAATCGACAAGCAGAACCGCAATCCGTCAAGGCTGAGCCGTATGCCCGGTGTTATCCGCAACGGCAAAAAGCAGTTTATCATTGACACAAACATCGGTAAATCAGACTTTGCCGAGTGGAAAGACTGGGTGGAAAGTATCAACGATGACTTACCTGATCTTGACAACCTTGCAGATTTTTTTGAAAATCCTCCTGAACTTGCTCCGCCTCTGATTGAGGGAGTATTGCGACAGGGACATAAAATGCTCCTCGGCGGACCCTCAAAAGCAGGTAAGTCATTTGGTCTTATCGAATTGTGTATTGCAATTGCCGAGGGAACAGAATGGTTCGGCTTTAAGTGTGCGCAGGGCAATGTCTTGTATGTGAATCTTGAGCTTGATCGTGCGTCCTGTTTTCACAGATTCAAGGATGTATATGAAGCATTGGGACTTGAACCAAAAAACTTAAACAGAATTGATATTTGGAACTTGCGTGGTAAGTCTGTGCCTATGGACAAGTTAGCCCCTATGCTCATTCGCAGAGCACTGAAAGGCAACTTTATAGCCGTAGTAATTGACCCGATATACAAGGTTATTACAGGCGATGAGAACAGTGCGGACCAAATGGCACATTTCTGCAACCAGTTTGACAAGGTATGTACAGAAATCGGATGTGCGGTAATCTACTGTCACCACCATTCAAAAGGTGCTCAGGGCGGTAAAAAGTCAATGGACAGAGTTTCGGGCTCGGGTGTTTTCGCTCGTGACCCCGATGCACTCCTTGACCTTACAAGGCTTGAAATCAGCGATGATTTGATGAAACAGCAAAAGGATGAAAGAACCTGTAAAATCTGCAAAGAATGGATAGGTCGCTTCAACAAAATCAGTGAAGTGTGTTCGCAGGACGATTTGGTAATGTCAAATAATATGATTGACATCGCACGCAAAACGCTTCCTGAACAGTCTTTTAAGCTGATGATGTCAGATGTTGCCCGTGCCGAAAAAACCGTAAAAGGGATGTCAGCGTGGAGAATAGAGGGTACTCTGCGAGAGTTTCCGGCATTTGATGCACTTAACCTTTGGTTTGATTATCCGATTCACAAATCGGACGCAACAGGTGTGTTGAAGGACTGTAATTTTGAGGGCGATTTTAACATCAAAGGCTCACCCTACAAAAAGAATTTCAGCAAGAAAAAAAGTGAATCGGAACGCAAAAAAGAACGCTCAGAATCTATTATGACAGCGTTTACTGCAGAAGAAAATAACGGTCAGGCAGATATAAATGACATTGCTACATATCTTGGAGTTACCGAAAAAACAGTCCGAAATCGACTAAAAGAACACGGCGGATTTTGGATTGACGGCGGTAAAACAGGATTGAGGGAAAAGGAAAAAGTCGAATAAATTTTCCTTTTTTGTCAAATTTGGAAAGAAAATTTTATCGAGAATTTCCCTTTCCGTGAAGGAAAATAGGGAAAATTTCCCGAGAAATTCTCTTTCCGAAAATGACGGAAAATGACTTTTTTCTCGAGATTTTCCGAGGGAAAGAAAAAACCTATATATATATTCTATATATATAGGAGTATTTCCGTTCCCTAAGGTCACAGGGGTGAAGTAGTTGTGCGAAGCTTACGCACAACAACTCCTTCCCCTGACCTGTGACTAAAAGCAAAATTTTAAAGTTAAGAAAGGAATGGCAAAAAATGGCAAAATGCAAATCGACTTCAAAAGATAAAAGATTGAAAATCGCTAAGGGAATGCCACCTTTGAGGCGAAAACTTCCAAATAAAAGTTACAGTTACAAAAACGATCAGGTAATGGACTGGATTTCTAAACGACCGGCGTTGATTGACTATGTGTTGGATAAGTTAGTAGCTAACGGATACATAGTTTACGACCCGAAATTAAAGTTGTGGTATGGAGTTGATTATTTTGAAGAAAATGAAGACTGAATTTTTTATGCCGATGATACCGCCGACCGTAACGGCACAGGAACATAAAGTTATGGTAAAAAACGGCAAACCTGTTTTTTACAATCCGCCCGAGGTGAAACAGGCAAGAGAAAAGCTCATGTCACATTTAGCAAAGTTTAAACCGTCAGACCCGTACAAGTCGGGTGTCAGACTGATAACAAAGTGGTGCTTTCCTCGTGGTAAACATCAGGACGGCGAATATCGTATAACAAAACCTGACACGGACAATCTGCAAAAAATGCTAAAAGACTGTATGACCGCTATCGGCTTTTGGTCTGATGACGCACTTGTTGCAAGTGAGATATGTGAAAAGTTTTGGGCAGAGGTTTCGGGTATTTACATCAAGGTGGAAATGCTGTGAATATCTCGGAAGTTAAACGCAACCTTGAAAGAACCGTGCTGTACAATGGAGCAGAATACATTCTGAAAGGCTGTATCATCAGACGGAATACAACGGGTCGGTTTTACTATCAGGCAGAGCTTATGGACACCAAAGCCAAAAGCTCGTTGATTGTAACTGCACTTGATAAGATTGACGAAAGGAGAGCAAACGATGAAAGCGAGAATACCGCCTAAAATCCCGAAACAGCTCAAACAGGAAGCTGAACGGATTGCCAAAAACGCATACGAGCAGATCCGAGAAAAAGAAAACAAGGACATCACACGCAGAGTATTTAAAACAATGCTGTATGCTTTGCATAAGGATTTCGGATTTGGTCGTGACAGATGTGCAAAGGCACTAAAGTCTATGACCGAAATAATTGAACACTCCGACACTGACGAAGTGTTTTGGGAGCATATTGACAGGGTTGTCATCGACAAGTTGAAACTTGAATTTGACCGCAGAGATTACACAGACAACGGAAAAGTTGTTAATTTTGAAGGAGACGAAGAAAGGGTCACGGGAAATGAATGAAACAGCCCTTGGTAAATATTATGATTTTTATGCCATCGATGAATATTATTGTGAAGATGACGAAGTTTTACCAAGACCTCCCAAAGTTATCGGCAAACCTTGCGAAGCAAAAATTTACAAAAAGCATATATATTTTCATTGTCGAAGTATGTTGAGATAAGGAGTGATATAGAATGAAATATTATTACAAATTGATTAACAATGAAACAAATGAAATAGAGAGCTATGTAGAAAGTTCTGGATGTATAAGACCTGAAAACATTTGTCATATACTTGGACTTAGCGGATATCACGCTGTAAGCTGTACAAAACAAGAATATGAGGAAAAGCCGACAGCGGAAAATACAGAATCAACAGCGGAGGCTATCTTATCAAAACTCAAGGATATTAACACTCATCTCGCAAATATGAAAGGATATGAAGAACGAGATGAAAATGTCGGTGAAATTGTTACATTACAAGACTTTGATAATCAGATAACAGAAGATGTTCAAGAAGTTAAACACGGAAAGTGGGTATCGACTGTAAATGCTTTAGGGTACACTGAATGTCATTGCTCAGAATGCAATAATTATTTATTCTTAGATTCTAAGGATAGCCAGTTATATCCATACTGCCCCTATTGTGGTGCAAAAATGGATAAGGAGTGAAAGCAATGACAAGAAATGAACTTGAAAGGTATTTAGGCAAATGTGTGACAATTACTCTTTTGGATAACACTGTAATTGAGGGCACTTTACATAAGACGGGTGAAAAAGCCTTTGAAAACAACCCTAATTTATCAATACCAGTTAATTTTTATTTTTGCACTGATGTAAATAATAAAGTGGTTAAAAATACTGCATTCAGAGTATCGCACATCCAGAGAATCAGTTGCTATGAAAAGTTAAGAATGACAAACTTTGAAAAAATCAAACAGATGTCAATTGACGAAATGGCTCGGAGTTGTATGAGTTTTTTTGGTTGCCCGTATGGAACTCCATATTTCGGTTGCCCTATGGAAAAGCGATTCAATGGCAGTTGTATTGACTGCACAAAACATTGGCTTGAAAGTGAGGTAGAAGAAAATGAAAGATATTAAAAACATTACCGTTAATTACGATAACAATGAAAGCAAGACGATCACAAAGGGACTTGTTATTGATTTTGGTAAACTTGATAACGATGAGGACGATGTTTGCTTTAATATGTGTAACATCAAAGGTAAGGATTTGCGTTTGATTGTAACCGCTGTTGTTGCGTTGGCGCAGGAACTTGGTATGCTTGACGAGGAGGAGCGTGAAGTGGATTGACGGTTAAAGATTATTTATATTCGGTCAGGGTTTCGGATAAGCTGATCAGAACGAAGGAACACGAGCTGTCAAAACTTAGGCTGAATATTGCACAGGTATCGGTTAAGCAGAATGAGCCTGTTAAGACATCGGGAGTGAATGACCCTATGCGGATTGTTGACAGGATTGCAGACCTTCAGGCTGAAATCAATCGGGAAATTGACAATCTTGTGCGGTTGAAAACTGAAATCCGCAGTAAAATCAACGCACTTGACGATTACCGTTACATTGCAATTTTGACCGAGTATTACATAAATTGTCAGAGGTGGGAGGATATTGCCGAGAGTATGGAAATGAGCGTAAGGCATACCCTGAGATTGCACGGCGAAGCGTTACAGGCGTTCCGAAAAAAGTTCAATTTCTCGTAAAATTATTTTGAAATGTCATTGAATGTCACCCTTACCCTGCGTATAATGGTATTATGAAAGTTTGACAAACAGTACATATGTAAAACTCTCCTAAGATAAAAATCGCACAGACCGCTCTCGTTTGAGGGCGGTTTTGTGTTGTGAGGTGAAATTGATGTATAAAGACAAATGCGGTACAGGTTACGAAAATAGCACAAGAGCGATTTTTCAGGGTGCAGGAGAATATGACATCCCGATTATTGAGCCTACAAAAATTACAGAAAACAACTTTATCGGATTTAATGAAGTTTTGAGCAGTAAGCAGAACAACTGCGGTGTGCATTTCTTTTTGGACGATTACCAGTTCCAAAGATTATGGAATACACCCGACAGGTATATTGAGAGTCTACAAAAATTCAGTTGTGTATTATCGCCTGATTTCAGTCTTTACACTGATTATCCGACAGCGTTGCAGATTTATAACCACTATCGCAAGCATTGGATAGGTGCATATTTACAACTCTACGGCATTGAGGTAATACCTACAATTTGTTGGAGCGACGAAAAAAGTTTTGAATGGTGTTTTGACGGCGAGCCTTTGGGTGGTACGGTTGCCGTATCAAGTGTCGGAACGCAGAACCGTACGGAATCAAAAGAACTGTTTTTGAAAGGTTACAAAGAAATGATTGAACGCTTACAGCCTGAAACAATTATCTTCTACGGCAGAGTCCCCGAAGAATGTATGGGAAACATCATCAACATCAAATCGTTTCAGGAAAAATTCAGGAGGTCAAAATAATGGGCGGAAGAGGCTCTTCAAGCGGTATAAGTGATAAGGGAAAGAAGTACGGTACAGAATATCACACAGTTGCTCAATTTGGTGAAATAAAAGTAATTCATATGAATGGTAATACTTCGATAAAAGCTCCTATGGAAACTATGACAAAAAATAGAGTGTATGCTACTCTTGACAAACAGAGCAACATCAAAAGTGTTACTTTTTATGACAACTACGGCGAAAGAATAAAACAAATTGACGTTAAAGGTAGACCTCATAATGGAATGATGCCACATACCCATTTGGGTTATGAACATAATGAAATTGGAGATCGTCAATTGACTGATAAAGAACAGAAATATGTAAGTGCATTATTGAATAAATGGGAAAGAAAAAGAAAACACTTGAATATTTAAAAATTTATTGATATAATATTATAAACGCAGGGGATAGTTTAAATAGGAAAACAGTTTTTACAGATTCCGGTGCAACTCCGGAAACCTGTGTTTAAAGACAGTACAGAAATGTGCTGTCTTTTCTTTTGCTTATTTTTAGAAAGGGCGGTGATACCGTGAAAGACAAATTAAATGCAAGACAGAGGAAGTTTGCGGAATATTATGCGCAGAGCGGTAACACCGTTCAGAGTGCCATTATGGCGGGATATTCCGAGAATTACGCAAATGCCAATGCCTGCAAATTGTTAGAAAATGTGAGAGTTGCAGAGTACATCAAACAGCTGTCAGACAGGCTCAAAGATGAGCGCATTATGAGTGCAAAGGACAGACAGGTTGCTTTGTCCGACATTGCAAGGAATGACGGGCAGGACACCTCCGACAGAATAAGGGCGATTGACACGCTCAACAAGATGACGGGTGAATACACCGTTAAGGTTGACGCAAAGGTTGAGCAGTCCGAAAAGCTATCAGATGTGTTCAGACAGTTGGGTGGTGAGGGACTGAGTGAGTAACAAATTCCCGTTGTCACAAAAGTATATCGACTTTATCAACACAACAAATGTGTCGGCTGAATTTCTTGAAGGAACTACAGCGTCCGGCAAAACTACCGTCGGAGCAGGCGTTAAGTTTATGCGAATGGTGTCGCAGTCGCCGAAGAAGCTTCACGCAATTGCCGCCAAAACTACGGGCAAGGCTGAGGAAACTATAATTCAGCAGGACAACGGTATTCTTGACTTGCACCGCAACGCTGTCTATTGCGGCAACGGCGACAAGGACTACAAGCTGCCGCATATCAAGTTTGAGGACAAAATTATCTATATTCTCGGTTACAGCAGTCGGGATAAGTGGGAAATGGTTCTCGGTGCGCAGTTTGGGTGCGTTTATATTGACGAAATCAACACCGCCGATATCGAGTTTATCCGAGAGATGTCAACCCGTAATGACTATATGCTTGCAACGCTGAATCCCGATGATCCGAGCCTGCCTGTGTATAAGGAGTTTGTCAACCGCTCCCGTCCTTTTAAAAAATATGAAAACGATGTTCCTCCCGAGATTACGGCGGAGCTTACCGAAGAACCTGTACCGAATTGGCGGTATTGGTTCTTTTCTTTTGCCGATAATTTAAGTCTTACACCCGAACAGATTGAAAAGAAAAAGAACTCTGCACCGAAAGGTACAAAGCTCTATAAAAATAAAATCTTAGGTTTGCGTGGCAGAGCAACAGGACTTGTGTTCCCGAATTTTGAGAGGACAAGACACATCAAATCAAAAGAGTGGGCAGAAAAGTTTTTGAACTGTAACCGCAAGTCGGAACACTTTGTTCAGTTCACCGCAGGTCTTGATACCGCCTATTCGCAAAAGTCGCCTGACACTATCGCAATGACATTTTACGGCATTACCAATCACGGCAAGTGTGTTCAGCTTGATGAAAGAGTTTATAACAACGCTGAAATGCAAACGCCTATTGCCCCGAGTGACACGGTGAAGAATTTTATTGATTTTCTTGACCGCAACCGTGATGAATGGGGCTTTGCACGCACGGCTTTTATTGACAGCGCCGACCAAGCGACTATTACCGAATTTCAAAAGTATAAGCGACAGCACGGCTGTGTCTATGACTTTGCAAATGCATGGAAGAAAACGAAGATTATCGACCGAATCAATCTTGTACTCGGCTGGCTTGCCACCGACTGTTATTTTGTGCTTGAACATTGTAAAAACACGATTGCCGAGTTTGAAATTTACAGCTGGCGAGAGGATAAAGACAACACACCTGAGGACGGTCACGACCATTGCATTAACAGCGGTCAATATGCGTGGCTGCCGTTTAAAAATATTATTGGAAGTGAAATAAATGGGGCTGATTAACAGAATGGCTGAATCTATCAGATCGGGAATTAAAAACTTTTTGCAGATTACTCCTGCAAGCGACAAAACAATTACCGTCACCGAAACAAGCAATCATCTGACCGAGTGCTTTATCAATCGCATTTGGTATTGGGGCAACAGCAGACAGCTTGCGGAGCTGTACAGGCAGATTGATACAAACAAAACTATGTTTTGGGCGGCAAAAAGCACAAAGGGGCTTGAAATTCGTAAAATACACACGGGCCTGCCGGCACTCATCTGCGAAACGCTTGTGAATATCGTAATTGCCGACTACAACGGCACAGATGTTACAAGTAAAAATTCAACCGCTTATGCAGAGCGTTGGGAAGATATTGAAAAGCAGAACAAATTGTCCGACACGGTTAAGCAAATGCTCCGTGACCTATGTGTTGTTGGTGACGGTGCTTTTAAGGTCAGCTTTGACACGGCTGTATCAGATGTTCCGATTGTTGAATGGTATCCTGCCGAAAACATCGACTTTACATATGTGCGTGGCAGAATCCGAGAGGTTAAGTTTTACACCGATTACACGCAAAAACACCGCCGTTACCGCTTTGAAGAAACATACGGTTACGGCTATATTCACTATGCTTTGTATGATGACAACGGCAAAGAGATTGACCTGCACACGGTTGACGCTCTTTCATGGATTGATTCAAAGGGCGTTACATTTGACGAATCATATATGTGGGCTGTACCTGTCCTTTACGGCAAATCGTGCCACAAGGGCAGAGGTGCGGGCATTATCGGCATAAAAACAGACGCTTTCGACAGCCTTGATGAAGTGTGGTCACAGTGGATGGACGCACTCAGAGCCTGCCGAACAAAGCAGTATGTGCCTGATTGCCTTGTTCCGAGAAATCCCGAAACCTGTCAGCCGATATCGCCAAATCCGTTTGACAACCGATTTATCACCGTGGGCAACGATATGTCTGAAAACGGCAACGGCAACAGGATTTACACCGAAAGTCCGCAGATTCAGCACGAAAGCTATTTGAGTTCATACATTACTGCCCTCGACCTCTGCTTACAGGGCATTATATCGCCGTCAACTCTCGGCATTGACACGAAGAAGCTTGATAATGCAGACGCTCAGCGTGAAAAGGAAAAGACAACCCTTTACACAAGGCAGAACCTTGTAAAGATTACGCAGAACGTACTTCAAAGCCTTGTTGCAGTTGTACTCAATGCAGACGGTGAACTTAACGGCAATGGTATTGTTGAGGGCTTGGAAGTATCCGTAAACTTCGGCGAATATGCAAATCCGAGCTTCGAAAGTCAGGTTGAAACCGTGTCAAAAGCAAGACAGGGTGGTTTGATGTCAGTTGAAACCTCGGTTGACGAGCTTTACGGCGACAGCAAGTCAGAGGATTGGAAAGCCGAAGAGGTGCAGAGAATTAAAGAGGAACAGGGTATTGCAGGCGAGGAAGAAACTTCTCCATTTGATGATGTTGACCTTACCGACACGGGCAATGAACCCGATAAACCCGAAGATATCACAAATCAGGACGATGACAGCAAATGAGTAAGCAATGAGTGATTACAACATTAAAGAGGCTTTTGAGAGAATTGAAAACGAGTTTATCGACAGCATGATGCGCAATTTCAGCCGTCACAGAGCCGAAGAAACCAAAGAGGGTTACAACTGGACACAATGGCAGGCAGAACAGCTCAAAAGTCTTGAAGAGTACCGTAAGCACAACGCAAAGAAATTCGGCAAGCGTTTCAAAACCATTAACAGCAAGGTTGAAGAGATGATTCGCACCGCCAAAGCTGACGGAAATGCAAGTCAGGAGGCAGAAATTCTTGAAGCTGTTAAGGACGGTTTCAAAGCCCCGAAAAAGCCGTCAGCACACAGCACAGCCGAGTTTTTTAAGGTGAATGACCGTAAACTTGACGCACTCATAAAATCGACCACAGACGATTTAAAGAGGGCAGAAACGGCGGTTTTGCGTATGAGCAACGACAAGTACCGCAAGGCGATTTTTAACGCACAGGTTGCAATGAACACGGGTGCGGTTACATACGAAAAAGCCGTTGATATGGCGTGTAAAGATATGCTCAACGCAGGACTGAATTGTGTGGAGTACAAAAACGGTGCAAGGCATACGCTCTCGGATTATGCGGATATGGCGGTTAAAACAGCCAACAAAAGAGCCTATCTGCGTGGTGAGGGCGAAAAGCGAGCCGAATGGGGAGTATCCCTCGTTGTTGTGAACTCAAGACAGGGCGGTTGCCCCGATTGTGCAAAATATATCGGCAAGGTGTTTATTGACGATGTTTATTCAAACGGCAAAAAGTCAGACGGAAACTATCCGCTTCTCTCAACCGCAATCAAGAACGGTTTGTTTCATCCGAGATGTAAGGACAGCACAAGTACATATTACGAGGAAATAACGACACTCGAACCTGTCACCCCCGAAGAAGAGGCAGAAATGGACTGTAGAGAACGGCTTGAAGAAAAACAGCAGTACGCAGAACGGCAGGCGCAACGCTTTGACCGCCGTGCCGAATACAGTCTTGACGAGGACAATAAACGCATTGCCCAAACCCGAGCCGATGAGTGGCACGATAGGGCTGATATGCTTGAAGAAAAGGCAAAACAATTTTCTTTGAAGACTGATGAACAAAAATATTACAGACCTGTTTTTAAGGAAGATATATCAAAAACTTTTGAACGCAAAATTGAGGGCAAAACAATTACAATTGATACCCGCAAGGCAAATACATTGTGTGATAATGTTTATATTTCAGATAAGGTAAAGCTAAAACGAAAAGAACTTCATGATTTTGATATGCAAGTGAGAAAAGCGTTTGATATGCTCGGAGAGGTTGAAACAAGCGGAAAACCTGATATTTGTATTATCTCTCCCGAAGAAATGCGAGTAAATGCTATTGCTTCATATATGCCAATGCAGAATGTTCTAAATGTCAATTCAGCATACTTTTCAACAAGTGATTTGTCAGATTTACAAGAAAACTTGGCTTGTCCGCAAGACGGATTGAGTACAATTCTTCACGAACTGATTCATTGGCAAGACGCTAAAAGTTACAGAGCAAAATTCGGAGGTATTAACGATTATTTTGAATATTGCGATTACCTTAATAAAATTTATGCTCCAAAGGTTGAAAAATTGATAAATAACGGTTATAATATAGAGGATATAAGTGAGTATGCTTTTGAATGCTTAAAAGATAAAGCTATGGATGAAGTGTATAACGAGTACAGAGTCAGCAAACTTTTAGGGTGATGATAGTATGAGATTGATACAAACTGAAGAACAAAAATCTCTATGGAATGCGTTTAAGCCGTACCTTGTAACAAATGGTTTAAATGTCACTTTGCGTGAAGATGCTCCACAAGAAGCTAAAGATGCTGAAGCACTTTACAGTAAGCTTAGAGAAAAACAAAAAATGCAATATCTAAAAGATAGTGGCATAATCTAACCGCTCCGTAAAAAGGGCGGTTTTGTTATATGCAATTCACAAAAACAGCATAAAATTACGAATTGAGCATTTTATAATCGACAGCAATGTTGATTATAGGGTGCTTTTTGCATTTAAACCCGTCGATTTCGACCGGTTTAGAAAGGTGGTGACAGAATGAAAATCAGAGTAACAACAGCATTTAATGACAGGCAGAACGGCTATGTAACCCGACCTGTGAATGAAGTTTTTGAATGCTCCGAGCAGAGAGCAAAGGAACTCATTGACGGCGGTTTTGCAGAAGAGGTCAAGCCTGACACTCCCAAAAAGCCGAGAGCCAAAGCAGTTAAAACAGAAAAAGCAGATTAAGCACTTTACGAATATGTAAGGTGCTTTTTTATTGTCCGAAGACATTAAACTACGGGAGACACCGTGCAAAACTGAAACAGAGAGACACTCTATAAACTGATTACGGGAGACACCCGAAAAACTGAAAGGATATGAAAAAATGGCAGAACCAAATCCAACACCAACCCCCAATGAATCGACACCTGCACCGCAGGGAACTCCACAGGAAAACGCTCCTGCCTTTGATTACGACAAGCTCGCAAGCCTTATTACAGGCAAACAAAGCGTGACAGAGGACACCGTTTTGAAGTCTTATTTTAAGGAGCAGGGATTGTCAGCCGATGAGATGAAAGAGGCTATCGGTGCTTTTAAAAAGCAGAAAGCCGAGAACACTCCCGACTTAGCAAAAATGCAGTCGGAAGTTGAATCGGCAAACAACGCAAAGCTTATGGCAGAAGTCAACCAGTCGGCAACCCTCGAAGCCGTAAAACAGGGCGTTGACATTGCAACCGTTCCGTATGTGCTTAAAATTGCAGACTTTTCAAAGGCTGTGACAGACGGCAAGGTCAATGCGGAAAAGCTGACAGAGGCTGTTAAAAAGGTGCTTGACGATATTCCCGCACTCAAGGGCAAACCTGCCGAGAACGGCACAGGAGTTAAGAAAATCGGCGGTGACGGCAACGGTACATCGGACGGTACAAAACCAAAGGCAAATGTTCCTACCAAAAAATGGAACAGATTTAATATTTAACCAAAGAAAGGATTGAAAAAATCATGGCAAACACAAATAACTATGCCGAGCAGTTCAGCCCTGATCTGCTCGAAATTCTCGTTCAGGGCACACTTACATCACCGTTCATCACTTCAAATGTAAAGTGGGTTGGCGCAAGAACTTTCCACTTCACACAGATGAGTACATCAGGCTTTAAGAACCACAATCGCAACGGCGGTTGGAACAAGGGCAAATATATTCAGACAGATGTTCCGTTCACCTGCGAACACGACCGTGATATTGAGTTTCTCGTTGACAAGGCAGATGTTGATGAAACTAACGCAACCGCAAAGGTTGAGAATATTTCAAAGACATTTGAACAGACACAGGTTGCTCCCGAAACAGACGCACTTTTCTTCTCAAAGGTTGCAGCAAAGGCTCAGGCAACAGACGGCTACCATTCTTCAACAAAGACATCGGAGTGGACTAAGGAGAACGCTTATTCAAAGCTCAAAACAATTCTCTCTGCCGGCAAGCTCCGCAGATACAAGGCAAGAGGCACACTTGTTGCCTATGTGACATCTCACATTATGGACTGCCTTGAACAGTCAACAGAGTTCACTCGCAAGATTGAGCTTACACAGATTGCAGAGGGCGGTATCGGCATTGAAACAAGAGTGACCGAGATTGACGGTTGCCCTATCATCGAGGTTATTGACGATGAGCGTTTCTACGATAATTTCAACTTTAACCCCGATGACGGCGGTTTTGAGCCTGCAACAGGCGCTCACAAAATCAATGTTCTTGTTGCCTGCGGTGAAACCTGCAAGACTGTTCCGAAGATTTCAAGCATTTACTTCTTTGCTCCCGGCTCACACACAGAGGGTGACGGCTGGCTCTATCAGAACCGTTCACTTTCCGACACATTCGTATTCCCGAACGGCAAGGACGGCAAAATTGACAGCATTTATGCCGATGTTGACACAACGGCGGTTGCGTAATGTATGCTGATTACATTGAACATCAGGGCGGAGATGAAAACAGTATTATCTCTGCCGAACACATTGATGTTCTGACTTTTAACCGCATTGATTTTGAAAAACTTTCGGAAATGCAGAAGAGAATCATCGGCAGAGTGCATAGCAGACTTACTGCTTTTGAAGAAGAAAATGCCGATATGATTTCTTCCTACCTGAAAAGCTATTCAATCAACGGCACATCAATGGAATTTGGCGTAAGCTGGAACTTAATGTGTATCAGCGGAGTGGCAATTCCTGCCGACCTCTATGCGTTGCTAAAATCAACAGGACTTTGTTATCCTGCAATCTGAAAGGTGCGTGAAAACCGTGAAATTTCCGTCACTTGTAAAAAAGCAGTTCTGCAAAACTCCTGTCGAGGTCACAATCTACGGTGAGGGTGTTACCGAAGACGGAGCACCCCTGACCGTGTTTGAATGCAAAAATCTGTATCCCTCCGACAGCTTGTACCCGTCAGCAACCCTGCACGGTGGCTCTGCCTTGTGTAATATGCAGTCAAAGGCAAAGACGGTCTATACCAAAGAGCAGAAAATTGTTCAGGTGTCGGCTGTCTTGCTTTTTGACGGCGACATTGCTCCCGACAGCCCCACTTTAAGCGGTGGCTTTGTAATCCTTGACGGCGTAAAACGAAACATCGTACAGGGTACAAAACACCGCAACCCCGACGGCAAAGTTAATTTTACGGAATTGGATGTGATTTAATGGGATTTTCGGTATCATCAAAAATCAAACTCAATATGCCTGTTGTAAAACAGCTTGATAGGGCAAAGCAACAGGCTCTTGAACAGACAGGTGACGCACTTCTTACACGGGTGAAAAACAAGCAGGTAATGCCGTTTGATACAAGCATACTTCAAGACGATAGTACCGCTGTTGATTATTCACAAAGTGCAAAGGGGATAGTTAAAATTGTGTCAGATACTCCGTATGCAAGACGGTTGTATTTTCATCCCGAGTATAATTTCAGCCGTAAGGAAAACATTGCCGCCGGCGGTAAATGGTTCTCACCGTGGCTTGAGGGCGGTACACGGCAGAATTTTTGCAGTCAAACATTCACTAAAATATATAGGAGAAATACAGGACTTTGATTTACTTATCGGACATCAGAGATTGGCTCAAAAGCGTTACCTCAGCCGAGCATTATTACATCGGCAAGCTTGACAACAAGCAGGACAGGTCCATCGGTGTGTATTCATTAAAGCAGTCGGGAACACCCACAAGGGCAATCGGCGGTGAAAGCACCTACGATACAATAAGCGTGTCTTTGCTTATCCATTACACCGACAACGCAAGAGAAACCGAGGAGTTTGCACGCAGACTTTACGAAACGCTTTACGGCATTAAAAATGTTGAAATTAAGGAACACAAAATCTATATAATCGAACTGCTCACGGAAGAACCCGTTGATGTGGGAACAGACGACAAGGGTGTGTATGAGCAGGTCATTGAAGTTAAATTTTATTACGAAAGGAAGTAATTTTATGGCAAAAGTTGAATCGGGAGTATTCCCGTGCTATGAAAATCAGTTTGCGGTTGGCAAGGCAGGAACAGAATCCGCCACGACAAATATTGCTAACTGCGAAGAATTTTCTGTTGCATTTGACAACGGTGTCGAGGAATGGACAGCCTTTGAAAACGAGGGCTGGAAGTCAAGGCTTATGACAGCAAAGTCAATCACAATTTCGGTAAAGGGCAAGCGTACAATCGGTGACGCAGGCAATGACCAGATTGCCGCCCTTGCATTTGAAAACGGCAGAAAGACAGAAGTTTCGTTTATGTGGACCTTCCCTAACGGTGCAACCGTCCTCTTTAAAAATGCAGTTGTATCCGTTACATCAAACGGTGCAGGCGCAAGCACGGGTGTTGCTCCGCTTGAATTTGAAGTTATGTCAAACGGCAAACCCGTATATACAGCAGCCGCTTAAAAAACGAAAGGAATGAACGATTATGTCAAAGTTAATTGATATTACAGACAAGCTTAATTTTGAGGAAAAGCCGAGTGTCAGAGTTAAAAATGTTGACCTTGCAATCAACAATGACGCAGTTTCAATGCTCAAAGTTGCGGCACTTTTTGAGGACGGCAACGGTAAAAGTAAAGATGTTATCGAAATGTATCATCTTCTTTTTGATGAATCCGAGAGAGAAAAGATTGAAAAGTTAAAGCTGAATATGCACGATTTCAACGCCCTTATCAGCGAATCTGCCAAAATTGCAACAGGCGATTTGACTGACGAGGGGGAAGCTCAGACCCCGGCTACGACCTGATTGATGACTTTGATTTAATCGTGTCGAGCTTTCGCTCGGAGTACGGGGTCAGCATTTATTCAAAGGATTTTGCTAAAATGAGTTGGAATGAGTTCTGCTCACTTCTGCAAGGCTTAGGACCCGAAACACCGCTTGCAAGAACGGTTCAAATTCGCCTTGAAACCGACAAAGAAGTCTTGAAAAACTTTACTTCGTCACAGCATAAAATCCGCAACAAATGGCGGTCAAGGAATGTAAAGCACTATTCAGACGAAGATATGAACACCGTTCTTGCAGAATTTCAAAACTTCTTCGCTAATCTGTAAATTTGTACATAATTTTCGCTGTATCTACAAAATTCTTGACAATGTTAATATATAGTGATAAAATGTAACATACACTAACAAATTTATTAAGGAGAGTGTATGTTTATGAAATGTCCACATTGCGGAAACGAATTAAAGGACGATGCAAAATTTTGCGACAAGTGCGGTGCAGGCTTTGGCGGAAACGATTCAACCTCGGCAACCGTAAATCCTGTAAATGCGAAGAAGAAAATTTACAAGCGTTGGTATTTTTGGGTTATTATCGTTGTTGCTATTATGATTGTTGGCGGTGTAAACGGTGCAATTAACGGTAACAGCGGTTCAAACAAATCAAAGCAGGAAACTACTGTTGCAAATCAGAGTTCAGAAAAAACAACTGAAAAAGCGACAGAAGCACCGACCACAAAAGAAGTTGCAACAGAAAAGCCTACTAAAGACCCGAAGAAGGTTGAAAAAGAATTTAAAGACGGTTGCAAAACAGTCGACTTTAAAACTCTTTCAAGAAACCCTGACAAGTACAAAGGTAATGACTACAAGTTTGAAGGTCAGATTATTCAGGTTCAGGAAGGCTGGGGCGATTCGGTTGACCTGAGAATCAATATAACCAAAGAAGAAAATGAGTATCTTGATGAACCATTGTGGACTGATACAATCTACGCAACTGTAGAAATTCCTGACGGTGCGGACAAACTCCTTGAAGATGATGTAATCACATTCTGGGGAACTTGTGACGGCGACTATACATATGAAACCGTAATGGGCAACAATGTGTCACTTCCGAAAATCGACATCAAATACTACGAACTCAACAACTAAAACAAAAAGCCACTCCAAATGGGGTGGCTGTTCTTTTGCAAAATTTTATTAGCGTACATCATAGCGGTGTGCGCTGTTTTTATGCCTGTTTTTAAAGAATCTAAAATGAAAGGAAGTGGTGAATATGGCGACAAAGGCGGGTGAAATTGAGCTTGATGTCAGGCTTACAGGTGATGATATTTCCAAAACATTGCATAAGATTTCCGATTCAATTACAAAAAAGTTTGATTCGGCGTTTTCAAGTCTTTCAAAAGATTTTGAAAATGTAAGCACGGATATGAAACAGTCCTTTTCAAAGGTTGCGGAGGGCGTTTCTCAGAAAACCGAGAAAGAGTTTTCAAACATCAAAGGCAGCGGTGAGCAGTTAAGCAATTCGGTTTCATCTTCGTTTAAGAAAATAGGAATGGCTGTGGTTGCCGCTTTTTCTGTTGCTAAAATCAAGGAGTTCGGTCAGCAGTGCATTGAATCGGCTGCGGAAGTCAATGCGGCAAATTCGCAGTTTGAGCAGACATTCGGTACAATGCAGTCGCAGGCAGAATCAGCCATTCAGAGCGTTGCCGATCAAAGCGGTATTCTTGAAACCCGATTACAGGGTGTCGGCACAAGCATTTATGCCTTTGCAAAAACTACGGGTATGGACAGTTCAAGTGCTTTGGGTATGATGCAGGAGGCTTTGCAGGTAACAGCCGACAGTGCCGCATATTATGACCGTTCGCTTGAAGACACCGCAGAAAGCCTGAAATCGTTTCTCAAAGGCAACTTTGAAAATGATGCCGCACTCGGTTTGTCCTGTACTGAAACCACACGAAATGCGGCGGCTAATAAGTTGTATGGCAAGTCATTTATGGATTTGTCGGAATCGCAGAAACAGCTCACGCTTTTGCAAATGGTTAAGGACGCTAATCAGCTTTCGGGTGCTATGGGACAGGCAAGCCGTGAAGCAGACGGTTGGGAGAATGTAACAGGCAACCTCAGAGAAAGTTGGAAACAGCTCCTTGCCGTAGTCGGTCAGCCTATTCTTCAGGTGGCAACTCAGGTTGTAAAGCGGTTGAGTTCCGCACTTGCGACTTTAACGGAATATGCCAAAGGTGCGGTTGAATCGCTTTCAAAGGTCTTCGGCTGGGATACAGGCAATAACACCGCAAGCAATATCAAATCTGCGTCCGATTCTGCCAAAAGCCTTACGGATACAGCAGATGACAGTTCAAAGTCACTTGATAATGTTCAGAAAAGTTCCGAAAAAGCAAAGAGAAGTGTAGCGGGCTTTGACAAGCTGAATGTGCTTTCAAGTACCGATAGTTCTTCAAAGTCAGATACATCTTCATCAAAAAGCTCATCGGGCGGTTCATCAGGCGGAGCTGTTGCAAAGAATGTTGTCAAGGACACAAGCAAAAACCTTTCGGGGGCATTCAAAAATCTATACGAAAAAAGCGGATTCAAAGGCTTTGTCGAGAATGTACAGAAAGGTATTAACAAGGTTGATTGGTCAGCTATAGGCAAGAACTGCAAGACCGTTTTTAATAATGCTGTTCCCATAGTTCAAAAGGCATTCGGCACAATGCAAAAGGTCGGTTCTGCAAAACTCGGGGCAATCGGTTCTGCATTCGGAGCGGTTGCGACAATCGGCGGAAAGTCGTTTCAGACCATTTCAGGCGGTGTTGCTAAGTGGATCTCAAAAGACAGGGAAAAGATTATCGGCTTTATCGATACCATAGGCAACAATCTTACAAACGGCTATAACAACCTTTCAACCTTTTTTGATAATTTCGGTACACTTGCAGGGAATGCAATTGACAATGTTCGCCCTCAAATGGAAGAATCAATTTCCAATCTTTTAAGCGGTCTTACAACCTTTGCGGGTTCAGTCGGCGAAGTTGTTTCGGGTGCGTTTTCAATCGCAACCGAAAGCCTTGTTGAATGGACTGAAAATGACGGTGCAACAATCACTGAATTTCTCGAAAATTTACAATTGCAGTTTGCAGATGTGTTTGACTTTATCGGTCAGATTTTCGGAAATATCGGAACAATTATCAGTAATTGGTGGAACGGCAACGGACAGCAGATTTTTCAGAATGTCTGCAATATGTTTACCAATATCGGCACAACCCTGATGAATGTTTACAATCAATGGATTAAGCCTGCGTGGGATTTTATCGTAGCAATCGTAAAATCAGCTTGGGAAAACTGGCTGAAGCCTGTTTTTGAGGGTGCAATAAACTTCTTCGGCAAGGTTGCAGACTGTGTTTCAACCGTGTGGAATAACTTCCTGTCACCGTTTGTAAACTGGCTTGTCAGTTTTTGGGGACCTATATTTCAGAATGTTTTCAATGCCGTAAAAAGGGTGTTTGATAATGTGTTTACATTTATCGGTGGGTTGGTTACCTCTATACAGAAAACATTCGGCGGTCTAATTGACTTCATTACAGGTGTTTTCTCAGGCGATTGGAACAAAGCATGGCAGGGTATCTACGACTTCTTCAAAGGCATTTGGGACGGCATTTGCGCCGTGTTTAAGTTCATTATAAACGCAATCATTGACGGCATAAATGCGTTGTGGACAGGTATTTATAACTTTGTTTCTGGCGTTGTTAATTCAATCGGCGGAATAGCCGGTATTATCGGAGCGGCTTTTGGACAGGATTGGAGTTTTTCAATGCCTGAAAATCCGCCTCTCATTCCGAGATTTGAAGAACCCACGGAATCACCGGCACGAAAATTTGCAAAAGGCGGTATTGTTAAAGCTCCGACACTTGCGGTTGTCGGCGATAACGCAGGTGCTAACAGCGGTAACCCTGAGGTTATTTCTCCTCTTAACAAGTTACAGGGTATGCTCGACAATTCGGGCGGTCAGGATACAGTGATTCTCACACAAATTCTTGACCTGCTTAAACGCATTTATGAAATGTTCATTATCTTTCGCAATAACGGCGGCAACACTTATTCGTTTACGGCAGAACTTGAGGGTTCAACGCTTTTTGAAGAAATGATAAGACAGGATGAGCTTTACAGACGCAGACACAACGGTAAATCCGCATTCGCATAAAGGGGGAAATGATATGTCAAATTATAACGGCTATTTGCTTAAATTCGGCAACAACATAATGCCGAATAAGTACATTACCGCATTTTCATCAACTCCGAATCAGCGACTTGAAACTTCTGCGGAACGAGATCAGAACGGTACGCTTCAAAGGGCAACGCTGCCAAATTACAAAACAAAAATTTCGTTTTCAACTCACATTCTTCATCTTGACGAAAAGATTGATTTTCAGTCGATTATCAACCTCTCAATGGCAAATAAGTTACAGAGAAAGTGCAGGGTAACTTATTGGAACGATGAAACGAACAGCTATTACACCTCTTATTTTTATATTCCTGATATTGAATATACCGTAATGAATGCTGAAAAGAATGATATAACCTATCAGCCGATTACGGTTGAGCTGATTGAGTATTAAGGGGTGATTCTTAAAAATGCTTGTATCTAAAGAAATTGCTGATAAGCTGAAAACGAACACACTTTACAACACCGTTGCCCTGCATTCTCCTGACGGTAGTTTTGAAGATATAACCGGCGAAAGTATCGTGCTTGACAGCTTTTCACTTGAAAATGAAATCGTTGAAAAAGAATTGAAATTCGGCGGTTGCATAGCCTCTGAAATGAGCGTGAAACTCATTGATTATGATTGCTCGGCTTTGATAAGAAAGACGGTACAGGTCATCATAACGGCAACATATCTTGAATCAGAGCTGTATCCGTCAGATGATTTGTACCCGTCAGATACTCTTATTTGTCCTGCTGAAACAGGAACGGTTGAATGTCCTGTTTTCTACGGTAAAATTCAGTCGGCTCAAAGAGATAAAAAACAGCGTAACATCGTCAAAATCACAGCCTATGACGCTTTTTATGATATGTCAAAGGTGGATATGTCTTTGTGGTTTGCAGGCAAAGAGAACGAGGACGGCAGTTTTGCTTATGGTTATGCGCACTATCAAAAAGACGATAATTTTAAGAGCTTTTATTCAATAATCGCAGAATTTGCCAAAGATTATGCAATTACAGGGGTTTCACCGCCGAGCTTATCTGTCTTTAGTGTACCACTGAAATTTGATGATACCTGCGTGGAAAAGGTTATAAAGGACATTACCTTGTCAGATTTAATCCAAGCTTATGCAGAGTTAACTTTGAGCTTTGCCGTTATAGATGCCGACGGAAAAATGCGTTTTAAAAGGCTGTATTCTCAATCTTCCGTTGAAACAATCGATTCGTACAAAGATTTATCCTTTGAAGATTACGAACTTGAGCCTATCCGTATGTACAGTGCTAAGTTTGCTGATAAAAAAGCGTTTTTGTATGGCAACAGTAACGATTTTTCGTGGTATGTTTCCGATAACATTTTGATGAGGTGCAGAACAACAGCAAGTGATATCGGCACAAAATATAATTCTGTTAATTTTTTTGGTGATGTATATAAATACCGCCCGACAAAAATTAAGCTGTTTTCGTATTGGTGGCTTGAGGCAGGCGATAAGTACACAATTAAAACTCCGTTTGAAGATTTGCCGACAATCGAAACATTTGTGTTCAATAAGAAAATGGACGGATTTATAACTGCCCTCACATCAAAGGGCGAAAAACGATTAGGAAAGGAAGTAAAAGAAAATGAACAAATACAATAAAATTGTCTTTGTGAACGGCTCTGCTCCGCCCCTCAATGCCGATAACCTCAACCATATGGACGAGGGGATTGAACGGGCAACAGACGGAGCAATTGCACTTGAAACCGAAATAGCCACGGCAAGAGGCGGTCAAAATTCACTCGGAGCAAGGCTTGATAAAACAGACAAGAGTATTGCCCGAAAGCTCGATTCAATGCCGTTTGACAGCGAGCCAAAAAATAACAGCCCGTGTTATCTCACAAGCGGAGCAATTTACAACGCTCTGCTTGTGAAAGCAGATAAAACCGCCTTGGCGACTAAATACGATTCGTCAAATATCGAACTCGGCACAGCTACTCTTACTCCGTACTCTACTCAGATTGATAAAATAAAATCTGCAACTTGCCTTTATGAAAAAATTGGCGATATCGTTATTGTAAATGTCACCGTCATTATGAACGCAACAACTTTAGGCGGAACATCTACAATAGCTTTGCTCAATATGCCTTTCTCAAACAAATCGGATGTGATTGTTCATGATATCGGCATAAGCAAAAACGGCGGAATGTTCAGAGGAAGTGTAAATAAATCGGCTTGGTTGCAGTTTACTCCACTCAATAAACAGGCTTATAATTTCGTCGCTGATGAGCAGGTAAACTTTTCTTTGATTTACAAAATATAAAAATAACGGAGGTATGAAAAATGGAACTTAAAGAAAAAATCACACTGGATATGCTCACAAGGGACAGCGTTTCGGTACTCAGACAGCAGTTTTTGACCTTTAACGGTGAAGAAATGCAGGTCGGCGGAAACATCCGCAATGCATATATGAACGACGAATCCGGCAGAGAACAGCTTAAAACGGTGCTGTCAGACGAATATTACAATGCCGTTATGGCGGTGTGGGGTGATAATCCAACCGTTGACGAGCCGACAGAAAGCGAGGTGTAAACAATGAAAGAAAACATTTTACAGGCATTATTTGCCACGGTGTGTGGTGCTATTGTCGCATATCTTAACATCTTGCTTGTGCCGTTTGCGGTGATGATTGCGGTAATGATTATCGACTATATCACAGGAATGGCGCAGGCATACATCAGTCACACGCTTAACAGCCGTGTCGGTGTAACAGGCATTATCAAAAAGGTAGGCTATATCGTAGCTGTAGCGGTCGGAATTGTTGCAGATTATCTCATCAGCTCGGCACTTGTCAACTGCGGAATCGACCTGCGGATTAACTACTGCATCGGCATGATTGTTACGATTTGGTTTATCATCAACGAGTTGATTTCAATCTTAGAAAATCTCTCGGAAATCGGTATTCCATTGCCGAAATTTTTGGTGTCAATCGTCAAGAGATTAAAGACAACAGTCGAAGTAAAAACAGATGAAAGCGAGGAGTAATTATGGTTTTATCTAATACTGTTGACAAAATGTTAAGCGAAGATTACAAAGAAAGGTTTATCGCTGAATATCAGCAGTTATCAATCCGCCACGACGGCTTAAAGAAAATGCTTGATAACTGGGATAAAGAGAATCTGAATTTTATTCCGACTTGCCCACGCAGTACATATGACTTGCAAATTAAAGCAATGAGCGATTACAGAGCCGTACTTGAAGCAAGGGCAGTTATGGAAAATATCGACTTGAAAAAATTATACGCAGAAAGCGAGGAATAATTATGAGTAATTCAAAACTTGTTAATTACACAAAATTAAGCCCAAACCACAGTGGTAAACGCACACACAGTATTGACCGCATTACTCCGCATTGCGTTGTAGGTCAGTGCAGTGTCGAAACCCTCGGCAACATCTTTATGAATACAGCCTGTGAGGCAAGCTGTAACTACGGAATCGGCTATGACGGCAGAGTGTTGCTTTGTGTAGATGAGGGCAATCGCTCTTGGTGTTCATCAAGCAATGCCAATGACCAGAGAGCAGTCACAATCGAATGTGCAAGCGACACGGTAGCTCCGTACACAATGAACAGTAAAGTGTACAACAAACTTATTACACTATGCGTTGACATCTGCAAGCGTAATGGCAAGACTAAACTGCTTTGGTTTGGTAATGAAAGCAAGACGCTAAATTATTCACCAAAGTCAAATGAAATGGTATTGACTGTACATAGGTGGTTTGCGAATAAATCTTGTCCGGGCGACTGGCTCTATAACAGGCTTGGCAATCTTGCAGACGAAGTAACTGCACAGCTCGGCGGTAAAACATCAAATAAGGAGAATGAGGAAATGATTAAATACGGTTCACACAACACAGCAACACTTGCATTCAAAAAGCAGTTAATTACTCTTTACAATATGAAAGTTATTAAAACAAAGGTTGATAACTCGAACGGCTTCGGTGACGGCACACTTAAAGCCGTTAAAGAGGCACAGAGAGCAGGTAAAGTTACAGTTGACGGTATTGTTGGCGAGAAAACAATCAATGCTATCTATCATCTTATCAACGATGGTATCAGGGCTAAGGACAACAAAATTGCCAACGCAAAAAAGGCACTCGGCTAATTAAAACCTAAAGGACATTCTTAATGTCTTGACAAACACATGATTGCAAAAAAAATCCCCTCATCCGCCGTAAAAAGCGAGTGAGGGGAGTTTTGTCATTTGTAGATTTGTTAGCTACTTGTTAGCTGTGTGTTAGCTACGATATGTATTTTTCCGTGTTTTAGAGTGATTTAAGTATAGCAAAACCCCAGTAAATATCGTATTTACCGGGGTAAAAAGCTATGGTGCAGGTAACAGGACTTGAACCTGCATGAAATTGCTTTCACATGGACCTGAACCATGCGCGTCTGCCAATTCCGCCATACCTGCTTATTAAATTGAAAATTGAAAATGGAAAGTTGAAAATGATTGTGTCAACTTTTGTATAATCAATTTAAATTCCCTTGATTTTTACACGGTGGGGAAACCGAGGCGGAGCTTACTTTCAGATAAATCTTACTTTTCGGCTGATTCCGCAACAGTACTCAAAATGTGCTATATTATTATAGCAGACCGACAGGTAAGTGTCAAGTCACATTTATTTTATCGGTCTGTTTTACGCTGATTATTTTTCAGAATCGGGTTTGCGGATTTTGAAACCGTCATATTTTCCAATGTCGCAGAGGGCAATTTCGTGGCAACCCATTCTTGTTGACAGCGGTGCAAGCTCCATATAGTCGCCGTAGAGGAAAGTAAGGTACTTGTCATATTCCTTTGGCACGGGAAACTTGTAACCCTCAAAGTCGGCATAAGCAACATCGTCAAGATATTCCTTTGGAAAAGCACCGTTATAAATATTTCTGCCCATTCCGTCATAGAGATATTTTGCGTTCTTTTTGTTTATAAAGAATTTTAAAGTACGGACTTCAAGCCACATACTGAATCTGAGCGGAAATATTTTCTTGCAGAAATTTGTTACAATGCTCTGGATTCTACTGCCGTTTTCAGCCTTGCGATTGTTCCATTTATTGAACACTAGCGCTCTTGTGAACAGAGTCACAGCCATATGAATTTTTCGTCCGATTGCTGAATTGGCTGTGTTATCATGACAGAAAATATCAAACGCAATTCCGTTGTGCATTGCGTGATGGTCTTTTGCAAAGTCGGTTGCAAAGAAAGTGTCGTCAAGTCTGACCTTGGCAAATTCATAGAAACAAGCCTTGTCCGTATGGTATGATTGAAAAGTCATATTGCTCGGAAGTTCCTTTGGCGCAATCTCGCAAAAGCGGTCAAAATCTTCACGCAACATCATAATATCGGCATCATCATCCCACGGAATGAATCCTTTGTGACGGATTGCACCGAGAAGAGTTCCTCCACCGAGAAAATATTTTATGTTGTGCTTTCGGCAAATTCTGTCGGTTTCAAGCAGAAATGCAAGCTGAATTTCGTGAATTGAATCAAGTCTGCGCTCGTGTGAGTGGGGGATACGCAGAACCTTTTCGGACTTCATCTTGTCCATTATGCAGATTTTCAGCATGGTTTCAAGGTCAATGTCGGGAGTGCATTCGTTTACGGAAATCTTGTTTGAATTAATTGCACAGCCGTCAAGCTCCGTAAAATCGCCCGACTCAATTGTACAGCGACTGCCGTAAATATCGTTGAGAACAGCCGCAATCATAATCAGCGATGCGTTGCAGTTTTTGCCGCCGACATTATAAACTGCGTTTTCTTCAAGATTTGTCATTGCGAAAACAATCGCCTTTAAAACATCGTTGATATAAACAAAGGTGCAGCGATCCCTTGTTGCCGGAACAACTGTGTCACGGCGGTTGGCTATATCGTCAAAAACAGGATCAAGCACGCTTGTAAAGTTGCTTGACGCTCCCAAAATTATGCCAGTTCTGAGCGTTGTAACGGTTGATTCGCTGTTCTTCAAAACCGAGTGCAAGGTGGTTTCTCTCGTTCTCATAAGCTGACCTGCAAGCGATGAGGGAGAGGTTGCGTCAAGTTCTGCGTACTCGTTTTCGGAATAAACTCTGTGCGGTTTGGCTTTGCCGTAAATTCTGCTGTCGTTCACAACTACAACCCTTGCGCCTGTGGCTTTTGCAATTTTGGCACAGGCATTTATCTCTGCAATGCCGTCAATCATGATCTGTGGGTTGTTGTCTGTATGTTCACCGCAGATTCCTGTTGTAATTACATAGTCGGCACTTGAAACTTCTGATGCGGAATTATAATCAACAAAATCAAAATCATCTCTTAACAAGAGTTCGCTGTGGTATGATGCCATTGCGTTGCGTGATTTGCCGAGAAGGATAACTTTTATTCCGAGCCTTTTAGCCTCGTTATTGTACAGAAGGGCATAGCAAAGACACCTTGCAAGTTCACCGCCCGAGATGACAATTGTTTTGTTCCTGAGCTTTGCAAGAGTTTCTTTTTCAACTCCGGGCAATGCCGCCCTGTCGGCCTCAAATTCGTTTAAAAAATCTTTAATACGCATTACTTTATCCTTCGCAATTCTGCACGCAGTTCTGTTGCTCTTATACTGCGTTTTATTCCGTCTTTAAGCGTGGTTTTCGGACTAAAGCCGAGTGATTTTATTTTATCGTTGCACAAAACATACGGTGTGGGGGATGACGGAGAAAATTCGGGTTCTTCTTCGTCTTTTCTGTGAACGAACACTACGGAGAGATTCTTTTCGGGATTTGCCGATTTTACAAGCTGTGCAAATTCCCGCATTGTCACATTTGCGTTATCGTTTGAAATGTTGTATGCCTCACCGCTTTTTCCGTTAAGCAAAATATCAATCAATGCAGAAACCGTGTCCGTCACATAGCAAAAGCTGAACTTTTCGCCACCGTTATCTGTAAGCATAATGCTCTGATTTTTTGCCGCACTGACAATCAGCTTTGCCCATTTTCTTTCATCGCTCATTCTGACACCTCCGAGTGTGGGGCAGGGACGGGCGATTTTTACATTCATACCGAACTTTTCAGCATAGCAAACAGCAAGTGTTTCGGCTGAACGCATACTTTGTGCGTATGCACTGTCGGCATCGGTCGGATCAAGATAGCCGAGGTCGTTTTCGCAAATGTTATTTTTACCGCTGAAAACCTCCCCGTAAACCATATATGAAGATACGAGCAGAACCGATTCGGCATTTGACTCTTTTGCATATTCAAGCACATTTGCAAAGCCCGAAGTGATTGTATCCGCAATTTCGGGATTACTGCAATCTTCCTCTGCAACCTCACACGGGCAGTTGCAGTATATTACAAAGTCGGCTCTTTCAATCTCCGGAAAGTTCTTTGACTCTCCGATTTCAACAACAAAATCTTTGCGGAGAGTAAGGTTGCCGAACTGCTTTTCGGCATCTTCACGGCTTTTTGCAAGGGTGATTACCCTTGCGTTGTTTTCAAAAAAATCATTGTCCTCAAGCAATGTGCATATAATGTAATATGCAATAAGTCCGTGACAGTCCGACACGAAAACAGTCTTGTTTTTTAACTGTTGAAAATTTATCCTGTTGTCTGCAATTTTTTTAATGTCCTCAAAAATTTCGGAGGGCAGATTGCCTTTTACGGTACAGTCCATATGGGTTTACCTCTCAGATAAATCAGAAAAGCTCCGCAATTGTGGAGCTTTTGCTTTATTCCGAAACGGAATTATTTTTTCTTTTTTGATTCCTCATAAACTCTGAGGGTTTCATCTGTCGGTCCGTCAAACATAACAGTTCCTTTTTTCAGGAAGATTGAACGCGCGCAGATTTCTTTAACCGAAGCGGCATTGTGACTTACATAAAGTACGGTTACACCGCTTTCGATAATCTCTTTAATTTTATTTTTACACTTCTTTTTGAAAGTTGCGTCACCGACCGAGAGCGCCTCATCAACAACAAGAACATCGGGTTCAATGTTGACATTGATAGCAAAACCAAGACGCATTTTCATACCGCTTGAGTATGTTCTTACAGGCTGGTCAATGTAATCTCCAAGCTCTGCAAAGTCGATGATTTTCTCCTCGATCTGCTTAATGTAGCTGTCCTCAAGACCGAGAACATAACCCTTCAGATAAATGTTTTCCCTGCCTGTCATTTCCATGGAAAAGCCTGCAGTGAGTTCAAGCAATGCGGCAACCTTGCCGTCAACGGTGATTTCGCCTTCGTCGGGAAATGCAACGCCCGTAATCATCTTGAGCAGAGTTGACTTGCCTGCACCGTTGTCGCCGACAATACCAACCGATTCGCCACGATTGATTACCATTGAAACATTGTTAAGCGCCTTGTTCGTTTTTGCATTTCTCGGCTTAAAGAAAAGAGCCTTGAATCTTGCCTTGTCATCTTTGTAGAGTGTGTAGGTTTTGCTGACATTTTTAAAGGTAATAATCGGATCGGATACTTTTGTTTCAGCCATAATATTACCTCCTTAAAGTACATCAGGAAGTTTTTTCCTGAGTCTGTTGTAGTTGAAAATACCAAGGGCGAAAATTACAACAAATTCAATTGCAAACACAAGACATTCCGTTTTGTTTGCATAGAACGGTCTGTTGTAGAGGAAACAGTTGCGGTAGCCGTTTACGAAAAAGTTAATCGGATTGATAAGCATGAGCTTGTTGAGAAACGGCGAATCAAAGCCGTAGGAGTTGTACATAATACCGGATAACCAGAAAATACCTGACATAACGGAAACAATCAGGCTTTCAAAGTCCTTACTGAACGCAGACATCGGGGCTGTTGACCATGTGAGTGCAAGGAAGAAGATAAACATCAACGGACAGTACAGGAAAAATTGCAGATTGTACCAGCTCGGTCCGATTGTGAAAAGTACATATGCGTACATAAATGCCATAAGAATCAGGTGAACAAAAAGCCTTGAAACCTCTGTATAAGTAAGGATTGTCGAAACGGGGAACTTAACCTTTGTAATAAATTGACGGTTGATTCTCAGTTCCTTTGCACCCTGCGTTATGCTGTCCTGAATAAAGAACCACGGAATGATACCGATGAACATAAAAGTAAAGAAGTCAATGGAAAAAGGCTGTGCTCCGCCGATGTCAAGGTGAAGTGTTTTAAGCTGTTTGATACCGCAGGAAAAAGCGAACCAGTAAACAAAAATTGTAAACGCAGGCTTAACAACAGCCCAAAGAGGACCGATTACGGCGCCTTTGTAAGTTTTAATAAGTTCGTTTTTGGCAAGGAGCAAAATCTGCTTTCCGAAGCCACGATGTTCTTTTAAAATTGTAAACAATTATTATACCATCCTATCTCTTTTGTGATGCACAGGCGCCCGCCTGCAAGTGAATAAAATCGAAAAATGTATTATGCACTCTTTAACAGTATATATTATATTACTTTTTCCTAATTTGTCAATCAAAACAAGGCAATTGAAATCTATTTGTAAGATTGAGCGAATCCCCGTTAATTCTGTGTATTTTGAGTGTTCGCAGAGCTAATATGACAACCTGTCACGGAAACCCTTAAAAATAAGGAATAATACTTTTCAGATAACATAAAATTTAAAGGCTGTATAAATGGGGGATGATTGATTTTAAAAATTCACCAAAATTAAAATCCCGAACAGAGCCTTTAAAAGCTTTGCTCGGGATTAATTTTATTGCTTATCAGTCTGCCTGGATTTTTACAAACTGTTCCTGCATATAGGAATAAACCTCATCGGAAACATTTGCAAATACATAGCATTTGTCAAGATACTCGTCACTCGGGAAGATGAATTCGTTTTTCTTTGCGTCTTCATCAATGTAATCGTCATATGCCACCTGATTGGGTGTTGCATAGTTGAGATATTCAAAGTTTGCGGCGGCAATTTCAGGATCCTGCATAAAGTTGATGAACTTCTCTGCATTTTCCTTGTTTTTACTGCATTTCGGAATACACATTGCGTCATAGAAAAGGTTTGAGCCGTCCTTTGGCATTGCGTAGTCAAGATCCTCGTTGTTATCAATCATTGTCATAATGTCGCCTGCGTAGTACGGAGCAATTGCCGACTGGCTGTTTTCCATTTCAGTAAATACCTGATCCATTACATATTTTTTAAGGAGAGGCTTCTGCTCTTTAAGTTTAGCGGCGGCTTTGTCAACATCTTCCTTGGTGCAGTTAGCAGGATTAATGCCCTCAAGCTGCATTGCAATTGCCATTGCATCACGGCTGTTGTTAAACATAAGAATCTGACCTGAAAGGTCTTTGTTCCAAAGTGCGTCCCATGAATCGGGCTTTGTTTTAACCTTTGTTTTGTCATAAACCATACCTGTTACGCCCCAGCTGTAGCATACGGTATATTTACCTTCGGGATCGCAGGCAAGCTTTTTGAAACGATCCATAAGATTGTCGTAGTTAGGAATATTGTCAAAGTTAAGCTCCAACAGCATATCCTCATCAATCATTCTGCTGATCATATATTCGGACGGAATGACAACATCATAGCTTACATTACTGTTTTTCAGCATATTGTAAAGCTCTTCGTTGGTTTCATAGGTTGTGTAGTTTACCTTGATGTTGGTGCGTTTTTCAAACTCCTTGATAATGTCGAGTGAGTCATCTTCGCCGTTTGAAATGTACTCGCCCCAGTTGTAAACATTAACTTCTCCTGCGTCAGCTGAGTCAGCCGAAGCGCTTCCGCCACAGCCTGAAAGGCAAGCCGCACATGTTGCCGTCATTGCAGATGCAAGGACAATGCTGATGATTCTTTTCATTTCTCAATCTCCCTTTAATAAAATTTTTAAAATCAAGTTCTCTTTTTCTGCACCTTTTCTTCGTGTCTGTCACGCAGATTAATAATAACCATAACAATGAGTACAGCAAGGAAAAGCAGTGCGGAAAGAGCGTTGATTTTCGGTGAAATTCTCCTGTGAGTCATCGAGTAAATTTCAATAGAGAGGTTCTGGAATTTTGCACCTCTTGTGAAATATGTTATGATGAAATCGTCAAGAGAATATGTAAAACTCATGAGCAGACCCGAGAAAATACCCGGCATAAGCTCGTGAATAATTACCTTGTAAAATGCCTGCCATTGGTTACAGCCAAGGTCAAGGGCGGCATCGTAAATGCTCTGATCCATTCGTTTGATTCTCGGCATAACATTAAGCACAACAAACGGAACACAAAAGCATATGTGCGAAATTAAAACCGTGAAAAATCCCATTTCAAAGTTAAAGATAACTCCGAGAGTCGTAAACAAAAGCATGAGAGAAACACCCATTACTATGTCAGGGCTGATGATCGGAATGTTTGACGCATTCTGAATAAGCATTCTTTTTTTGCCCTTGAAATTGCTGATGCCGATTGCGGCGGCAGTTCCGAGGATTGTTGCAAAAACAGATGCAAGAACGGCAATAATAACAGTGTTCCACAATGCGTTCATAATATTGTCGTCACGAAAAAGCTGTACATACCATTTGAATGTAAATCCTTTCCAGACGGTAGTTTTTCCGTTGTTGAAGGAATAGAAGATAAGTACGGCAATGGGCGAATAAAGGAAAATAAGCAGGATTGCAATGTAAATTTTTGAAAGAATACCTGTTTTCTTTTTCATTATGCAATCGCCTCCTCATCACCGAACAAGTTCATGATTATCAGGAACACGAAAATAAAAATCATTAGTATCAATGAAATTGCCGAACCCGTGTTTTGGTCTGTCCAGAATATTTTTTCAATGACATCACCAATCATAATGTCATCCGGACCGCCGAGATACTGTGCAACCAGGAATGTGCTTGCACTCGGAACAAATACCATTGTCACACCCGAAATAATTCCGGGAACGCTGAGCGGTGCGACAACCTTTCTAAATACGGTAAAGTTGTTTGAACCGAGATCCTGCGCCGCCTCAATAAGACCGTTGTCAATCTTGCTCATAACGGTGTAAATCGGCAGAACCATAAACGGAAGATATTCATACACCATTCCGAGAATTACCGCACCCGTGTTGCCGATGTAGGTTGAATGAATACCCAAAAGCGAGAGCATCATATCAATCGGACCGTTGTCCTGCAAAAGCGTTACCCATGCGTAGATTCTTAGCAGAAAGTTCATCCACATAGGAATCATAAGCAACATAATGAGCGTGTTCTGGGTTGATTCTTTCATTCTCGTGAGAAGGTATGCAAGCGGATATGCAAGTACAAGACAGATTGCCGTTGAAATAAGCGCAATCCAAAGTGATTTTACAAAAATGTTTGTGTAGTAAAACGCATTTGTAAATGCCTGAAACGAAAAATTACCGTTCTTGTCGGTAAAGGCGGTAAAGCCGATCATAATAATCGGAATCATTGTGAAAACAACCATCCAGATTATGTAGGGAATAGAGGGCTTGCGTGATTTCATTTATCAGCCCTCCTTTTCCGAAAACTCTGAGATTACCTCAAACCGAGCCTTTGAAAAGTTGAATGAAAGCGGAACATAGGTTGCAACCTGCTCGTCCGTATCGCTGAGCATAAGCCACTTTCTTTCGTCCGATTCAAGAATGATTTCGTTGTGTTCACCCTTGTAAACTACGGATTCAATGTACAAATCCTTTAAATCGCCCACGCCGTCGCCTGCAAGCGAAAGAGCGTCGGGCGGCAGAGTGATTTTTAGCTTTGTACCTTCTTCATAGTATTTATCGGGAACGGTAACGGTTTCGCCCTCAAGCTCAAATTCAAAGGAATTGTCATTCTGATTTGCGTATGTAACGGTTGTCTCAATAACATTATCGTAAAACGGAAGAAGCTTGTTCATAATCTGAATGTTGAACGGGATAACCCTCATACCGATTTTGCTTCCGATTTCAGCCGATTCGGTGGAGTGGATAAGAATTTCACACTTTCCGCATCTTACGCTCATCTCATAGTGAACGCCCTTGAAGGTTGTGTTCTCAACAGTTCCGACAAGCTGACCGTCCTCGGGAGAGGTAACTTCAATATCCTCGGGACGGATGACAACATCAACAGGAGTATTCCTGCCGAATCCTTTGTCAACACATTCAAGCTCTTTGCCGAGAATTTGAATTCTGCAGTCATCAAGCATAATTCCGTTGAGAATATTTGCCTCACCGATAAAGTCTGCAACAAATGCGTTCACAGGCTCGTTGTATATATCCTCGGGAGAACCAATCTGCTCGATTACACCGTTGTTCATAACAACAACACGGTCGCTCATGGTCAGAGCCTCTTCCTGATCGTGAGTAACATATATAAATGTTTTCTGAGTTTTCTGCTGAATCTCCTTAAGCTCAAGCTGCATACTCTTACGCAGTTTAAGATCAAGAGCACCGAGAGGCTCGTCAAGCAGAATGATTTCGGGATCGCACACAAGCGCTCTTGCAATTGCAACACGCTGCTGCTGACCGCCCGAAAGCTTTGCAACGGAACGCTTTTCATAACCCTTGAGGTCAACGGTTGCAAGCATATCGGTTACACGCTTTTTTATTTCATCTTTCGGCATCTTTTTAAGCTTGAGTCCGAAAGCCACATTATCAAAAACATTGAGGTGGGGAAACAAAGAATATTTCTGGAATACCGTGTTTACATTTCTTTTATTCGGAGGAGTTCCGTTAATTCTTTTGCCACCGAAAATGACATCGCCGCTGTCGGGTTCAACAAAACCGCCGATGATGCGCAGGGTTGTGGTTTTACCGCAGCCTGACGGACCGAGAATAGTTACAAATTCCTTTTCATTTATATCAAGGTTGATGTGGTTAAGAATTACCTCACCGTCAAATTTGATGAAAATATCCTTGAGTGAAACTATTGTTTTCTTTGATGTCTGTTCCATTTATGCACCCCTGTTCCGTTGTGATAACAGTAAAATCTGTAAAAAATAAAGCGGATTGTGTCAGCCTGAAAAATGCAGGCGAACACAGTCCGCTCTGCCGTTTCTGCAAAGACATAACCATGATGCTCAGAATTTTTGAACAGAAAAATAAGACGGCTGTGTCGCCCCGTCCTTTTTCTTTACACAAAATCCTTATTAACCGCTTAAAAGCGATTGCACGCAATACAATTTAAATTTTCCGAAATGTCACCCGTCACATAAGCATCAGGGGACAACTGCTCTTTGATTATATTCTAAATGCACAAAAATGTCAATCAATATCGTGTAAAAAGAAAATCAAATTTGCATTACTAATATTCTTTTAAAGAAGTAAAGTTCATACAGAGTCAGAAAAGGTTAAATATAATGCTTTTTGGTGCAAAATTATTGTTAAAAAATTTTTACAACCGTGTAATCTGCACAAAAAACAGCCCTCGAATTTGTAACATAAAGTATGTACTTTTTTGGTGAAATTTGTTATAATGAAATCGAGAATTTTATGAAAGGATGTTTTCCCTATGAAGAAAGCAAAAAAGATTGCAAGTCTTGTTGTTGCGTCTGCGCTTCTGACATCTTCTTTTGCGGCAATTACCTCCGTAAATGCTGCCGAGGTTGATTCCGCACAGACTGCATCTGCCGACAGTACCCTTCGTGATAAGGTCGGCGACGGTGTTATGCTCCACGCATTCAACTGGTCTTACAATACAATCAAAGAAAACCTTCCCGCAATTGCAGCGGCAGGATACACAACAGTTCAGACTTCTCCCGTTCAGCAGCCAAAGGACTACTCAACCTCAGGCGATGTAACAGGTCAGTGGTGGAAGCTTTATCAGCCGATCAGCTTCCATATTGCAGAGGAGTCATGGCTCGGCACAAAGGACGATCTTAAATCACTTTGTGATGAGGCTGACAAATACGGCATCAAAATCATCTGCGATATCGTTTCAAACCATATTGCAAATGCCGATGAAGCTAGGCCGGAGACTGTGAGCAATCAGGTTAAAAAATATGAGCCTGAGTTCTATAAGAAAAGAAAAACCTACACCCGTACGTACAAAGGCGATGCAAACGACAGTTCGGTTCAGGCAGTTGTTCAGGGTCATGTTTCAAAGTGTCCTGACCTTGTAACAAACGATACTGCTGTTCAGGGATACATTATCAATCTCCTCAAGGAATGCATCGACTGCGGTGTTGACGGTTTCCGTTTTGATGCCGCAAAGCATATTGAAACAGAGGATGACGGCGAGTATGCGTCTGATTACTGGAAAAATATAACAACCTCGGCTTCTTCTTACTACACACAGAAAACAGGCGATGACCTCTACATCTACGGTGAAATTCTTAACAACTGCGGTGCAGACAGAAGCTACTCCTCATACACCAAGTATATCAATGTTACTGACAACAGAACGGGCGACGCAGTGCTTTACAATGTCACAAGGGGTAAGGCAAGCACAGCTACCAATGCGAAATACAAATCAGGTGTTGCAGCGTCAAATGCAGTTCTCTGGGCAGAAAGCCACGATACATACGAGGGCAGCTCGGGTTCATCGGGATTCTCAAACACTGCCGATGTTTCGGATGAAAATGTTGTAAAGGCATGGGCAATCGTTGCATCAAGAAAAGATTCAACAGCACTTTTCTTTGCCCGTCCGGGAACAGCTCTCATGGGTAACATTTCAACGGATTCAACTTACAAGAGCACAGCTGTTTCCGAAATTAACAAGTTCCACAACCTTTTTGTAGGTCAGTCTGAAAAGCTCGGTTCTTCAGGCGACATTGCTTATGTTGCAAGAGGCACAAGCGGTATCGTTCTTTCAAATTGTAAAGGTACAAACGCAAGCGTAAGTATTTCCGGCACAGGTCTTGCAGACGGCAAATATACGGATACGGTTTCAGGTGCTGAGTTTACGGTTGCAAACGGCGTTCTCACGGGTTCAATCGGTAACACGGGTGTTGCTGTTGTTTACAACGGTACAACAACCCCGAAGGCAATAAACTCTGTTGAAAGCGGTTCGTTCAGGGGCGACACAATGACCCTTACACTCAGTCTTGAAAACGCAACATCGGGTACTTACTGTCTTGATGATTCAACTCCTGTTAAGTTTACGGGTACAACATCAATCCGCATCGGTTCAGATTATAAGCCGGGCGAAACAATCAATCTCACAGTTACGGCAACCGACGGTGTAAAGACCTCTTCAGTGGTTTATAAGTACGCAAAGAGTACCGCTCAGGAATCGGGAGTGTATGTATTCTTCAACCCTGCTAACAAGAAGGGCTGGTCAGCACCTTACCAGGTTTACATCTTTGATGAAACCACAAACAAGGGTACTGTTTACAAGAATGCAAACTGGCCCGGCGAAGCAATGACTCTTGATCCTGCAACAGGTTACTATTACTACGAAGTTCCGAAGTCATCAAGTATTTCAGCTGATGAGGATGATGAAAATCAGGCTGCGTCGGATTTTGACCTTTCAACTTCAGCCAACACAAGAGTAATCATCTCTGAAAAAGGCGGCGAGCAGTATCCGGGCAGAACAGGTACACCTATCAGCCTCAACGGTTCATCAAAGGCATTCTCGCTTACAAAGGCAGGTACATGGGAGGATACAACTCTTACACCTACAAAGGTTGAGATTGAGGCTACTGATGTTACAAAGGGTTCTGCAGCAGAACCTACAACAAAGCCTGTTCCGTCAACTCAGCCTACAACCGCACAGCCCGCAACAGAGCCTTCGGGCAATGCTGTTTACGGTGATGTAAACGGTGACGGTGACATTACAGTCGTTGACGCTACACTCGTTCAGAAACATGTCGTTCAGCTTGAAACACTTTCGGCTGACAAGCAGATTCTTGCTGATGTTAATGGGGATAATACAATCTCTGTTGTTGACGCAACATTGATTCAGAAGTACGTTGTTCAGCTCAAAGACTGGGGCCGCACGGGTGATGTTTATCAGGCAGAACAGCCTACAACACCTGAGCCGACTACCGCTGAGCCTACAACCGTAAAGCCGACTGCACAGCCTACAACAAAGCCTGCTGACACATACACTCTTTACTTCAAGACTAAGCTTGGCTGGATGACATCTGACGGTGTTTCACTCTTTGCTTATGACCTTGACACAGGCGTAAGCTATCAGTTTGAGCAGGATACAGACGCTTACCCGAATGTTTACACAGTTGAAGTTCCTGCAACAGTTTCAAATGTCAGCGTTTATCGTTCTCTTTCAGAGGTTGACGAAAAGCCTGTAGGCGGTGATGACGGTAATGTTTACAATTGCTGGAATGCAACAGTTTCAAAGACAAACAACTGCATCACACTCAGCAATGACGAAGCTGTTTCAACAGCTCCGTATGTTCCGGAGCAGAAGCCTGCATTCACACTTTCAAGAGTTTACTTTGATAACTCAAAGGCACACTATACTGATGTTTATATCTACGGTTGGGCAGAGAGCGGACTCGGCAACGCAGCAGCTCACATGAATAAGATTGCAGGTACAGATATCTGGTACTACGATTTTGACACACCGCTCAGCCCCGGTTCAAACTGTTTCCTCTTTAAGGACACAGAATCAACATGGAAAACACAGACAAGCGACTTGACAGTTGCTGACGGTAAGAACTGTTTCCGTGCAAATCCGGGTTCAAAGTCCGGCGGTGTCTGGGTAAGCTATTCAGAATAACAGAACTACAGAACAACCTTTTCTTAATATTCTGCTAACAGCAAAGCATTCCCTCCGATAAAATTCGGGGGGAATGTTACTTTTAATATGATTTTACTTGAAAAAGAATGTAATATACAGTATTATATTAGGAGTATTAAACCGAAATTTAAGTGAATTTATGGACGGGAATTTATGAAAACAGAGCAGATTTTTCAGGAATTTGAACAAAGGCTTGAAAAAGAATATTACGCACAGCTTGCAAGCAAAGAAATTCTGACTGTTCCTTTGCTTATTGAGATTTTTCTTGACGATGATTACGCAAATGCTCACTGGGCGGAACAGGTTCTTGAGTATATTTGCGAAGTAAATCCGAAACTTGTCTATCCGTTCTTTGAATTTGTTGCCAAAGGTCTTGACAACTGCAACGGCTTTCTTGCGTGGAATACCTGGAAGATGATTACAAAGCTTTTGCCGACTGACACGGAAAATAAATTTGAAAGCGTAAAAGAAAGGTTTTACGACGCACTTGCTTCAAAAACACCGGCAGAATTTTCCATAGCCTGTGATTGTGCCGTGTCTGTTTTCATTAACAAAGCGGATGAACAGAAAAAATTGCTTGATATTTTGAAGAAATCCGCTGAACACAAGTTTTACATTGGCGATACCGAAATTGAAAACAGCGGAGAGATAGCCAAAGAAAAAGTACAGATATTTCTTGAAAGAATAATGAACTATAAAACAAAAACGGAGAACAATTGTTAACTGATATAATCCCCTTAAAGCAGACTCTTGAAAAACATGGTTTTCAGGGAATGCTTTAAGGGGAGATTTTTTATGTGAAAAAGAAGAAAAAAGTACGGTGCTGAAACGGGATAAAGACAACTGTTAAATCATATTTTCGGATTTGACAATACCATGTTACAAAAAATCCGCAGACGGTAAAATCTGCGGATAAAATGTTTAAAATTATAATTAAAATGCCTCTATAAGCGGATTGACTGCACCCGGCTGTATTTTTTCGGGATGGTCAATATATTCGATTGCCTTGCCGCAACCGTTGATAACGCAGTCAGCGGCGGCTTTGTGAACTCTTACTTTCAGCTTTGTGGATTCGCTGAGAAGCCTTGCAAATCCCGTCAGCTTGGCAAGACCGCCTGTCAAAATTATACCGTCAGTGTAGATGTCACCGACAAGCTCGGGCGGAGTCTGTTCAAGCACATCTTTAATTGCCCTGATAATGTTAAGCGCAATATCCTCGATTACAGGCTTGATTTCGGCATAGCCAACATCAATAAATTTGGGCAGACCGCTTACGGCATCTCTGCCTTTAACTCTGAAAAGCTTAGGCTCTTTCGGAATTTTTACACAGCCAACAGCCTTTTTGCAGGCCTCTGCCATGTTTGTGCCGATAATCAGGTTATGCTCTTTTCTGATGTATTTAACGATTTCTTCGTCCATTGCACAGCCTGCCGACTTTATGCACTTGGAAACCGAAATTCCGCCGAGAGAAAGCACGGCAATATCTGCCGTACCGCTGCCGACATCTGCAATCAGAATACCGTGAGGACTTGTTATGTCGAGCGAACAGCCCATTGCCGCCGCTTTTGGTGCTTCAATAAGATACACCTTGCGAACACCGATTGAGCTTACTGCGTTTACAACAGCTCTTTTTTCAACCTCGGTAACCTCACTCGGGATTGATGCAACAACCCTCGGCATAGTCACCTTTGACGGACTGACCTCTTTTATAAGAATTGAAACCATATCCTCAACAAGTTCGGAGCGTGAAATAACACCGTCATCAATCGGGTGCATTGCTCGTATGCCTGCAGGCGTTTTGCCAATCATCTTATAAGCCTCGTTGCCGACGCCGACAATGTCGTAGGTGTCAACATCAAACGCAACAACGCTTGCCTCATCAAGCACTATTCCTTTATTTTCAATAAAAACTCTTGTTCTGTCAGAACCGAGATCAACAGCTATATCCATTTTAATCACTCCAATGCTATATCAGCAGAGATGTGCAAAGCGTACAGCAACAAATCTCGCCGCATTTGCACTTGTTAAGTATTCTTGCACATTCGCCAAGCGTACTGCCTGTTGTAATAATGTCGTCAATAATCAGTATTCGCTTGCCTTTGATTAAATTCTTGTCAATCGGCGAGTAAACACCTATAACATTTTTTGCCCTTTCAGCCGCTTTTATGCTGTGCTGGGTTTTATTTTTCTTTGTTTTGACAAGCAGGTCGGCATACTCAATGCCGAGAATCCTTGCACATTCCTTTGCAAGCAACTCAGCCTGATTGTATCCACGCTTTCTGAGAGTATCCTTGTGCATCGGCACACAGGTGACAAGGTCAAATTCCCTGTCACGGTAAACATCTTTTATTGAACGAACCATTTCGTGTGAAAGCAATTCGGCATATGCACCGCAGTTGTGAAATTTAAAGTTAAGAACTGCCCTGCGGAAAATTCCGTCATAGGGGAAAGGAGAGGTGCAGATGTACCCTCCCGTTGCATATCGTACAAGCGGCATTTCGGGAAATTCTTTTCTGCATTTGTCACAACAGCTTTTGTTCGGTTCAATAACCCTTCCGCAGTACGGACAACGAACCGTAAAGAAAAATCCTTTTATCGTGCCGAAAACTTTCTTAATAAAGTGTGTCATCTCTCAGTAAAAATTCTTTAAGACCGCTGTACCGTTTTGTACGGCGGTTATTGTTTACCATATATTCAACGGTTGACGGATTGCCGACAAGCACAAGCGTTTTCTTCGCCCTTGTAACAGCGGTGTAGAGCAGATTTCTGTAGTAAAGCTGAGGAGGACCCGAAAACATCGGTATAATAACTGCGTCAAATTCATTGCCCTGACTTTTATGCACCGTGATTGCGTAGGCAAAATCAAGGTCGCCCGCAAATTCAAAGGTGTATCTTGCAATCTTGTCAAAAAATTTAACGACAAGCGATTTTGTCTTTCTGTCAATCTTTGTGATGATTCCTATGTCACCGTTGAAAATTCCTTCGCCCGTTTCGCCGTTTTCACGAAACCAGCGAATATCATAGTTGTTTTTTATCTGCATAACCTTGTCGCCTGTACGAAAGGTTTTTGAACCGATTGTGATTTCCGCCTTATCGTCATCCTTCGGATTTAGCGCCGCCTGCAATTTGTGGTTAAGCTCGGCAGTTCCGAGTTCACCTTTTTTGGACGGAGCAAGCACCTGAATGTTTTCAAACGGAGAATATCCGTATGCCTTTGGCAGACGATTTGCACAAAGGTCAGCTATTACCGCTGAAACTTCTGATTTATTGTTTCTTTGAAGAAAGAAAAAGTCCTTGTCGGCGGAATTAAGAATGGGTATTTCACCGTTCACAATCTTATGTGCGTTTGTGACAATAAGACTCTGCTGTGCCTGACGGAAAATTTCATTCAACCGTACAACGGGAATAAGTCCGCTTTCGATAAGATCGCCGAGCACATTACCCGGACCTACGGAGGGGAGCTGGTCGGAGTCGCCTACAAGAATAAGTCTGCATCCTGTGGAAAGCGCTCTCATAACGCTTTCCATAATGAATGCGTCTACCATTGAAACCTCGTCAACAATCAATGCGTCGCATTTCAGCTGATTGCGTTCGTTCTTGTTGAAAACGGGGTTGTCATGTTTATCCCAGCTGACCTCAAGCAGTCTGTGCAGAGTTTTTGCCTCATCGCCCGTGAGCTCGCTCATTCGTTGAGCAGCTCTGCCTGTGGGGGCAGAAAGCAAAACAGTTTTGCCGTTTGCTTTCATTATTTTTATTATAGCATTGAGGGTTGTCGTTTTTCCTGTACCGGGGCCGCCCGTCAGAACAAGCATACCCTCGGTAAGTGCCATAGTGATTGCTTTCTTTTGCAAATCGGCATATTCGATTCCGTCCTCTTTTTCACATTTTTCAATCGCCTTGTCAATGTTTTTAATTTTCTCTGACGGAAATTTAAGCAACATTTTTATTCTTGACGCTATGTACATTTCGCAGAGGTGAACATTGGGGGGAAACACAAATTTTTTGCCGTCAATCTTATCCTCGATAAGCGAACGGTCAAACAGCATTTCTTCCATGCACTCCGAAACCTTTTCACCGTCAATTCCGAGAAAATCGGTTGAAACCTTCAGCAGCTTTTCCTTTGGCAGACAGGTGTGACCGTTTCGCTCGTTGTGATGAAGAATGTGTACGATTCCTGCACGCATACGGACATTTGAATCGGGTTCTAATTTTTCTTTTTTAGCAATAAAATCCGCACTCTCAAACGATACCCCAAAATCACCCTGACAGAGAATGTACGGATTTTTCTTGATTAAATCGACACAGCTCGGACCGTAAGCGTTGAAAATTTTGACCGATGCGGTGTTTGAAATTCCGTACTCGCCGAGAAAAAGCATGAGTGTTCGCACGCCTGTGTTCTGCTTTAACTGCTTTGAAAAATCCTCGGCTTTTTGCGAAGAAATTCCTTTCAGCATTGCAACTCTTTCAGGCTGATTTTCAAGCACATCAAGCGTTGCCTCGCCAAATTCCTTTACAAGCCTTTGTGCGGTCTGAGTGCCGATTCCCTTGATAGCTCCGGATGACAGATAACGCAGAATATCAGCCGCCTCGGTAGGTCTGCTGATTTCGCAAATCTGCACGGCAAACTGTCTGCCGTAGCTCGGATGATTTGTATATTTGCCGGTAAGCTTTACAACATCACCCGACGACACCTGTGGCATAATTCCGACAGCGGTCAAATAATCGTCACCGTCAGCAAGCTCAATTACCGTGTAGCCGTTTTCATCGTTTCGGAAAACCACGCTTTCAATTGCTCCCTCAAGCTGAAGAAGATTGTCGTTGTTCATCAAAACTTACTCCTCAAATCTTTTTGTGAGTTCGCCGAGAGTAATTTCGTAGCCCGCTCTTTCGTAGTCAAGGTAATCCGTACACGGCTTGAAGCCATCCGTATTTTTTGAAATCTGCAAAGCAATGTATTCAAGAAAATGCGGATTTTTAATCATAATAGGACCTGTAACATGAGTAGCAAAAAGGTTCTTGTCCTTCAAACCTTCCGCTTTTGCGTTTTCGTAGTCACCGAGTCCGTGTTTAACAGTGAAAAGATGATTCTCAATACCTTTAATTTCACTGCACTTGTTTACGAAGCCGACAATCGGTTTTGTGAGAATGTCAGATGTATAAACAATATCGCCTGTAATTCTGCGTTTGTTCTGCTCGGTAACTGTAAAATCATAAATTCCGAGTCCGTCAAAAACCTTGCCGTCAGAGTCTGTAATTGTTTTTCCGAGCATTTCAAATGAGTTGCCCGTCATAAGAATCACCTTGCCGCTGTTGATGTATTCAACAAGAAAATCCTTGTACTTTTTAAAATCCTGCAAAACAAGCTTCTGATTTTTTTCTGTACCAGAACCGATGTAGATAAAATCGTAATCGCCCAGGTCGGCATTGTCAAACAGGGTAAGCCTGTCGGTTGTAAATTTTACACCGCTCTTTTCAAGCATTCTTTCAAGTGCAGAAACATTGGCATATTCTCCGTACAGGTTCATTATATCGTGATACAAATGAAGAATTTTCATAATCAGTCCACCTTTACCTTTTCAAGAAATTTACCCTTGTCCGAGAAACAGGTAATTACATAAATCTTTTCTTTGCGGTCATTGTCAAGATAATCAACGGCTTCTTCAATGTCCTTGATAACCTTGATTTTGTTTCTGTCAACTTTTGAGAAAGAAAATCTTGTTGCAAGGTCGTTGCAATATGTTCCTGCAAGCACAATGTTCTTTACATTGTCGCTTTTGAGAAGGTCAAAGTTGATGTCCCAAAGCCATGAAACATCGCTTGTAAAATACTTTCTGCTGACTGCGTCAACAATAATCAAAACATCGCACTTATCCTTGTCGGATGCGGCAAGCTTGAGTGACTGATTGTACGAAATGCTGTTTTCATGTTTTGATGTAACAAGCGTACCCTTTCTGTTTCCGAGCGTGAATGTTACAACACGGAAGTTTTTAAGAACATAATTGCTCAGGCTCTTTGCAATTGTGTTGCCGTCAACACCTGTGATTGATGCAACGGTAAATGCCGCAAGCAAATTGTAAACATTATAAAGCGATTTGAGTGTAAGTTCAATCTTGTACTTATTGTTGATTGTAATTTCGCCTTTTTCAAGATCGGCAGATGTAACTGTGTAGCTTGTATCCTGTCTTTTAAGACCGCAGTTAGGGCATTCATAGTTGCCTATGTGGTCGTAGTGATAGCTTGAATATGTCATAGGAGATTTGCAGTGAGGGCAATATGCACCGTCATTATAAACACCGACAAACTCCTTTGTATCGGTCGGAAGATTGCCTGCACCGAACCATACAACATTATCCCTGCCGTAGCCAAAGCACGAAACAAGCGGATCATCGGCGTTAAGAATAAGCTGAGTTTCTGGATGAATACTATCCTTTACGGCATTGTAAACCCATTCCGGATGACCGTTTCGTGTGAGCTGGTCACGGTAAAGGTTTGTGATAACATAATGAGTCGGTGTGATGTATTTGAAGGTATATTTTGCAAAGCGTTCGTCACTTTCAATGAGAAGAATATCCGATTTAACCTTGCCCGAAAGAGTACAACTGCCGAGAATAAGAGTTGTAACGCCCTCAATCTGGTTAGAACCCTCTTTGTTCCAGGCAACTTTTTTGCCGCTTTCACAAAGAATATGTGCAATCATCTCAACGGTAGATGTCTTGCCGTTACTGCCTGTTACGGCAACAATATATTTCGGCAGCTCAATTCGTCCGAGAATATCGGGGCAGAGCTTAAGCGCAATCTGTCCCGGCAGACTGCTGCCCTTACCGAGCAATCCTCCGACAAATTTCAGAACCTTGCACACAATAATAGTAAATAGTTTTTTCATTTTGCCACTTCCTTAATTAAAGACAACCTGTGTTGCCTCTACATACCTTGTATATATTCTTCATCATTATACCACAATTTTATTTCTTTGAATATATATTCTTAAAATTTTTTGCAAATTGAAACAGCAGGTTGAAAAAATTTTAAAATCCAAAAATAAAAAGCCCGAAATTCGGTCAGCTTGAATTTCGGGCTTTTCTGCAGAGTGCAACCATCCGTTCAACGAGTGGTTTTGATTTTATCTGTACTTTTCTACAAAATCGGCGATAAACTTTTTGAAAACACTTGCCTGTGAAATTCCGATATTTCTGCATATCCCTCTGAATTCCTCAACAAGTTCCTTTGGGGCGGAAAATGAAATTTGACTGTAAACTTTTTGGTTGTATCTGCGTTTTACTTCGGTTGATGTGACGGTTTTTCTTTTTTCTTCCATAATAATTCCTCCTCAAATCAAAACGGAATCTTATAATTTAATCGTTTTTTCTGCAAATCCCATTGATATTTTCAATGTAACTATATTATACAAAAGACCGCTGTCCCATTATCCTCCCTATGAATTTTAAAATTGAATTTTGTTGTCAGTTGAAAAGTAAATTAATTTTTGGATTTACTTGTATTGAAGGTGAGATTATAATATAATAAGCGTTGTTATGTAAATTTTGTTATGTGATTTATTAACGGAGAAAATTATGACTGAAAAAGAAAAAATGCTTAATTCGCAGATGTATAATCCAATGGGCGACAAACAGCTTCGCAATGAACGCTGTTCGGTTAAAAATCTTTGCAGAGAGTACAACAATCTTCCGTTTGAAGATGAAGAGACTCAGAAAATTCTGATAAAGAAAATTGTCGGCAGTACAAAGGAAAATTTCTACATTACCGCTCCGTTCTGGTGCGACTACGGCTACAATATCGAACTCGGTGAGAATTTCTATTCAAACCACAATATGGTGATTCTCGACTGTGCAAAGGTGAAATTCGGCGACAATGTTTTTGTTGCACCAAACTGCGGATTTTACACGGCAGGTCATCCTGTTGATTATCCGAGAAGAAACGCAGGCTTTGAATATGCCTATCCGATTACCGTCGGCGACAATGTGTGGATTGGCGGAGGAGTTCAGGTCATGCCGGGCGTCACAATCGGAAGTAATGTTGTAATCGGCGGCGGAAGCGTTGTTGTAAAGGATATTCCGTCCGACTGCGTAGCCGTGGGGAATCCGTGCAAGCCTATCCGAAAAATCACGGATGAGGATATGAAAACCTGTTTTGACAAAAGTATGAATAAATAACTTCAAGTGAGGATTTTATGGAGCTTAAAAGTAACGAAGAAAAAATTACCCGTGCATTGCTCGTCAGCGTTGACACGGGCGAATATGACGCACAGGCGTCACTTGACGAACTTTTTGAACTTGTAAAAAGTGCGGGAGCAGATCCCGTTTTATCGGTAACGCAGAATCTGCAAAAAATTGAAAAGGGTACTTTTGTCGGCACAGGCAAGCTTGCCGAGATTGCCGAAATCTGCGAATCGCAGGAGATAGATTTGCTTGTGTTCGACAGCGAGCTTTCTCCGACACAGATTAAAAATATCGAGGCTGAAACAGATGTCAGAGTAATTGACCGAACAACGCTTATTCTCGATATTTTTGCCCAGAGAGCAAGGTCAAAAGAGGGTAAGCTTCAGGTTGAGCTTGCACAGCTTAAATATATGCTCCCAAGACTTACGGGCAAAGGTATCGCAATGTCAAGACTCGGCGGCGGTATCGGCACAAGAGGTCCGGGTGAAACAAAGCTCGAAACCGACAGACGACATATCCGCAGAAGAATTGAAAGCCTGAAAGAAGAGCTTTCCGACCTTGAAAAGCATCGTCAGATGTTGCGTTCACGCAGAAAAAAGGACGGTGTAATAACCTGTGCGATTGTCGGGTACACAAACGCAGGCAAGTCAACTCTTATGAACTGCCTTACGGACGCAGGTGTGCTTGCACAGGACAAGCTTTTTGCAACGCTTGATCCCACCTCAAGAGCGTTGAAGCTTCCGAGCGGTGTAACCGTTATGATGATTGACACGGTAGGTCTTGTTCGTAGACTTCCGCACCACCTTGTTGAAGCATTCCGCTCAACCCTTGAAGAGGCGGCACAGTCGGATATTATTCTAAATGTATGCGACGCATCAAGTGACGAGGCAAGAACACATATGCAGGTTACAACCGACTTGCTTGAATCCCTCGGTTGCGGTGACACACCGATTATAACCGTTCTCAACAAGTGTGATTTGCTTGACGAAACTATGCTTGCACAGGACTTTAAAGCCTGTGTTCGCATAAGCGCAAAGAACGGCACGGGTATAGACGAACTTCTTAATGCAATTGAAAACAATCTTCCCGTCAGAATGAAAAGGGTAAAAATTCTTCTGCCGTTTGCTCAGGCAGGTCTTGCAAACGAAATCCGCAACAAAGGCACTCTCATTTATGAAGAATATGTTGCCGAAGGACTTTCGGTTGAGGCTGTTGTTGACGAAGCACTTTATGCTAAACTTGCAAAATATGAATGTGAATGACTTAAAATTTATTTAATTTGACATTCTGTTTTTTGGTTGTTATAATGATATTATGAAAGGAAAATGATATGTCATTCTTTGATATGATTCAATCATTTGACACCTCGGTTCTTGAATTTATTCAGAACACATTTAAATGCTCTTTTCTTGATCCGATTATGGCTTTTTTCAGCTATATGGGTGAAATGGGACTTTTCTGGATTGCAGTCGGCATTGTGTTTATAATTTTTAAAAAAACTCGCTCAATGGGAGTTATGATGCTTGTTGCAATGGCAATCGGATTTCTTGTCGGTGAAATCGGAATAAAAAATCTTATAAACCGACCACGGCCGTTTATGGTGAATATCGATTATTCAGCAAGACCGTCTGAGTTGAATCCCGACTTTGGGCTTAACATAGCCATTCCGTCAGGCAGCAGCTTTCCGTCGGGACACAGCTGTTCGTCACTTGCGGCGGCAACCGTTATGCTCATCAAGGACAAACGATTCGGAATTCCTGCACTTGTACTTGCGCTTTTGATTGTATTCTCAAGACTTTATAACTATGTTCATTATCCGTCAGATGTTCTCTGCGGAATGTTACTCGGTGTGATTTGTGCCGTTGTCGTTGTACTTGTGTTTAAAAAGACAGGTCTTGACAACAGGCTGTCACCGCAAAAGGTTAAAGAAGGCTGATTTTATGAAAAATTACAGATTTGTCGGCAAAACCTCAAAAGAGACTTTTCTCATCAAGGGAATTAATGTTTTCAACGAGCATTGGATTCATGAGGGCAGTTGTGCCACCGTGACAAATCCTCAGAACGGCAAAAGCTATGTATTTTCAAAGTACATAAGCGGAGGAGTTGAGTTTGTTGCGGGAAAGGACGCAAGCGGTTACTGGCTGTTCTTTGTTGAGGTATAAAACTGTAAAATTCTTCAAAAGAATAATATATATTGGGAGTAAATGTTAAAAATGGAAAACGAAAAATTATTGGCAAAAAATCTGTTTGATTACAGCAGGACTATTGCAAAGCCCTTGCTTGAAACCGTTGATTATCCGTGGGAGGCTCTTCCGAAAATCAGCGAATTTATCATTGAACTCGGAAAAACTCTTGATCCCGAAATCTACGAGCAGAGGGGAGAAAATGTGTGGGTTGCAAAAAGTGCAAAGGTTTTTGACTCCGCATATCTCGGCGGACCGCTCATTATCTGCGAAGATGCCGAAATCAGACAGTGTGCTTTTATCAGAGGCAATGCAATTGTCGGCAGGGGCGCAGTTGTAGGCAACTCAACAGAGCTTAAAAATTCAATTCTTTTTGACGGTGTTCAGACTCCGCACTATAACTACATTGGTGACAGTATTCTTGGCTACAAGTCACACACAGGTGCAGGTGTAATCACATCAAACCTCAAGAGTGACAAGAGCCTTGTAACTGTTCTTTGCGACGGCGATAAGGTTGACACAAATGTTAAAAAGTTCGGCGCAATGCTCGGTGACCATGTAGAGGTAGGTTGCAACAGCGTTCTTAACCCCGGTTCGGTAATCGGCAGAAACACCAACATCTATCCGCTTTCATTTGTAAGAGGTTATGTTCCCGAAAACAGCATCTACAAGCGTCTTGGTGAGGTTGCCGAAAAGATTGAATAATATTTATGCATTTGTCGGCAAGCATAATTATTGTGTAGTTTTTATGCGATAAAGGGAAAATAACAGATTTTAAATTTTTGCGTTTTTTTGTTGACAATTGTGATGTTATTTGTTACAATAACCAAGGTTTTGATGACTTTTATCAGAACAATTTTCTGCCGTGTGCAGAAGTTGGATTGTATAAGCCCGTAATACGGACGGGTGTTTCTACAAACTGCCTTAAACAGTTTACTATAATCCCCGTTAAGGGGCGTAGTATTATGTTTTGGCGGTTTTTTTATTCCCCTTAAATGTTACCCACAACAAATAAAGGAGAAAATGATAATGAAAAAGTACGATGTTATTATTGTAGGAGCAGGTCCGGGCGGAATTTTTTCTGCATATGAGCTTGTAACAAACAACTCTGAAATAAAGGTTGCCGTATTTGAAAAAGGTCATCTTCTTGAAAAGAGAAAATGTCCGATTGACGGTGACAAAGTTAAAAATTGCATTTCATGCAAAACCTGTTCCATTATGAGCGGTTTCGGCGGTGCGGGTGCGTTTTCGGACGGCAAGTACAACATAACAAACGATTTCGGAGGCACGCTCTACGAACATATCGGCAAGAAAAAAGCTATTGAGCTTATGGAATATGTTGACAAAATCAATATGAAGTTCGGCGGAGAGGGTACAAAGCTTTATTCCACAGCAGGCACAAGCTTTAAGAAGCTTTGCTTACAGAATAAGCTTAATCTTCTTGACGCATCAGTCCGTCATCTCGGTACGGACATCAACTACATTGTGCTTAAAAATCTTTATGATTACCTTGAAAACAAGGTTGATTTCTACTTTGATACACCTGTTGAAAATGTTGAACTCAAGAACGGCAATGATAAGGAAGGTTATCTTGTTGACACAGCCGATGAAAATTATGAGTGCAAAAAGTGCATTGTTTCAGTCGGCAGAAGCGGCAGCAAGTGGATGGAACATGTTTGTCATAACCTTAACATTCCCACAAAGTCGAATCGTGTTGACATCGGTGTTCGTGTGGAGCTCCCTGCTGCAATCTTTTCACACCTCACAGACGAACTCTACGAAAGCAAGATTGTTTACCGCACAGAACAGTTCGAGGACAATGTGCGTACATTCTGCATGAATCCGAAGGGTTGCGTTGTAAACGAAAACACAAACGGCATTATCACAGTAAACGGTCACAGTTATGAAGACAAGGCAAAGCAGACAGAGAACACAAACTTTGCACTCCTCGTCAGCAAGCATTTTTCAGAGCCTTTCAAGGACAGCAACGGTTATGGTGAAAGCATTGCCCGTCTTAGCAATATGCTGGGCGGTGGTGTAATTGTTCAGCGTTTCGGTGATTTGATTCGAGGTCGCCGAAGCAATCCGAGCAGAATCAAAGAAGGACTTGTTGTTCCGACTCTTGACGCAACACCGGGCGATTTGAGTCTTGTGCTTCCAAAGAGAATCCTTGACGGTATCATCGAAATGATTTATGCTCTTGACAAAATTGCCCCCGGCACAGCCAACGATGACACACTTCTCTACGGTGTTGAGGTCAAGTTCTATAATATGGAAGTTGATGTTGACGAGCATCTCGAGTCGCCCCACAAGGGACTTTATATCATCGGTGACGGCAGCGGTGTTACACATTCACTTTCTCATGCCAGCGCCGGCGGTGTATTCGTTGCAAGGGAAATCTTAGCAAATTAAAAATTGACGGCGAGCCGCCGTTCCCAATTCGTGAAGATAGATTGCATAATAAACAGCATATTATGCCCGAGTGCAAAATTGCAAGTGTTTATGCAGTCTATACTGTAGGGGCGTTCATTGGACGCCTGCATTGATGTAACATTTTGTTTATTCACATAATTTATGATTTAATTAAAAATGTGTATTCATTTGCAGCGGTGAACAAGGTTTGCCGTTGCAAAACAGACGATATCTTTCTGCGACTGCAAACAATAAAAATAACCAAAACCTATTGATTTTATTAATCGGTTATGGTATAATAAGCTCGTTGTAAAGCAGACTGAACAATCAGCTTGTCTTGCAATGGTGTTCTTTTGTACAATATATTTCTTTTTACGAACAAAGAAATGAATAATTTAGTTCAGAATTGCAAGAAGTCAAAAAGCGTGCAATTAAGTGAGCGGCAGGCCCTGTACGATTGGGGTCTGTGAATCATGTCAGGCGGGGAACCGAGCAGCATTAAGCAGTATTGCCGATGCGATGCAGTAAGTCTGTCGTTCACTCATTTGTACGATTGCCGTTATTTCGGCTGACGGCTTGCATTTTTTGTTGATTGCGGGGTGAATTTTTGTATCAGGTACTATATAGAAAGTGGCGACCGAAAACCTTTGCCGATGTTTCGGGACAGGAACACATAACCACAACTCTTTTAAACGAAATCAGCACCAACCGTCTTAACCATGCATATCTTTTTACGGGTTCAAGAGGTACGGGCAAAACTACCTGTGCAAAAATTCTTGCGAAGGCAGTCAATTGCCTTCATCCCGTAAACGGAAATCCCTGCGGTGAATGTGAAATCTGCAAGGGAATTGACGACGGCAGTATCCTCGACATTGTCGAAATGGATGCCGCATCCAACAGAAAAATTGATGATATCCGTCAGATTATTGACGAGGTTCAGTTCAAGCCCGCAAAGTGCAAATACAGAGTTTACATCATTGACGAGGTTCATATGCTCACAACCGAGGCGTTCAATGCCTTGCTCAAAACGCTTGAAGAACCTCCCGAACATGTCATATTCATTCTGGCAACTACCGAAGTTCACAAGCTTCCGCAAACAATTCTGTCACGCTGTCAGCGTTTCGATTTTCACAGAATCCCACCCCGTGCAATAGCAGACAGACTGCTCTATGTTGCAAATCAGGAGGGCGTGACACTGAGCGACAGTGCCGCAATGCTTGCCGCATCTGTTGCTGACGGTGCGTTGCGAGATGCTCTTTCGCTTCTTGACAGATGCATTGCAATCAGCTCGGAAATTGATGAAGATGTTGTTCGCAGTGCCGCAGGACTTGCGAGAAAGACATATCTTTTTGAGCTTTCTAACTGTGTAATCAATAAGAACACAGCAAAGGCACTTGAAATTGTTGACAGGCTTTACGGTGAGTCCAAGGATATGGCAAGGCTTTGCGATGAATTGCTTTCGCATTTCAGAACGCTTATGCTCATAAAGTCGGTAAAAAATCCGAGGGATATCGTGATTATGGCTGACGATGAGTTTGAACAGGCTCAAACGCAGTCGGATTACCTCTCACTTGCCGACATTGTTTATTATATGGATGTGCTTTCAAAGGCATATCAGAATATGGGCAGGGGAACAGGCGACAGAACAGAGCTTGAAATGGCAGTTGTAAAGCTGTCATCGGCTGAGCTTGACGGTACAATTGAGGCTTTGACCGCAAGGGTAACCGCTCTTGAAAAGGCTGTTAAAAAGGGAATAAAGGTGAACTATGTTCCCGAACAGGTGCAAACTGTACCGCAGTCTGTTCAGAGTGAAACTCCAAAACCCGAGGTTCAAAATGCAGAACCCGAAAAGTCGCAGGAAACAAAATCTGTTTCGGAAAAAATCAAGGACGAGCCGGTAATTCCGACGCATCCTGTTGAGATGCCGACACCGAAACAGCCCGTTCAGCCAATACAGGAACAACCCGTTTCTGCACAGCAAAAGCCTAAGAAAACAGCTCAAAGACCTAGCGTTGACCTTGATGCAATCTATAATAACGCACAGCCTTTTCCCGATTGGGCAGAGGTAGTCAACAATATGAAACCTGTTTCAAGGGCAATTGCGGCGGCATTTGCAAATTCTGCCGCTTACACAAGCGGAAAATATTTGCTGATTGACACAGATAATGAAATGGCTTTTGAACTTCTCAAAAATAACGAAAGACGACAGGAAATCCGTCAGCTTATTTTAGAAACAACAGGTCAGCACTATAATCTCGGTCCGTATAAAAGACCGAGTGCAAAACAAGAAGAAAAAACCGATCCCGTTGACAAGCTTATTGAAAGCTTGCAGGGAAGCGATGTAATAATAACACAAGAATAACCGAAAGGAAGATAAAATTATGAAAGCAAGATTACCAAAGGGTTACGGCAGCGGCGGAGCAAACAACATTCAGCAGCTTGCCCGTCAGGCTCAGAAGCTTCAGGATGATATGGAGGCCGCATCAAAGGAACTCGAAACAAAAGAGTATGAGGCAACAGCCGGCGGCGGTGCAGTTAAGGTTACAGTAACAGGCAAAATGGAACTCACCAAGGTTGAAATTTCACCCGAAGTTGTTGATCCCGAGGATGTAGAAATGCTCTCAGACCTTGTTATGGCAGCCGCAAATGAGGCAATCAGAGCAGCCGCTAAGGAAAAAGAGGACAAAATGGAAACAATCTCGGGCGGACTTAACATTCCGGGAATGTTCTGATTATGTCGGGATATAATGTTGCTCCGCTTGAAAATTTGGTGGAGCAGTTTGAAAGAATGCCGGGAATCGGTAACAAAACCGCTCAAAGACTTGCATATTATGTTCTCAATCTGTCAAAAACAGAAGCGGAACAGCTTGCGGGTGCTGTGATGGATGCCCACACAAAGATTCACTATTGCAGTAAATGCTGTAATCTTACAGACAAAGACCTTTGTCCCGTGTGTGCAAATCCCGCAAGGGATCATTCCGTTATCTGCGTTGTTGAAACTCCGAGAGATGCTACGGCTATTGAAAATACCCACGAATTTAAGGGTGTTTATCATGTTCTCCACGGTTCAATCTCACCGCTTAACGATATCGGTCCCGACAACCTTACAATAAAAGAACTGCTTGCAAGGCTTAACGAGGAATCGGTTGAGGAGGTCATTATGGCAACCAACCCGACCGTTGAGGGCGATGCAACGGCTCTGTACATTTCAAAGCTCTTAAAGCCGCTTGGTGTAAAGGTGACAAGACTTGCCTACGGTATCCCCGTTGGCGGTGACCTTGAATATGCTGATGAATACACCCTTGCAAAGGCTCTTGAGGGCAGAAATGAAATTTAATTTCTTGATTTAAACTATTGACAAATTGTCAAAACAGTAGTATAATCTTGTATTCCACAGTAGAAAGGAGGATGTGCGGTGGCAAATATGAAAACGATTGCTCAGAACAAAAAGGCAAGACACGATTATTTTGTCGAGGAAACCTATGAAGCCGGAATTGAGCTTTGCGGTACGGAAGTAAAATCCTTGCGTGCCGGCAGAGTAAATCTCAAGGACAGCTGGTGTTCAATTGTTGACGGCGAAATTTTTGTCAACGGAATGCACATTTCTCCTTACGAACAGGGAAACATCTTTAATCGTGATCCGATGCGTGTGAGAAAGCTTCTTATGCACAAAAAAGAGATTTTAAAGCTCTACGGCACGGTTAAGCAGACGGGATATTCACTTATCCCGATTAGTCTGTATTTCAAGGACAGCAAGGTAAAACTTCAGGTTGGACTCTGCAAAGGTAAAAAGCTATACGATAAGCGTGCCGATATGGCAGAACGCTCCGCAAAGCGTGATATGGAGCGTGCCATTAAAGAACAGAGAAGATAGTTTGGTGTTATTATGAGTTTGCGTAGCTTGTACGAAAATATTTCGGAATACAGCGATTTTGCTTTAATCGGACGGGACTTTTCTGCCTTTGATACCGATTATTCCGTGCTCGGCTTTGTAAATTCGTCCGATAAAACCGAGCTTGTTCTGTTGAATTTCAATTGTTCCAAAGATGATATTTGCTGTGAAGATTTGACTTTGAGAGAAAATATCATTCTTGAAAAGAAAAATAATTCTGATTTGTCCGATGATTTTTCCGCAATTGTAATTGACGGACAGCGTTTTGACTTTGACTCAGTATGCGGTGAAACGCTTGAATGTTGCGAATTAACAAGGTCATATATCATCTCAGAGTTTATGAAACTCGGTTGGAAGAGTGACAGGCTTTTCGACGCTCCTCTTGATTCTCTGTTCATAAACTTTATTGAACTTGAGAATAAGATTGATGATTTGTCTTTGCTTGATTTGACAAAGAATGTTGAAATAATATTTTCAAAATATCAAAAGACAGATTATCCGTTAGCAAAACTCAGCCTTGAAGTTGGCAAGGAAGTAAATATTCCGATTGAAATTTTTGACGGCGAAAATCAGATTGTGATTAAAAATCTTAAACTTTTGAATTCAGCCGATAATTCCGAAATGAAGGGATTTTTCAAAAATGATATTGTGTTTCCGTATGTTGAGTATTCGTGTGACGATGAAATCTCAGTGATGTTCTGCCTTTTTGATGAGCTTGACAAACCTTTCAAAGGGATGGGTGTATTGGCAACCGATGACGGCGTTGTTGTTTTTGCAATGGATGATTCGAACAAAAGCAATTTGAAAACGGCTGTGATATATTCACCGATTGAGCAGAACACAAAGCATATTGAATGTTGTCTTGTCTGTTGTGAAAAAATATTTGATAAGCCTGTTACCGAATACAGGTTTTCAATATAGACAATTGCAGATTTCTGTAATTTATAACTAAATATGGGGATGTAAAGGTTTCGACGGGGATTTCAAACCTTGGTAAGCGAGCGGCGGTGCGGAACCGCCATAAAATCCGCAACTTTAAAATTAACTGACAACAAAACAGTTGCTTTAGCAGCCTGAGTGCTGCTCGTTCCTGCACAGAGTACCTCGGCTGTGTAAGGGGCGTCGATTAGAGGTAAATGTGAACAGGGGAGCGCTCCGAACCCTGCCACAGCTTAGGAGCTGCCAAAGTGCATAGCCTGTTGATGGGCGATGCACCGAGGGAGATTTAAAACACCAACTGCGCTCGGAGAAACCCTTGGCAAGATTTTTTCGGACAGGGGTTCGATTCCCCTCATCTCCACCAACTCGGTCACGATTGCATATGCAGTCGTGACTTTTTCTGTTTATGATAATTCCCATAGCTATGTAGGTAACTTTGTTGTAATGGTTTGGTACAATGTTATAAAACGATAAAAAGCAGAGAGCTTTCGGACTCTCTGCTTTTGTTTGTGTGTGGCTTGTATTTTTGTAGCAAAATGAATTTGTTGTTAATCGGTGTAAGTAACCTTTTTATCTAATCAAAAAAGTAGAAATTATATAGGGTTATTAAACGTACACGAATTGAATCAATGCTAATTATCTACAATAGTAGAAATTATATAGGGTTATTAAACATTGGTGGAGCTGCTGTTGATAGTGTGATATCTACAATAGTAGAAATTATATAGGGTTATTAAACAAGGTTGCACCTCGCACTATATCAACATCTACAATAGTAGAAATTATATAGGGTTATTAAACAGTCAGACAAGCAGATTGCCCTCGAAATCTACAATAGTAGAAATTATATAGGGTTATTAAACAAGTTCAATAAAGATGACCATATCCGTTATCTACAATAGTAGAAATTATATAGGGTTATTAAACAACTTTATAAGTACCTTTGCCATTAGGATCTACAATAGTAGAAATTATATAGGGTTATTAAACCAGGACAAGGAACTTGCAAAGCTGATTATCTACAATAGTAGAAATTATATAGGGTTATTAAACATTTGCGGCTGACATACACTGTTTTTTATCTACAATAGTAGAAATTATATAGGGTTATTAAACCCTTACGTTGTATGATGTTACATAAATTTCAAAATAACTTAAATAACATATGTGAGATTGTAATAACTTTTTCATTGTTCAATAACCCCATATGGACAAAAATAAATATTAAGACTTGGGTTTGCAGAAGTTAGCCGACTATCAGCAAAGGGGAATCTTCATTCTTGGCAAAACCAAACTTTTTCTATGTATCCTCAGTCTGATTATATACTCTTTTATTATCTGTGTCAAATATCAAGCCTTGACAACGGTACTGTCGGATTGATATTTAACGACAGTACCGTGTTAAAGAGTCGGAATTTAATTATTCGCCATATCATTCTCCTGAACAAATTTCAGCCATTTGTCATTGTGGATTACCGGTTCGACAGTTGAAACATTATCGGATTTTTTGAATTGTTCAACAATCCACAAACCTTTGCGGGCAATGTTGTACGCACCGTTTGCATCGGCATCACACGGAAGCTTGCTCTTTTCATCATATTTTGAACTGTCGTAAAAATTACCGTTTTTGTCCTTGACGGGAGAAAGAATACGGTCCTCGCCTGTTTCAGGGTTACTGTTTCGCATCTGTAGGGTAAGTCTTAATAATTTGAAGAAATCCTCAAAAAATTTGCCCTTTGTCTGTGAAAGAATTTCAGCTTTCAAATCGTCAGAATCACGATAATTTATAGAATTGTTATCAAATAATTCTTTGAATTTTTCTACAAGAATTATTGTACGATAACTCCATTCGTTATTGTTCGCGGGATTTCTGAAAGCTTCAATCCTTTCGCCGTTAGTACAGATTGTCCACTTCTTGCGATAGTCAGACGCAGTCTTTGGAAACTTATCGTAATCAATGTCAAATTCAAAAAAGTCCTCGCCGGCATTGTATCTTATATCGTCAAATCTTGAAATCATATCTTTGGCTTTGTCAGTTTTTTCGTATCGAGGATACAACAAATTTACAAAGCCGGTAACGGGATCAATTTTGCTTGTAAAATCAGGACGAACATAGAAAATAAAACCGCTTTGCGTACCAAGCTTATCAAAGCTATCAAGCTTGTTCGTAAGCTGGTAGGCATGAAGTAAACCGCCTTCTTCGTCGGGATCAAGCTTTTTGTCAACATAGTAATTCAGTTTGTCAATCAGCATTTTTTCAAATTTCTGATAAACCTGTTTTTCAAACTTTGTTCTGCCTCGTTTGAATCCGTCATTCAGCTTTTCCATAACGATGATTGCATCGTACTTGATAACAAGCTGACATATAACATGCGCAGCCTGACTGATATAGCCCTCTTTGAGTTCTTTTATACTCTCAATTGCTTTCCAGTTACGGCGCTGTTCCGTACGCTCTTTTTCTCTTGTTGCAAGTTTTTCCCGGTAGTTAGTTTCGTATGTTTTTCCTTTAAACTTGTTTCCGATAATATTGAGTGAGTGCTGATATATTATAGCACCGTTGCTGTCAATTACGCTGACATAAAGCAAGTTTCTTTCGCCTCTGTCAATTCCTATGATGAAATTGTTGTTGCAGGATTTCAGCAGATTTCTGACATCATCATTGATTATTGCCCTATCCGGAGCTTTAAAATTCATGGTAATAGGGAAGTGAAGTGAAAACTGCCATTTAGTGTAGCGTTTATCTTTAATTAAGTCATAAGGAAAAGTGCTTGCTTTTTTATCATTGAGTGTATTTTTATTTTTTATCGGTGTGTTTTTGGGATGAGTTGGTTTGTCATATTTTATACTTGCAGGACGATAAAACATTTTTGCCTCACCGTTAAGCCTATACACCACATCTTCAAGATTTCTTTCATCAAACAACATTTTAAAATAAAGTGTATGCAGATTAGGAGTACCCTTGCTATGCGGTGAAAAGTCTTTGTTGTAGAGTTGGAAAAGATAGATTTTTCCTTCATCTACAAGTTTGTCAATAAATGATGTCGGGATTTTCATTTTTGAAATATTATATCCCTGTAAAGCAACATCATTATAAAATTCGCGGATATCGTTATATTCGTTTGTTTTTTTGAATTTAAAGTTATAAATTAACCATTTTGGGTACTTTTTGAATGATTCTTTGTAGAAATCAATTAACTTATGGCAATCATCAAGGCTGAACTTATCACCTTTTTTGAAAGTGCCGTTTTTATAAATTTTAAGTATTTCGTCTGACGGTGACAAAAGTTTCTTGTGTTTTTTTGCAAAGAAAACTTTTGGAAGCATTTTATTTGGAGTGGGGAGAAGCTTGTAAATTATCTTTTCGTAACAATCGCTTTCATCGCAGTCTTGAAAATCAATATTTTCCAAAATACGATTATTACTTTTATCTATGATTGCAAGATAATACTTTTCATCCCTACAAAGCAAAACGGCTCCGTACTCTCTTTCTTTGTCTTTATCCCAGCCGTTTAATAGCTGGTAATTGCCAAAGTTAAGTTTGATTTTATCGGTTGAAAACGGTTTTTGTGTAACATAGTTTCTGACCTTATCATATAATATGTCTATTCTGCTGATATTATCAAGTAATGGTGTGAACTGACTGTAAAACAAATCATTTTTCTCACCTGTAATATTAGTTTCGGACAAAGGCTTTATGAATTTTTCAATTTCTTTTATGGCATCAAGAAAATTTTTAATTAATGAAATTGATTTATCGTCATTTTTCAAACCTTTTTCATTATCGTAATTTTCACTGAACAGAGGTGCTGCTTCGTTGTATTTGTCTGATAAATTGTCGGTAAGTTGCATTAAAGAAGTCTTGTAGTAATCTACGATAGACTTTTTTCTGATTTCATCATTTTCGGAATTAGAAATCAAAACCTGTAAAAATGAAAGTGAAAGTTTCTTTTCTGCTTTGTATGCTTTTTTTCTTTTGTCTTCACGCTTTTGAATATCTTTGATTCTGCTGTTTGAATTAACGGAGTCATAATTTTTGTTCCATAAATCTTCTATTACCGACCAAGAACCGAACATACTGTTTGACAGATTTGTCACGGATCGGTCATTTTGAATGTAAATTCCATTAAGAGAGGAATTATCTAAATTGCCGAATAATAGCTTTGTTTCATCAATTGCTTTTTTTAATGGCATCCCGTCAAAGGTTTCGTTGTTTGCGTAAAACTCTGAAACAGCCGATAAAAGTTCGTTGTCATCTTCAAACTTTGGCGGTATGAATGATACCTTTTCACTTTCACTTAAAATTTGTTTATACAAAATTTGAAGATTAGGAATTTTATCCCGTTTGGATACTTGTTGATTGTACAAATTTATATATTCGTTAATACCCTTAACTTTTGTACCGTCGCTTGTTGTGTAACCGCCGATGATTTTGTTATATTCGGTAATTCCGGATTGTGGAAGCAAAAAGTTAAAATAATCAACTGTAAAAACATCATACAAATTTGTACCGCATAAGCCGGAATAAGTGGCATCTAAATCATCAATTGCGTTTTTGGATAGTTTAGAAATTGCTTTTTCAAAGGCCTTGACATTGTCAAGATGTTTAGGCAAATTTTCGTTAATGCATCTATATGCGATTGCCGTGGATTCTTCTCCGTCCGAATACATATTTTTTCTGTTAGTGAAGAAACCTGTAAAGTATGTTGTGAAATTTTTAAATGAGGCTACAACTTCCTTTTCGTCCTCATTTTTAAGATGTTTGGGAAGAACTATCTCAATCATCCTTTTATCGAATAGTTTGTTATACTCATCTCTATTCTTAAAATTTTTGACGATTTCTTTACTTAATTCCGATGCACATTTATTAAGTCTTTTTCGGTCTGCATCCGTATTACAGTGATAGTAAATTTCAGCATAATCTTTTAATTTATCTAACCCGGTTTTTGAAAGTACATCCTCATTTAAATTTCTGTAAAACCTGTCTGCTATTTCCTTGATTTTCTGATAGTTCTCTTTAAGCTTTTCATCATTTTCAA